>CAYZVN010000060.1:0-19432 GCA_964482025.1 uncultured Saccharophagus sp. | reverse complement strand
AAGGGCCGCGAAGCGGCCCTTTTCGGTAAGTTGAAGAGCGAATTATTGTGCGGTCAATAAGCCGAGTTTATAAGGCCTTGCATTATAAGAACCGTTATAGCCGCTTAAGTTAACGCCTTGATAGATAAAGCGCATATTACAGGCGTCAATTTCCATCTTCTCGTCGTAACCATCACGGATCATTTCGCCGTGGCTGATTTGTTGTGTCCACTGGCCGCCGGGGAAGGTCGTATTGTTCAGCCCGGCAAATGGATCATCTTCCGTCGTCTTGTGCGCTTGCCAGGGGCCGTCGAGACTGGTGGATGTCCAGGAGCGGTACAGGCGTCGGTTTTCGGCAGCACCCCAACCTTCAACCTGCAGCAAATATTTATCCGTACCTTTGATTTTGTAGACGTTGCCCGCCTCGAACAAAATGTTCTGGCCACCGGTACCGGGCACATTAGCTACCTTCACTTGACCGACATCGAATCGAGGGAAGTTGGCAATGGTGGTACTGACGTAATACATCTTGCCGTCATCTTTAAAGAAATAGAGATAACAGTGCGTGTCATTACAAATCACCCAATAATCCAAAGCACCGCCATAGACGTCATTGCCCGGCCACAAAGTAGTGGGCGCCGACCAGCTGCTGGGATCTTCGATGTTTGTGCTGGTGGTATATTTTGCCGGCCACTGAGTAAAGATGTACCAACGTTTTTGCGGCTCGAAATAAAACACTTGTGGCGCAACCGTTGAGCTACCGCCGGGAGAAAATGCTTGATAGGTACCCGAGCCCACCTGATCAAAATCGGTGAAGCTGGTGTACATCGAGCGATAGCTGCCCTGGCCGCTGGTATTCCAGACAGTGGCAAACACGTGATATTTGTTGTTGTAGTAAACAATGCTTGGGTCTTTTACCGAAGCGTCGCCATTTTTAGGCGAGATAATCGCACCCGTTGAGGTCCAGCGAATACGGTTGGGCAGATCGCAAAACTCTGGCTCTGGCGGCTCGACAAATTTACCGTCGGTATTGGAGTAAATCGCAAACCCGCTGATGGTGGCATTATCGATTTCACCGACAAGCTCAATAGTCAAAGAACCGTCCGCCACCATCACCATAGGGACGATTACCTCGTGGGCGGCGTCGTGACCAACCTCGGCAAAAAGGTCAACGTTTTGCAGTACCGGCTCCCCTTCTACCGTGACATTGAATTGCCGCGCTCCGTCAGCCGTGTGGTACATCTCGACAAAATGCAGCCGCAGACTGTAGCTGGCATTGGTCACCGGAATTTCGTACTTGTAGGTGCCGTAACGCTCGGATTGATACAGAGTTCCGCTGCTCACGCCGGAAATGGGGTCGGTCGTTGAAATCGTCGCGCCACCGGTCGAGAAACGATCCGCCTGATATTGAACACCGTTCAAAGTGGTCGCGGGGCCACCTGCGTTAACCGCGTAAACCAGCGTTGATCCGGCAGGAATGGAGCCAGAGCTGGAGGACGACGAGGAGGAGGAAGAAGAGCTGCTCGATGAGCTGGACGAGCTACTAGAACTCGATGAACTGCTCGAGCTGCTCGATGATGACGAACTCGAAGAGCTGGTTTCCTGCTGACCACCGCCGCCGCAGCCGGTCATCAAGCCAAGCAAAATAATGGGTAGAACGCTGAGTTTTACACGATGCGCAATAGAGCAAACTCTATCCCGCGAATTGTGGGTCATAATGTCGTTTTTCATGAGTCTGTCCAAGCCGAGAATTGGCGATAATTGGCGTTATTATCTGAACATCTAGCCTTAACGATGACCGTCTCCCACCTACAGCGCAGACATCAGGCACGCATTTCTAACAGAGTTGGTCATCACTCAACCCATTATTTCATAAGATAATATTATTTATTGAGAAACAAGCAGCAAAATCACGCGACTAAGTAACCGATTACAATCGCAACATTAAAAAAAGCCGGCATCTGCCGGCCCTCTGCTACGCCCCGAAATCTCCGGCTTGCTATAGCGTTTGCCCCTTGGTGATCACCAGCTCAGTCTGACCGCCCGCGGCCGGGCGCAGGCCCTCCCGCTGCTCGGGCTGACCGCCCCCCACCCAGACAGCGACTGTGCCTGGCACCACGCTGCGTCCTCCATCTTCATCCACCGTGCTCAGAGCGCGGGCATCCAATTTAAAAACCACCTTTTCGGTTTTGCCTTTCGCCACATGAATCCGCTTAAACCCAACCAGTGAGCGAATCGGCGCTCCCGCTACCTCTTGGTGTGATACATAGAGCTGGACCACCTCATCGGAATCCATCGCACCTGTATTGGTAACATCCACCGTCACAGTCACCTCGCCGGTACCGCGCCAGCGTTGCGGCGCAACTTTAACCCGATCATAGCGGAAGTCCGTGTAGGAAAGCCCATAACCAAAGGGGTACAAAACTTCGCCTGTGTGATAGCGATAAGTGCGATTGGCCATTGAGTAGTCGCCAAAGGGCGGCAATTGATCCAGTGATCGATAGAACGTCATGGGCAGACGGCCCGCCGGGCTGAAGTCACCGGCCAACAATCCGGCGACCGCGTCGCCACCCTCACCGCCCGGATACCAAGCTTCCACAATGGCGGCCGCCGCTTGGTCATCTTCGTTGACGGCTAATGGGCTGCCATTCATCAGCACCAGTACCACCGGCTTCCCGGTAGCATAGAGCTTTTGCAGCAGCTCGCGCTGAACCTGTGGCAGTGCCAGATCGGTGCGATCACCTCCGGAAAAGCCCGGCAGAGGCACGGGCATTTCTTCGCCTTCAAGCTGCGCAGTCAAACCGCCGACAAACACCACTGCATCAGAAGCTTCAGTCGCCGCCAGCGCCTCCCTGGCTCCTACGTCAGACGGCAGACTCCACATCAGCTTTTCATCGCCCTGCTCGCCGCGCTGGAACGCTTCGATTTTTAGGCGATAGGTTTTACCAGCTTCCAATTCCACCGAGCCGCTGGCGATAACCGGACGCCAGTCGACATCCCAGGCATCAATCACAAGCTGATCGTTAACCCAGATACGATAACCGCCGTCGGCCAAATAGCGCATGGTGTAGGCACCACTTTCCGGTGCTTTCAAATAGCCGTTCCAGCGCACTGCGCCGCTGGCCACCTCATCGCGCCATTGAACTCGAGCTGCCGCATCTTTTTGCGTTTTCAGAGGCTTGCCTTGGTACGACTTGTCGGCGTAATACTCGGCGTTTAAGCCCGGCCTGCGGCACTTAGCATCCTGGCAAAACGCCTCCTCTGGCACGACTGTCTGCACCGGTGCCAATAAACCTGTGCCTTCTGCGTAACGAATATTGGCCTCACCAAAGCGATTGCGCATACCGGTCAAAACGGTCACTGGCGCAGAGGGGCTGCCGTTGTAGTTGCCCACCAAGGCATCCAAACTGTCCGCATTAGGGCCGATAACAGCAATGGTGCGAATACTCGACTTAAAGGGCAAAAAACCCTGCTGATTTTTTAACAACACTAAAGACTTTTCCGCCAGGGTGCGATTCACTTTGCGATGCTCATCGGTATCATTCGCGCTGGCGGTAATTTTCGGAAAAACCTTCGGTCGAGGATCAAACTGACCGAGCCGCATTCTGGCCGTAAATAAGCGAATCAGGGACTCATCGATTTGCGCTTCGCTGATTAAGCCTTTTTTCAACGCACCGCGAATATGATCGGCTTCATTCGCCTCTCCACAGATCAAATCCATGCCGCCTTCAAAGGCCGCTTTAATACCCTCTTCCGGTGTTTTGGTATAGCCGTGATTTTTCTCGTGATAAATGTCGTATACCGCGCCGCAGTCGGACACCACAAAGCCTTCAAAGCCCCATTGATCGCGCAGTACTTCTTCCATCAGATAATCGCTGGCGCAGGCGGGCACACCATCCACCGCGTTGTAAGCACACATGACCGACTCGGCCTTGGCCTCGATTACCGCCGCGCGAAAAGCCGGTAAATAAGTTTCCTCCAAGTCTTTGCGGCTCGGGTGAATATCATCCTGGTGGCGGCTCGCTTCCGGGCCGCTGTGAACCGCGTAGTGCTTGGGCGTCGCCACGGTCTTTAAGTAGCGCTCGTCATCGCCTTGCAAGCCTTTAACAAACGCCACTCCGAGACGCGACGTGAGGTGCGGGTCTTCGCCATAGGTTTCCTGACCACGACCCCAGCGCGGATCGCGAAAGATATTGATATTGGGAGACCATACGGTAAGCCCACCAAACCAATCAGAGCCGCCGAAGCGGTGTTGATTGGCGTAGTGCTTGGCGCGAAACTCGGTGCTGATAATGTCCGCCACTTGCAACATTAAAGGCTCGTCCCACGCCGCCGCCATACCAATGGCCTGCGGAAATACGGTCGCCTCACCAAGCGCGGCAACCCCATGCAACCCTTCATTCCACCAATTGTATTCACGCACCCCAAGGCGCGGGATGGCAGGTGCGTCGTTGATGAGTTGCGGAATTTTTTCATCCAGTGTCATGCGCTCCACTAGATTTCTGGCTCGCTCTTCAAACCCTTTGGAGGTGTCTTGATACAGCGGCGCAGCCTCTTTTTCTGCTCCGTACACAGGAGTCGTCAGAAGCGCGGCCAGCAGAACCGCAGACCAGCAGCGTTTTAGCGGAGCTCTCTTTTTTGTTGAAAACAGATCACCGTTTACACTCAGTGGTTTGTTCATATTGAGTTCCAAATTCCAAAATGGGATGGGGATAAAAAATAAGGCCCGTCGGATTGTACAACCCGACGGGCTAGCGCCATTAAGAATTAGTTGCCTCGCTCTTAATGTCAAATTCTAAGAGCGAAAATAAAGGGACTGTTAAAAATTCTTGTGCTCGATGGTCCATTGAGTGCCGCAAATACCGCAGGCATTGCCGATAAACATACCTCGGCCTGTTGCGGACTCATCACCTTTCAAATGCCAATTTAACCAGGCCACACCAACGCGCGCATATTCACCGCCATTGTCCTGGTCGTAGGTGCCGCCATGCCCTACGGGAAGATTCGCATGATAGACCGGCACGTTGGTAATATTTTGATAATCGCGACGACCATTTTCGTACGCAATATCAGAAGGGCCGCCATTAAAATATGCCACTGGCGTATGCAAACTGGCGTACACGTTCGGCGTTGGATTTAGCAGACCGCTGTTCATCGCCACCACCGTAGACAAGCGTGGATCTCCCCCCGCATTAAGGCTCATAAGACCGCCACACGAGTAGCCCATCACCGCAACGCTATCAGTATCCACCTTGTTGAAATATGGGCTGCATGGATCGGCCGCCTCATCGGTTGCCCAATCGATTGCGGCAATATGGGTGGAGCCATCCTGCGGATCACTCCCTCCTCCGTTGGGCGCACCATTGGCAATCACCAGATAACCGTGAGAGGCAATTTCGGCCAAAAACTCTGCCGAACTCAAGCCATTAGCACCACAACCGCCATTGCCCCAGGAAACGATAGGCAATTGCTCGGAGGGCATGTTGGCGGGGCGATAAACCGTGTGACGCGACAGGGTCTGCTCATGCTCAACCACGGCGCCGTGAGGTCCCGTCAACGGTGAACTTCGATTCGACCACGAGACTTGGTTCGCCGCCGGGCGCGAGCCGGGGTTTTGACACTGGGCAACGGGCTCGCCGCTGGAAGATGAACTCGACGAAGAACTGGAACTTGACGACGAGCTAGATGAAGAACTCGATGAACTTGAACTGCTGGAGGATGAAGAAGAACTGGATGAGCTAGAGGAGCTAACACCGCCGCTTCCCCCACATGCCGCGAGCAGCACCGGTACAAGTAAAACCATTGCACCTTTCAAATAGCGTGAACGCCCCATAATACTTTTTACTAACATAGCGCCTCCGGGTATTAATTCGGTGAAGTTATATTTCGGAAATCCAAAATGTTAAAAACAGATCACACAACGCCGGCTGGAGACAACTAACATCCAACCTAAAACTCATCCGTGTAGCATCAGGAAAGTACAAGAATAAGGCCAGTCGTTATTGGCTTAAATCCTAACAAACGACTTGCGACTTCGAAGTCGCTCGGAGAAATACTGCAAGTGGAAACAAGATGGAAAAAAGTGAGGGTTAACAGCAGCCATATGGAGGTGACACACCCTATGACATAACCCTCCAAGGTTACAGCGCACCAATAAAACGTTAACGATTAAGAAGCTTCGATTCCACAAAAAGACCAAAGCCCCACTGCCGACCACAGGAAGGTCGGCATCCGCTAGCGTATTTCATATGATGATATAACAATTGGTGCAAAATCAAGGGTTGGATTGCGTTAACTCAGATGAAATCGCATTCACGTTGTGAAGAGCCTCACCATTAGTGAGAACAGAGGGGGCAAACGGAGGGGAAAGCGAAGCGCAAGATAGACAGAACAAACGCGACCAATTCCGTTTGGTCGCCTTGTCTCATTATTTCAGCTCTAACACCACCATCGATTTTGCCGGCAAGGCGGCGACGAGTTGACTGCCGCGCTTACTGGTTTTAAATGGTTTGGGCGCCACAGTATTTTTCTTGCTAAAGGTGTTGTGAGAATCCATTTTATCCGCTGTCAATAACTGACCTTCGCCCTGTTTCCACTGACCCTTGATCGCCACATCCATCGCTTTGGTGGGGTGCACGTTGACCAGCGCCAACACCGTGCGTCCGTCGGTCGTTTTGGCGGCAGAGACGCTAATTTGCGGGATACTCGTCTCACCTATGCCGTAGCTCGGATTGCCACTGATCTCCGCTGGCAAATGGGTCGCCTGCTGAAACGGGATATACATTTTGAACACGTGATAGGTGGGCGTGAGCAGCATTTTTTCCTTGTCGGTCAAAATCATTGCCTGCAACACGTTGACCATTTGCGCAATATTAGACATGCGCACACGCTCGGCATATTTGTGGAAGATGTTCAGGTTCAGGCCCGCCACCAACGCATCACGCAGTGTATTTTGCTGATACAAAAAGCTGGGATTATCGCCCTCTTCCGTGTCGTACCATGTGCCCCACTCGTCCACATAAAAGCCCACTTTTTTCTCGGGGTCATGCTCATCCATGATGGCGATGTTGGTCTTGATGTAATCCTCAATTTTTATGGTGTTCGCCAAAGTGGACAGCCACTCGGTTTCGGGAAAGCCTGTTGCACGGCCCTTCTTTTCCCAATCGCCACGCGGCAGCGTGTAGTAGTGGTGACCTATGCCGTTCATGCGCAAACTGAATGTTTGCGGCACATTTTTCATGAGAGTTTCCGTCCACTCCGTGAGGTGTTCATAGCCACCGCTGGCAATCAACTCCGGACGATTATCTTCTGGGGTTTTTAGAAACGTCGCATAGTGCTTGTAAAGGTGGGTGTAGTACTCCGGCGTCATATTGCCACCGCAGCCCCAAGCTTCGTTACCTATGGCAAAGAAATGAACTTTCCAAGGCTCCTCGCGACCATTTTTGCGGCGCAAATTTGCCAGTGTCGACTGGCTGGGCGAGGTCATATATTCCAACCACTCCGCCATTTCCTGGGGTGTGCCGGTGCCGAGGTTACCGTTAATATAAACGTCCGAACCCAGCATTTCCGCCAATTCAAAAAACTCATGAGTGCCGAAAGCGTTGTCATCCGTCACATTGCCCCAAGAGGCGTTTACCGTTACTGGGCGATCTTTGTGCGGACCTATGCCGTTGCGCCAGTGATATTCATCAGCGAAACAGCCACCGGGCCAGCGCATCAGCGGAACCTGCAATTCTTTTAGAGCGGCCAGCACATCGTTGCGAAATCCACGTGTATTGGGAATTTTGGAGTCCGGCCCAACCCAGATACCTTCGTATACGCCCCGTCCCAGGTGCTCAACAAATTGCCCATAAATATTTTTATTAATGGTGGCGCCGGGTTTTTCGCTGTGAATGGTGACGGAGACTTCAGCAAAAGCCCAGGCGGAGCACATAGTCGAACCTACGAGAATGGCGCGACTAACCGACCTGAAGATAGGACCAAGCATAAACACCTCATATTGTTGTGCAGGAAATCGTGACCGGCCGGCGGGGCCGACGCGACGCGTCAGAGACTTGTGACGCCCCGGCCTGCCGAAAATGCCGATTTTATTATTTTGTATGTGTTGCGCAGCGGTCTGCCAAACCAGGGACTCGCCACTTCAAAAACATCGCCCTCGCGGGCTTCAACACCATCACTAAAGCTTAGCGTACTGGTACCGAAAAAGTGGACGTGAACATCACCAGGTCGCAAAAATGCCTGATATTTGAAGTGGTGGTACTCAAGATTGGCGATGGTATGCGTCATATTGTCTTCTCCGCTGACAAACGCTTTTTGCCAAATAACATCGCCATTGCGAATTAATCGTGAAGTGCCCTCAATACTGGAGGGCAGCGCTCCCGTCGCCAATTCCGGCCCAAAAGAACACGGCCGTAATTTGCTGTGAGCAAGATAGAGATAATTGATTTTTTCGGTTTTGTGATCGGAATATTCGTTGCCAATGGCAAAGCCTAAGCGATAGGGATTGCCGTCTTCACCAATAAGATAAATCCCCACCACCTCAACTTCGTCACCCATATCCAGGGCAAAGTCGGGCGATTCCACATCGCCGCCCGGCGGCGCCACTATGCTGCCGTCACCCTTATAAAACCATTCCGGTTGCACGCCGGCTTTACCCGCCTCCGGCTTGCCACCTTCCAACCCCATGCGAAACATACGCATAGAATCGGTTTGCTGCGCTTCATCAACCGCGAGCTTGGCATGCATGGACGCCCGCGTGTCGGCGCTGCCCATGTGGGTTAGTCCGGTTCCTGTTACCAGCATATGCGCGGGGTCGGGGTGGGCAATTGGGGCGAGCAGGCGCTGCTCCTGCACCAAGCGATTGTAATCGACCAACACACCAGTGAGAGATCGCTCCGCAAGCTCTGCAAGACTTTGGCGCTGCTTTATGGCAGCTTGCGCCAAGGTGTACATACCGCCTTGCCAATTAAGCGTTTCTACTTGATCACTACTGCGGACGACGCCGAGGCAAATTTCGCCGTCGTCACCGCGAAACTGGATAAGATTTTTTTTCATCAGCGGGAATATTTTTTATCGAAGTCTTTGCGGGAGTCCGCCAGCAAAATACGCACAGCCTTATCGGCTTTGGCGGGATTTTTTGCCGCGATTGCACGAAAAACAGCCTCGTGCCGCGGCAGGGAAACCACATGAATTTCCTCGTGCCATGAGGTCAAACTGATGGAAATAGCCAGTGCATTATGCAAGGTATGACCGATGTAGCGGATGACGTCGTTATGCGTTGCATCGAGAATCGCCTGATGAAACCGAACATCGGGTTCTATGGATTCGGAAACCGTCGGCGCGGCAACCATATCTTCAAAGGCTGCCGCAATGCGCGCTATATCTTCCTCGGTGGCTTTTTCGGCGGCGAGCGCGGCAGCGCTCGGCTCTATTGCCATGCGTGCTTCGAATAACATATCGAGAAAGTTGGTGGCGGGCAGGGATTGTGTGACCCAGTTCAGCACATCCGGGTCGAGCAAGTTCCAGCGATCTTTACTCTGCACAATGGTGCCAACCTTGGGCTTTGAGTTCAGCAGGCCTTTGGCAATGAGGATTTTTGTCGCCTCCCTCACGATCGGCCGACTAACGCCAAATTCTGCGCACAGCTCCGGTTCAATGGGAAGTTGCTGTCCTTCTTTATAATGGCCTTCAACAATTCGCCGACCCAGGCGTTCAACGGTCTGTGCGTTTAAATTTTTTGGTTGGAATTGTCTAATCTGCATAACGACGGCGACTTGCTCTCGAAGGTTGATGAACTATATCATATGATGATTCAAACCAAAACAAACATGGCCTATCCTAAGGTCAGGCGCACCCAACAAAGATTCATTCTTCATGAGCAAACCTAAAGTCAATTTAAGATCAGCCCGGTGGTTTGGCACCAACGATAAAAATGGATTTATGTACCGCAGCTGGATGAAAAACCAGGGCTTTCCTGATCACCAGTTTGCCGGCAAGCCGGTCATCGGTATCTGCAATACATGGTCGGAACTAACCCCCTGCAACGCACACTTGCGCCAAATCGCGGAGCGCGTAAAACAAGGCATCTACGAAGCCGGTGGCCTGCCTGTGGAATTTCCGGTTTTTTCGAACGGCGAATCCAACCTCCGCCCCACGGCAATGCTTACTCGCAACCTGGCCTCAATGGACGTAGAAGAGGCCATTCGCGGCAACCCGATAGACGGCGTAGTGCTGCTAGTTGGGTGTGACAAAACCACGCCAGCGCTACTTATGGGCGCGGCGAGCTGTGATGTCCCAGCCATAGTAGTCTCCGGTGGCCCAATGCTCAACGGCAAACATCACGGAAAAGATGTCGGATCGGGAACACTGGTCTGGCAAATGCACGAAAAACTCAAAACCGGCGATATATCGCTCGACGAATTTCTCAGCGCCGAAAGTAGCATGTCGCGCTCCGCCGGTAGCTGCAACACCATGGGCACTGCGTCCACTATGGCTTGCATGGCCGAATCGCTCGGAACTTCGCTGCCACACAACGCCGCAATTCCCGCTGTCGACTCCCGCCGCTACGTGCTGGCCCACTTGTCGGGCATGCGCATTGTGCAAATGGTGGAAGAGGATCTGCGGTTGAGCAAAATTCTCACTCGTGAAGCCTTTATCAACGCAATCCGCACCAATGCCGCCATCGGCGGTTCCACTAACGCAGTGATTCACCTCAAAGCGATCGCTCAGCGTATAGGCGTCAGTCTGGATCTTGACGATTGGCAAACTTACGGCAAAAACGTCCCTACCATCGTCAACCTTATGCCTTCTGGCAAATATCTAATGGAAGAATTTTATTATTCAGGCGGACTGCCGGTCGTTTTGCGGCGCCTGGGTGAGCAAAATCTGTTGGAAAAAAATGCGTTGACCGCCAACGGCCGCAGCATTTGGGAAAACGTCGAAAATGCGGCCTGCCACAACGATGATGTCATACGTCCGGCCGACAACCCTTTGGTCGCCAATGGCGGCATCTGTATTTTGCGCGGCAATCTCGCGCCCCGCGGCGCCGTTTTAAAGCCGTCTGCGGCCAGCCCACATTTAATGAAACATCGCGGCCGCGCCGTGGTCTTCGAAAACTTCGACGATTACAAAACCCGTATCGACGATGAGAATCTGGATATCGACGAAACCTGCATCATGGTGATGAAAAATTGCGGGCCCAAGGGTTACCCCGGCATGGCAGAGGTCGGCAACATGAGCTTGCCAGCCAAAATTCTGAAAAAAGGCGTCACCGACATGGTGCGTATTTCCGATGCCCGCATGAGCGGTACTGCCTTCGGCACAGTCGTCTTGCATGTGGCTCCAGAAGCGATGGAGTTTGGGCCCTTGGCCGCCGTGCAAAATGGCGACATGATCACCATGGATGCCGAAAAGGGTTTGCTGCAGTTGGAAGTGAGCGATGAGGTGATCGCCTCGCGCATCGAAGAGCTGAAAAAGCAGCAGCCCTTTGTCAAAAGTGGCGGCTATCTGGAGCTCTATCGCAAACATGTGTTGCAGGCCGATGAAGGCTGCGACTTTGATTTTCTAGTAGGCTGCCGTGGCGCCGATGTACCCGCCCACTCTCACTAATCCATTGCGCTGAAACACACTTTCGCCATCGACGAGAAATTTCCCATGCGCCTCAGCAATCAATATCCGAGCCTGAAAAACCAAGTGGTGTTTATCAGCGGCGGAGCGACCGGTATAGGCGCTGCGCTGGTGGAGGCCTTTTGCCGCCAGGGCGCGCAAGTGGCCTTCGTCGATGTCTTGACTGAGGAGGCTCATCAGTTGGTGAGCCAAATCGGCGATTTGGCCGACGCCACCACACCGCATTTTTTTCACTGCGACGTCACCCGCACGCAGGATCTGCAAAATGTCCTAAAGGTCGTTGCCGAACAGCTCGGACCTGTGCGGGCGCTATTGAATAACGCCGCCAGCGACACCCGTCACGACTTTCGCACCATTGACGAAGACTACTGGAACAGCCGCATTAACGTGAACCTGCGCCACGCGTTTTTTGCCATTCAAGCGGTGCAGCCCGGTATGAAGGCGGCCGGTGGCGGCTCCATTATCAATTTCGGCTCCATGAGCTGGTACGAGTGCCAGGGCAATATGACTGGCTACACAACCTCCAAAGCCGCGCTCGAAGGTATGACCCGAGGACTGGCGCGCGAGCTGGGTGAGGACAACATCCGCATCAACACACTGATACCCGGCTGGGTAATGACCGAGCGGCAACTGCGCGATTGGGTTAACGAAGAAACGCTCCAGGAGATTCAGCGCAGCCAGTGCCTAAAAGGCCGACTCATGCCCGAGGATATATGCGCTATGGCGCTGTTTTTGGCCTCGGACGACAGCCGTATGTGTACCGCACAGAACTTTATCGTAGATGCGGGATGGATTTAACCGAATCGAGGTGAGTATGACTATTAGTGGAAAACAATTGATTGGCGGAGAGTGGACGCCCGGCGAAGGCGGCACTTTCCATGGCGCAAACCCACAAGACGGCCGCAAGCTAAGCCCTGCGTTCTCCATTGCCTCTAGCCGTCAGGTCGAAGCGGCGGTGCGCATGGCAGAAGCGGCCAGCAAGAAATTCCGCCACGCCCCCATCAGCGTTCGCGCGGCATTGCTGCGCCACTGCGCCGAGCAAATCATGGCGCTCGGCGATGAGCTGCTGGAACGCGTGATGGCGGAAACGGGCTATCCAAAAGCACGCGCCGAATCAGAGCGCGGCCGCACCTGCGGCCAGTTGCGCATGTTTGCCGACTACATTGAGCGCGGCGATTTTCTGGATGCGCGTATCGACACCGCCCTCCCTGATCGCCAGCCCATTCCCCGCCCGGATCTGCGCCATGTGAATCAGCCCCTCGGCCCTGTTGTGGTCTTCGGCGCGAGCAACTTCCCGCTGGCATTTTCGGTCGCGGGCGGTGATACCGCTTCCGCCCTGGCCGCAGGCTGCCCGGTGATCGTCAAAGGACATCCCTCGCACCCCGGCAGTGGTGAATTGGTGGCCCAGGCGATCGCCAAGGCGGTGAGCCAAGCCGACCTGCCGCGCGGCGTCTTTTCATACTTGGTGGACGACGGTCATGCGGTCGGCGCTCAGTTGGTGCAAGCACCCGCCATCAAAGCTGTGGGCTTTACCGGGTCCTTCACCGGCGGCACGGCGCTTATGGCACTGGCCAACAAAAGGCCGGATCCCATTCCGGTATTCGCCGAAATGGGCAGCAGTAACCCCCTATTCGTCCTCCCCAAGGCACTTAGCGAAAACGCCGCAGGCATAGCCCAAGGATTCATCGGTTCCATTACCCTGGGTTCCGGGCAGTTCTGCGTCAAACCGGGTTTGCTCATTGCCGTCGATGGCGAACCACTGCAGACATTTTTGGATGCGGCGAAAAAAGTAGTGGCGGATGCCCCCTCTGCCGTGATGCTGAACGAGCGCATCTGCCAAAGCTTTCAACAATCCATGAGCGAGCGCGGGCAAGGCAAAGGGCTCGAAGTTGTCGCTCGCGGTCAAGCGCCCAGCGGTGACGGCTTCTACTCTCAGGTTACGCTGTTTACCACTACCGCCGCCAACCTGCTGGACAATATTGAGTTAGTGGAAGAAACCTTCGGGCCCGCCTCCATTATCGTCAAGTGCCAGGATCGCGATGAGCTGATGCGCGTAGCCCGACGCCTGCCGGGACAACTCACCGCCACCTTGCACGGCACCGAAGAGGAATTTGGCGATTACGCCGAGCTTCTGGATCTGCTGACGGAAACGGCGGGGCGCGTGGTTGTCAACGGCTTCCCAACCGGCGTCGAGGTGTGCCACTCCATGGTTCATGGCGGCCCTTTCCCCGCCACTTCGGATCGCCGCTTTACCTCAGTGGGCACTAATGCGATCCTCCGCTTCCTGCGCCCGGTGTGCTATCAGAACTATCCTGAGGCGTTGCTACCGCCCGCCTTGCGCAACGATAACCCCATGGGCATTCCGCGCCTGATTAACGGCGAGACCAGCACAGAAGCATTGCAATAAAACCCTCAGCAACCATCGACAAGCGCCGCCGACCTCAGGTTGAGCGGCGCTTCACCAGACAATAACGATAATGGGCCCAACTATGAGAATTCTGTATTTACTGATCCCCCTGCTGGCGCTGTTCGGCTGCGGCGAGTCCTCCAAATCGAGTCCCGCATCCGGCGGTGATAAACAACTGGTGGTGGGCTTTTCCCAGGTAGGCTCGGAAAGCAGTTGGCGCACCTCGTTTTCGGAGTCGGTGAAAGCCGATGCGGAAAAACGCGGCATCGACCTGAAGTTCTCCGATGCCCAGCAAAAGCAAGAAAACCAGATCAAAGCCATCCGCAGTTTCATTGCCCAAGGGGTCGACGCCATCATAGTGGCACCCGTGGTAGAAACCGGTTGGAAGCCCGTCCTGACGGAAGCCAAGCGGGCCGGCATCCCGGTGGTGATTGTCGATCGCAATATGGCGCTGGAAGATGACTCCCTCTACCTCACCCGGGTCGCTTCAGATTTTGTCGAAGAAGGGCGCAAAGCGGCCCGCTGGTTAATGGAAGCCACCAACGGCACTTGTAACATAGTGGAGCTGCAAGGCACCGTCGGAGCGACGGCCGCCATCGACCGTATGGCGGGCTTCAACGAGGTGATCGCCGACTACGACAATGCCCGCATTATCCGCACACAAACCGGCGAGTTCACTCGCAGCAAAGGCAAAGAGGTTATGGAGGCCTTTCTCAAAGCCGAACAGAGCAGTGAGATTTGCGCGGTGTGGGCGCACAACGACGAAATGGCGATAGGTGCGGTTCTGGCGATCAAAGAGGCCGGCCTGGATCCCGGCGATGACATTCTGGTTGTCTCGGTAGACGCGGTGCCGGATATCTTCAAAGCCATGGCTGACGGCGACGCCAACGCGACGGTAGAGCTGAGCCCGCATATGGGCGGCCCCGCCTTCGACGCTATAGAGGCTTATCTGCAAGGGAAAACCGATATTCCTAAGCTGATTACAATCCAAGGCGATGTGTACACCCAGGCAACGGCTGCCGAAGAATACGCCAAGCGCAAAAAGTAGCCCTCCACCATGTCAGAGCGGAAAACGGTTTTACAGCTGACAGGTGTCTGCAAACGGTTCAAGGGCGTTTTCGCCGTCAATCATGTCGACCTGAATCTACAGGCGGGAGAGGTTCACGCGCTTTTAGGTGAAAATGGCGCGGGCAAATCCACTCTGATCAAGGTCATGACCGGCGTCCACTCTGCGGATGCCGGTCGCATTGAACTGTGCGACACCCCCATCAACCCACAGAGTCCTTTGGATGCACAGCGCCAGGGTATCAGCACCGTGTATCAAGAGGTCAACCTGCTGCCCAACCTCAGCGTCGCGCACAATCTATATTTGGGCCGTGAGCCACGGCGTTTTGGCGTGATCCAGTGGCGTCTGCTGCGCCGCAATGCCGAAGCCCTCTTGCGACAATTCGATGTCCATATAGACGTCAGCGAATCCCTCTCCAGCTACTCCATCGCCATCCAACAGCTGGTAGCGATTGCCCGTGCGGTGGACTGCTCCGCAAAAGTGTTGATTCTCGATGAGCCCACCGCGAGCTTAGACTCGCGGGAAGTGGCAGTCCTCTTTCGCATCTTGCGCAACCTGCGCGAGCAAGGGGTCGCCATCTTGTTTGTCACCCACTTTCTCGATCAGGTCTACGACCTAACCGACCGCATCACAGTGCTGCGCAATGGGGAGAAGGTCGGCACCTTCAATACCGCAGAGCTGCCGCGCGCGCAGCTGGTCGCCCATATGCTGGGCAAAGAGCTGCAGAGTGTGGAAGCCCAAAAGCCTGTCCAGGGCGGCGATGACGACGACAGTACCACTTTGCAAATGCAGGAGCTGTCCACTTCCCAGGGCCTTCACAACATTAGCCTTAAAGCAAAGAGTGGCGACGCAGTCGGTCTGGCCGGCTTGCTAGGCTCGGGGCGCAGCGAAGTGTGCGCAGCGCTGTTCGGCCTGGCGTCGACAACCGGCGGCACTATGCAACTGCACGGCAAGCCCTACCGCCCCAAATCCCCAGCGGCTGCCATCGCGCGCGGAGTGGCGCTGTGCCCGGAAGATCGCAAAATCGAAGGTATCGTCCACCCTTTGAGCGTGCGGGAAAATATGATTTTGGCGGTGCAGGCAAAGCGGGGATGGTGGCGCCCCTTGCGTCGCCGCGAGCAAGATCAGCTGGTCGCCGATGCCACGGCGCGCTTGCGAATCGTCTGCTCCGACCCGGAAAAACCCATCGGTGAGCTCAGCGGCGGCAATCAGCAAAAGGTGATTCTCGCCCGCTGGTTGATGACCCACCCGCAAGTGTTGGTGTTGGACGAGCCGACTCGCGGTATCGATATTGGCGCGCACGCCGAGATCCTCCAGTTGATCCGCCAGCTCTGCGCAGAGGGCATGACCTTGATCGTCGCCTCTTCCGAAATTGAAGAATTGGTGGCCTTTAGCAATAAAATTTTGGTGTTGCGCGACAAACACCTCCACACGGTCATAGATTCTCAAGCCATTTCCGAGAACGCCGTGTTGGCAGCTATAGCGGGATAGAATTGAATTTATGCAGCTCACTCATTTGATGCAGCACCGGCTGTTTTTACCTCTGCTGGCACTGGCGCTGATTCTGCTGGCCAATGTGGTATTTAGCCCGGAGTTTTTCCATTTGGAATTTAAAGATGGCCGCCTCTACGGCAGCTTGGTCGATGTCCTCAACCGCAGCGCCCCCACTGCCTTGCTCGCCATAGGCATGGCGCTGGTCATCTCCACCGGCGGCATCGACCTCAGCGTCGGCGCGGTGATCGCCATCAGTGGCGCGATCTGTGCGAATTTATTAAGCAGTGGTGTCGAGGCTCTGCCGCTGGTGATTTTTGTCGGGCTTGCCGCCGGGCTTGCCGCCGGCATAGTGAACGGCAGCTTGGTGAGCATTTTTGGCATCCAGCCGATTGTCGCCACCTTGGTCTTGATGGTGGCGGGTCGCGGGATTGCACAGCTGATCAACAGTGGGCAAATCGTCACCTTTCAGCACGAAGGGTTTGCGGCGATTGGTGTGGGCACGGCCCTGGGCTTGCCGATGCCGGTGGTGATCGCACTCGGCGTCTTTGTTCTGGTGCAACTCATTGCCCGCAGCACCGCGCTGGGATTGTTTGTCGAAGCCACCGGCTGTAATCCAACGGCCAGCCACTACGCGGGCCTCAATGTCAAAGCCATTAAGTTCTCGGTGTACGGTATTTCGGGCTTGTGCGCCGCCCTAGCGGGCATGATCATCACGGCCGACATTCAAGGCGCCGACGCGAACAATGCGGGTTTGTGGCTGGAGCTGGATGCGATTCTCGCGGTGGTCCTCGGCGGCGCCTCGCTGGCCGGAGGGCGTTTTTCGTTACCTTTGACCATGATTGGCGTGCTGATTATTCAAACCATGAGCACCACCATTATTATGAGTGGCATAGAGCCAAAATATAATTTGGTCATCAAATCGCTGGTGATTATTATTGTGCTGCTGTTGCAATCCCCTGCTTTTCGTCAGCAAATTCGTCAGCTGTCTAAGAGCAATAAAACTATTCAGGGAGACAGCGTGTGAACCGCCGTTATCTACCTGTCGCTGTTACTGCCGTTTTATTTGTTGCGCTGTTGATTGCCGGATCAATGCAGTTTTCCGGGTTTGCCAGCGTGCGGGTTATTTTAAATTTATTTACCGATAATGCCTTTCTCGCCATTATTGCCCTGGGCATGACCTTTGTTATTTTGTCCGGCGGCATCGACCTGAGCGTCGGCGCTGTACTCGCCTTCAGCAGCGTACTCTGTGCCACGCTGGTGCAAAATTATGGCTGGCACCCTTTACAGGCGTTTCCGGTGGTGCTGCTGTTTGGCGCCTGCTTTGGTGCCATCATGGGCACCTTGATTCACGTTTATCAATTGCAGTCTTTTATTGTCACCCTAGCGGGAATGTTTTTCGCCCGCGGCCTCGCCACCATTCTCAGCGAGCAGTCCATCGCCATAGAGCACTCCTTTTTCGACGCAATCAATAATTTTGGTTTTGCGCTGCCGGGCAACGGCTGGTTTAGCAGTGCCACCATGATTCTCATAGTGGTTTTTGCGCTGGGTACCTGGATTGCGCATTACACCCGTCTGGGCGGATACATCTATGCCATTGGCGGCAACGCCCAGTCGGCGGTATTGCTCGGCGTACCTATGGGCATGACCACCGTCGCTATTTATACCTTAAGCAGCACGCTTGCCGCGCTGGCGGGTATTGTGTACTCCTTTTACACCTCCTCCGGCTATGCCCTTACCGGAG
This sequence comes from uncultured Saccharophagus sp., assembly GCA_964482025.1. Taxonomy (GTDB): domain Bacteria; phylum Pseudomonadota; class Gammaproteobacteria; order Pseudomonadales; family Cellvibrionaceae; genus UBA5868. The sequence continues at coordinate 1,120 of CAYZVN010000060.1, read as the reverse complement.
TTGGCCTGGAGCTGGACGCCATTGCGGCCGTGGTAATTGGCGGCACGCTGATTAGCGGCGGCTACGGTTATGTGCTGGGCACCCTATTGGGTGTGATGATTATGGGGCTGATTCAGACTTGGATTTCATTCCACGGCGGGCTCAGTAGCTGGTGGACCAAAATTTTCATCGGTGGCTTGGTGTTGGCCTTTATGATTTTTCAGCGCTGGATTGCCACCGGCCTACAGACGAGGCTGCAACCGAAATGATCGAACTTGTCGACCGCGTAGAAACTCACAACACCCTCGGGGAGTGCGTGCTCTGGAACGACCAGCAGCAGGCAATTTGGTGGACCGACATTCACGAATCCCGCTTGCATCGCTACGATTTGTCACAGCGTCATCTCACTACCTACACCCTGCCGGATCGGCTCGCCTCATTCGGCTTTACTGAGGATGACGACTGGTTAATCTGCGCGTTTGCCGGTGGCTTTGCCCTCTATGAACCCGAATCGCAAACCGCCGACTGGATCGCCCAGCCGGAAAAGGCCATTGCCGGCAACCGCTTTAACGATGGTCGAGTGGATCGCCAAGGTCGCTTTTGGGCGGGCAGCATGTGCGAAAGCCAGCCAATGGAACCCACCGGGAATTTGTATTGCCTTGCCGGTCGCCAGGTGACAAAAGTCCGAGGTGATATTTATATTGCCAATAGCATTTGCTGGAGCCCCGATAGCCGCCAATTCTTTCTGGCGGACTCCCCGCGCCACGCGATTCAGTCTTACGATTTCGATCCCGCTACCGGCGCAACGCAAAACCCGCGAACCTTTGCCACCACCACCCCGCCCCATGAACCCGACGGCTCCACCATAGACGCCGATGGTTGTTTGTGGAATGCGGTTTGGGGAGGCAGCAAGCTGGTGCGCTACAGTAGCGATGGTCGCGCGGATCAGGAGTTGGCCCTACCCGTCAGCCAACCCACGTGTGTTGCATTTGGCGGAGCGGAGCTGAATCTGCTGCTGGTTTCCACCGCAAAAATCGGCTTATCGGCTGAGCAACTGGAACAGCAACCGGACGCCGGTAATCTGCTGATTTACCAAACGCCCTATCGCGGTCTGCCGGAATCACGCTTTAAGATTTAGCTA
>CAYZVN010000059.1:17760-19692 GCA_964482025.1 uncultured Saccharophagus sp. | reverse complement strand
TTTGGATTTACTTCCGCCATCTTTTTGTAGAAAATCTGTTATCAACTTCGCTTCACTAGGGGGAGAGCCCCAGGCTCTACCTTTCTTGCTTGGCAACAAACCCAGGTATCTGCCCATGGCTAATTACATTTATCTTCCCGTCAATAGCGACGAAATGTGTTCTCTGGCGCGCAAAGCCGCCGTTCATTTAGATGTGCCTGTTACCAATATCCTCGCGAACAAAGTGACTGCCGGAGTAGGGAAGGCGATGTATCGGTGGGTGAATAAGTGCCTGCGTGCGGTGCGAGCGGGCGATACTCTCTATGTTATGTTGCACGGCGCGGGCCGCGCGGACAGTCGTTCTGTTGGTGCGAACAGAACTGTTGGAAAGAATAAACAGGTTGAGGTGTATGACCGTGGCTTGCCGATTTATCAGGGCGGTGAAATGAAGGCCTATTCACCGGAACAGTTAGCCGCCACTATGAAAAAAGAAGGTTTGTCGACAACGGTTACGCGTATCTGCTTGTTAACATGCGGTAGTGGCTTCGAAGGCTCGTTACCCGCTTGGGCGCAGCGCTTTAAGGAAGCAATGAGCACGCATTGCAAAAATCTTACAGTGACTGGATATCTTGGCGACGTTTCGGTCAGCCCAGGGCGTATAAAGATCGAGACTGGAGGTGAATTCTTCGACATGCATCAAAAGGCAGTTGATTTTTAAGCGGACATGAAATTGTCGTGAGCTCGGTGGCCGCACTCACGCACGGCCACCGAGGGGAGTTACTCGAAGATTAAATATTGAAGAACGCGCTCTTGCGGAAGTAGGCCCTCGCTGTGGCGATCCTCTGCGTGATATGAAGAATAGAAAACGTAGCCGGCGCCGAAGGCAAAAGAGGCTGTCAAAGGCTTAACGAAAGTTTCCCCGTAATCAGTGCTAACTTCACCCTGAGTGTACAATCTCACGCCGCTCGCATTCTTATGAGCCCCTTCCAGAATAGCCCAGCCGGGCGAGAATCCTTCGATATACAGGCCGCCATTGATACTTAAACAGCTGCCGTCGGGATGATCACTGCATACGCTATTCGCGAGAAACGTTTTTAAATCATTATCCAGAATCGGTGCGTTCTCAAGGATAATTCCGGGCTCACCTACTTCAGCCGCATTAAGCTGCTCGGGTTCAGACGCTTGGCTGCCATCGCCATAAAAATCTAAAAACTCGGGGAACGCTTGTTCAATGTAGTCGTAAGACCAGTCGGTTGCGTACAGGCGCCCGCCTTTTTGAACGTAGTCGCGCAAAATGGTAGTGACCCTTTCATCATCAGGCGCCACTCCTATGTCGTCGATTGAATCCTCGATCACCCCACAGTTAATAAACACGATATCGTAATCGTAAATTGTTACTGTGCCTGTATTAGGGTTGTTCTCAAATAGTGCGGCGAAGCGTGGATAATCCCCAGCCAGCTCACCATTACCGTCGAATATATCAAACTGCTCAGAACCAAGTATAAGGCGGCCACTGCTATCCAATTCACCCAAGCCCGATTTTGCGAGTACATTCTCCATGTAGTCGAAATCTCCAGTCACTAACGCCATGGTGGCCGCTGCGCTGCCATCGGGTTGCTCCAACACAATAGAGCCTAAGTCGAATTCTCCCTGGCTGGCAGTCGCATCCACTTGAAATGTGGTTTTAAATGCGCCTCGTTCTATTTGGATTTGATAATAATCCGGTGCCAGGTTCGCCAGTACAAATGTTCCCAGGTCATCCGTGCAGCTAACCTCCGAATAGCTCTGACTGGGTTTCGCGCAGCCCAGGTTTTCACTTAATTGGAAGGTACGCAGCATGGCATCATTGGCAATATAAACGGTGGCGCCGTTAACCCGCGTTTGGCCATCCGGCAACAACACGGTGCCTCGGATATCAACTGTCACCATGCCACTGCTTGAGCTGCTTGAGCT
>CAYZVN010000059.1:0-17660 GCA_964482025.1 uncultured Saccharophagus sp. | reverse complement strand
CACTGCTTGAGCTGCTTGAGCTGCTTGAGCTTGAACTTGAAGAGGTTGAACTTGAAGAGGTTGAACTGCTTGAAGAACTGGAACTGCTGGTCGAGCTGGAGCCCGTCCCTGGCTGTTCCGGCGCCTTGCCAGAACCCCCGCCACTCGAGCAAGCGCCCAGTAACGCTATGAAAGCCAGTATTGCGATCTGCTTAATAAAAGGTAAGGGCTGTCGAGAAACACTCATCCTTAATACTCCTATAGAACACTCACTTCCGTATCTCCATCCGTGAGTATATTGTTGTTGAATTGACCAGTGAGATTGCAGGGCGCGCATTTTAGCACCATCGACATATCGGTATACGGATAATCTTTAGTGGCAAATGGCCGGTGTAAACAACCTAGATCCAAGCTGCGATAGGTGGGAGTTCAATGGAGGTACTTTGGTTGCGTTACAGCCGTTCTTGGCGCCCTTCAAACCTGCTAATATCCCTCGTCTTCTCTCGTGAACAGGATAGGTTCGATGCCGCACTTTCTGATTGTTTTTCTTGTCGCTTTATTTGCGCTCACCGCAGGTTGCACTTCGACCCCTCGCACCGAGGCCTCGACGAGCTTTCCAATCACACCTGTCACACTCGAGTCCAGCGAGATGTTTCAAGTGTATTCCGCCACGAATAATCAACACTACCGCATAAGGGCGCGCCTACCAGCCAGTTATTTAACCGATCCTGAGAAACACTATCCGGTCATCATCAAGCTGGATGGGCAGTGGGATTTTTTGTTGGCGGCCAGCGCTTATAACTGCATTTATTTTGACGGCCAGATGCCGGAAGTGGTGATAGTGGGAATTGACTGGGGCGATATTGAGGGTGATGTGCATGCAATCCGTGCGCGCGACTTATTGCCGCAGGCCATCGGCCGGCCCGACAGTGGTCAGGCATCTACCTTTGTTAAGGCCATTGTTGACGACATTATTCCCGAGCTGGAAAAGCGCTACCGTTTAGACGGACAGCGGTTTTTATTGGGCGGCTCTTGGAGCGGCGTATTTGCGACCTATGCCTTGTTCGAAAGCCCATCCGCCTTCGATGGTGCCATTGCTATAGGGCCAGGTTACGACATAGGTATGGAAACCATGTTGCAACAAATTAAAGTCGCATCTGCTTCCCCAGCGTTCAAGGACAAACGACTTTACATTGGCGTTGGCGAGTGGGACCCGGTTTTGCCCAGTGTGTCGGCCTACACCAACGCATTAAGAGAGGCCAATGTGCCGGGGTTAAAACTTAAGGTGGATGAGGTCGCAGGATTTGGCCATTCTGGTATGAACATACCCGGTTATGCCAGCGGCTATCAGCATATTTTTAGTCGCCCGCGATTGGCGCTTGGCGCCGATCAGCTGAGCGCGGTTGCGGGGGTTTATCAGCAGCGCGGCTCAGATGATCAAGTTCGAGTGAGTGCTCAGGGCGAGAACTTGATTGTCACGTTTGCGGATGGCAGCTTCCACAGTCTTTGGGCAGAATCGGAAACCGATTTTTACCACGCCGGCGCTTTTTATAATCTTGCTTTTCGCGGGGAGACGGCATTTGTCGAAACATTCTACGGCAAGTCTGAGTATGTGCGGATCAGCCCATAGTTAGTCGCCGATTCGCTGGAGCCGGTTGCCATATAGGGGCAAGGTTGGACCGCAATGAATCGTCGGCTTGTTCCGTGACGGGTGATAGAGGCGAGCACCACGGGTGGGCGCAACTGGACCACCTGGGAATTTTTGTGATGCAAGTCCTATAAAGCACGGTGGTGGGCCAAAAATCGACCATCTGTGAGCTAAACAACAGTTAGAGCTGGTAAATGAATATCTCATCACGGTTTCAATTAGAAGGGCTTGCTGCCTATTGAGGCTCGTGATGTTATTGAACTCCATTTTTGAGCGCTAGGTTAGATCGCGAAGATTTTCTCAACTTGTATCCCTAAAGCAAGGGGCCTTTATAGCTTGTCCCGAACCTAGAACCTCCGGCGTTCCGTTAATATTAATTTTGTCGGGTGCGGCAGCGTGCCGCGAATTTCCTCAGTGCTTTGCCTCCGTTATATTCCTCTTTTTTTATATCCTCAAATATCATCTCTGCTTTTCTTATCTATAAATTTCTGAAACTGAAAAATGGCGCAAAAGCCATAATCTTTATTCATCTAAATGTTTAAATAAATGCATAAATAGTTAAAAAGTTTGCTTTTTTTAACCCATTTTGCCTTTTGCTTCTTTTATCGACGTCCCGCCATAGATATGGTCGTGGCCGATTCCTTGCTGTCGCGGTGCAATAAGGGATAACCAATATGATTGGAGACGTCCAGATGATAAAGAGTATAAATAGGCGACTGTCGGGCTGGCTGTTGCTCGTTGGAATAGTGATCGTGTTGAGCGCGTGCGGCGGTGATGCTGAGCCCGGCACCTCAAGCTCCGGCTCCGGCTCTGTCTCCAGTTCGTCAAGCGGTGGAGTCTTTGTCCCACCAGATGAAGAACCGGCGGCAGATCCCGTGTTGGTGATGGCGCTGAACGCCGGTGGGCCGGCAACCACGCTTGATGGCATTCCGTATCAAGCAGATGCCCATTTTACCGGCGGGCAGACGTACAGTCGCAGTGATCTTGCAATCGCAGGAGCCAGTGATGCGACTGTTTACCTTACTGAGCGTTATGGCGAGGCGAGTTACGCCATTCCGCTGTCAAACGGCAAATACACCCTTGTATTGAATTTTGCAGAGACCTACCACGCAGCTGAGGGGTTGCGGGTCTTCAACGTGTTGGTTGAGGGGCAAAATCGACTAAACAATGTCGACATCTTCAAGTTGGCCGGGCCAAATGCCGCGATGAGCGAACGAATCGACGATGTCAACGTGACCGACGGTAACTTGAATATTCAGTTCCAGGCCGTGACGGAAAATCCGAAAGTTTCGGGTATTGTCATTTATCGACAGAGTGCCACGCTATCGCATGCGGCCATAGGCCAACAAATTTTTGACACCCAATGTCAGTCATGTCATGCGGCTACAGACAAAGCTTTAGGTACTAAGCCCGATGAATCCGGTCACGATTTACAGAGCTTAATCGCCGCTACTAACACCATGCCACCGGCTGGACTTGAAGAGATATTTGGTGCCTGTGATGCCGAGTGCGCTTATTACACCGCCAAATACATTGCCAGCGTCAATCCTTTTTTTGAGCGCGCCAAACCCGGCCCCGAACCCGAAGTGGCGATGAAGTCTATTGATCCTGCGCCACCTTTAATGGACCGGCTGAGCAAAGATGAGTACAACAACACCATTCGCGATTTGTTTGGCATCACCTCCAATCCTGCGGATGAATTCCCCCAAGATCAGTCGGGCACCTTCAATAACGATAACGCTGCATTGTCGGTATCGAATATTCACGTCGAGATGTTCGACAAAGCAGCGGCAAAGATTGCGACGGAAGTCGTGAATGCGGCAGCCAACGGCAATCGTACGGCCATCAGTTGTGATCTCACCACCGCCAATTGCGCGCAAACCGTTATCACCCAGCTGGGCCTTAAAATATGGCGTCGCCCATTGTCGAATGAAGAGTCTAGTGCGCTGAAGTCTCTCTATGATGAAGTGCAGATGATTACAAATGACCGCAAGCTCTCGATGACCGCACTGGTTCGCGCCATGCTCTTATCGCCGAATTTTATATTCCGGCCAGAATTTGATGGTGATGTAAATTCTCGGCAAGCGCAGCCGCTAAATGCTTACGAGCTGGCATCTCGCCTGTCTTACTTCCTGTGGAGCAGCACACCGGACGATCCGCTTTTAGCAAAAGCGGCGGATGGCTCTTTGATGAACGACGCTACGCTGAGAGCTGAAGCGGCCAGAATGTTGGCGGATGCTCGATCGGAAACCTTGCTCGATAACTTTGCTTGGGCTTGGTTGGGCTACGCGGATTACGGAAAGCATGAGGTCGATAAAACTTTATTTCCCCAATATACCGACACCATTGCGCAGGCGTTTTTAAATGAGACGAAAGCATTCCTGCGTCATATTTTGAAAGAAAATCGCCCCATCTCTGAGATATTAAATGCGGATTACACGTTTCTGAATCAAACCTTGGCGAATTTTTACGGCGTCCAAGGAATCTTTGGCAGCCAGATGCAGCTTTACAAGTGGCCCGAAGGTTCTCCGCGCCGGGGATTATTGGGGCATGGTTCATCGTTGACGGCGCATTCGCACCCCAATAAAACATCACCGGTCAAGCGTGGAACATGGGTGATGGATAAGTTGATGTGCGATCGTCCTCCCGAGCCGCCCGGCGATGTGATTTCGCAGTTCCCCAACTTGCCAGAGGGATTAAACCCCAGAGCTGAGTCGGAATTACACAAAGAATCGTCGGGCATCTGTGCATCTTGCCATGCCTATGTAGATCCCATCGGTTATGGCATGGAAAATTTCAGCGCTATTGGCCAGTGGCGAGATGAGTATCCCAATGGGGATTATGTGGATTCTTCAAGCATGCTGCCGTCAGGTGAAAGTTTTTCCAGCCTGGTAGAACTGACGGAAATCTTGGCGGCTAAACATGAGGTGACGTTGTGCTCGATAAGTTATGCCATGACCTACGCAACCGGTCGCCGGTTTAATACTTTGTATCAACAGGGCCAGCCATCGGACTATGCCGCGGTATATGAGGTGTATCTAAAAACAAAAGATAGCGCGCACAGCATTGCCGACGTTTTGACCGAAATTGTTATGAGCCCGGCATTCCGTATGCGGCGCGGCGCAGACTCGCAATAGGAGCAATGTAATGAGCCAGATCGAATTGAGAAGAAATAAAGCCCTGCGGCTTGAGCGTCGTTCATTTCTCGCCGGCGCAGGAGCGTGCCTGTCTTTACCTTTGTTGGAAGCCATGTTGCCCGGTGGTAAAACCGCTTTTGCGCAAAGTGCTACGCCAGGGCGTATGCTCGTATTTTTTACCGGCAATGGCTGCCATATGCAAACATTTACTCCCGGGTCTGTAGGTGACTTCAGCAACGGATTTCGCGGCGCTAGCTCCCTCAATCCTTTACGGGATTTATGGCAGGACGTCACCACGATTAAAGGGCTCCACAATGATCCTATGCGCGGTCAAACCGGTGACCACGGAAAAGGCAGTGGCGCTTTTATGACATGTGCACCTGTGGAAAAAAACCGCATTAGCTCTCACACCACTATGGATGTTATTGCGGCCAGACAAATTGCCAACCAAACGAGATTTGCGAATTTGCATCTCGGTTTAGAGCGAGTCGGCTCCGGTTTTCCCGACAACGGATACTCGGCCGCTTATATGGGGAATATTTCCTGGGAAAACGCCTCCACTCCCGTACCAAAGGAAATTGACCCCCAGCGACTGTTTAATCGCATTTTCGGTGGCGATTTGCCGTCCACACCACCTGGTATCGATATGGCGGCCGTCAATAAATCGGTTATTGATGCAGTATTGGAGGATGTTAATCGCCTCGAAAGTAAACTTGGCGTAACCGACCGGGAGAAGCTTCAAGGGTATTTGCACGGCGTTCGCGAACTTGAAAAGCAACTTGGCGATGCCAATCAGGGCGGACCAGAGCCCAGCGCTTGCGTCAAACCCAACATCGACAGCAACGGCAATTATGCGCGAAATAGCCGGCTGATGAACGATCTTATGGTGATGGCATTTACCTGCGATTTAACCCGAGTGATCAGCTACGCATTTTCTAACGGTATGTCGGGGAGAGTTTACAATCATCTGGGTATCGGCGGCGGGCATCACAATATTTCACACCACGGCGGTCGCGAGTCCAATTACGTCGAGCTCAGGGCAATCGATACTTACCATATGGAAGAGTTTGCCGATCTGTGTAAGAAGCTAAAAGCGCAAGTCGATGTACAAGGGCAATCGCTTCTGGATAGTTGCATGGTGCTGTATTCAAGTGAAATTGCCGATGGCAATACGCATAGTCACTACGACTTGCCCGTGGTGCTCGTCGGCAAAGGTAACGGCAAGATTAAATCGGGGCGTCACATTAATACCAATAGCGGAAAAATGGCCGACTTGTTTGTCGCCATGATGCAGCATGTCGGGGCCAATGTGGGTGAGTTTGGCAATAGTTCGGGGCCTTTAGGTCTCGCTTAAGAAGGGCGGCACGCCGGCGCTCAAGAGCTTTTAGGTAATCTCTCCTCCTGCCGATAGATGTCGCCGCGTCCATCAACTAAAATGGCAACCGATGAAACTTCCCTTCCTGAGGTTGCCCTTTGAAAGTTGTATTGACGGTTTTTCTGCTCTTGGTTTGCCAGCTTGCTCTCGCTGCGGATATTGCGCTCTGTAGCGGAACGGTTCTGCAGCGCCGGGTTGCGCTGGTGCGAGTTGGGCAGTTAGCAGATGCTTATATTGCCGCCAAGGGAGCGCTGCCCGACATTTGCTCCGCACCCGTGGCGGGGGTTTCCGATAAGATTCCTCGCCTGTTACAAAATGCTTCAACCTGTGGCTCTAGCAAGGAGTCTGCGGTCTATTATTCGTGCCAGCTTCCGGTCGGGCAGTCGGATTTGCCATCCGGTGATGCGCCAGTGGTTGAGGCCTGCCGTTACTCCCTGATTGATCAATCGGTAAGCTGTGAAAACAGGTCCGTGGTGACCACCTTTGCCGAGCCAAACCCGTAACACGCTAACACTGGCGACTTCTTGGGCGGCGAAGTCCTTTCTCGGCTCACGACTTGTCCACCTTCTTCCTGCCCATTTGTTGAGATGACGCACGGTCTCGCCACCTTGAAGTGCGTCAGCGCACGGCTCGGGTCAGCGCCTGGCTAGGGTATACGTGGAGTTGGGAAGTGTTTTGTGGCAAAATCCTGCCCATTTTTATCCTCCACACAGGACTGCATCCGTGTTAGAAATGACGCTTACTACTCTGAATGGCCTCCCTTCTTTTCTTGCTTATTTTGCCTTGGCCACGGCGCTTCTGGTCGCGTTTGCCTGTATTTATTCTTGGGTAACGCCGCATCATGAGTTTGAACTGATCCGCGCCAATAACCTTTCTGCGGCACTGGCGTTTGGCGGCGCCATTATCGGTTTTGCGCTTCCTCTTTCCAGCGCCATTAGTCACTCCCTGTCGTTATTGGACTGTGCGATTTGGGGCATTGTGGCAATGGTGGTACAGGTTCTAACGTTTGTGGCAATGCGTTTGGTGGTTCGGCAACTGCCGGAGCGCATCACCAAGGGCGAAGTTGCCGCAGGTGCTTTATCTGCAGCTGTCGCGATTGCGGTAGGGCAAATCAACGCTGCCTGTATGACCTATTGATTAAGGAAATAAAATATGAAACGCAGTAAAAAAGCAGCGCTAGTACTTATGGCTCCAGCCGCTTCATTGCTGGTCGCGGGGTGTAGTAATAAAGATCCCGCGTTAGTTTACGGGTCTTTGCAGGAGTGTATTAGCTCCGGTATTAACAGCGAGCAACAATGCCAGATGGATTATGGCAAGGCGGCACAGTTGCATCCTGCCGTAGCGCCGAAATATGTTAATCGCGCTGAGTGTGAAGCGGACTTTGGCCCAGAAAAATGTGAGGAAGCGCCCCCGCAGGAGGGAAGCAGCACAGCGAGTGGCGGCTTTTTTATGCCGATGATGATGGGCTTTTTGGCCGGCCAAATGCTCAATGGCGCTAAAGGTGCGGGAATGCAGAGCAGCGGTTTGGCGCCCAGCAGTCAACATGTGTCCCAGCCCTTATATAAAAGCCGCAATGAAACCGACTTTCGCACTGCGAGCAATAAGTCTGTGGGGCCCAGCAGTCTTCATCACGGTGCCAAAAATATTTCGCCCGCAAGCATCGCTCCTAAAACCGGCAAAGTGGTAAGGCGAGGCGGTTTTGGTAAGGCGGCTAGCGCTTTCGGTAGTGGCGGCTGAATATGAAGCGTATACCCTGTTCTGAGCGCGCCCACTGGCGCGCTTTTGCTGAAGAGGTAGGCTTTGGCTTTCATACCATTGAGGATGAGCCCTATTGGAATGAGAGCGCCTACTACCAATTTAGTTTGTCGCAAATTGAAGAGGATTTAGAAGCACCCACGGAAGAACTCCACGAAATGATTTTGGATATGGTGGGGGAGATTACGTACAGTGAGGAAATGTTAACGCAGCTGAATATTCCACGGGATTATTGGAGCTATGTTTGGAATTCGTGGAATAACCGGGACCCGCATTTATACGGGCGGATGGACTTTTCTTACAGTGGTGCGGGACCTGCCAAGCTTTTGGAGCTGAATTACGATACTCCGACATCTCTTTTTGAAACGGGTTTTTTTCAGTGGGTATGGCTGGAAGAGCAAATTCAGGCGGGAGTCTTGCCCGCAGGCGCGGACCAGTTCAATTCTCTGCAAGATAGAATAGAGCAGGCCTTTGGCGAATTACTTTTACCGAATCCATTCTATTTTTCGAGCGTTAAAGATAACGCGGAAGATAAAGGCACCGTTCAATACTTGATGGATTTGGCCATCCAATCTGGCATGGATGCTCGCTATATCGCCATTGAAGATATCGGCGAAGTGGATGGCCAGATGGTAGATTTGGATAATAACCCAATTGAGGGGCTTTTTAAGTTGTACCCCTGGGAATTTATGCTGCAAGAAGAATTTGCACGCGTGCTGTACACGAGTCGAACAAAAGTTTTAGAGCCTGGTTGGAAAATGCTGTTGTCCAATAAGGGCATTTTGCCGCTGTTGTGGCAACGCTATCCCAATCATCCGAATTTGCTTCCGGCGTTTTTTGAAGATAAAGCCAATGCACCTTTAAGTGCCGGTTGGGTACGTAAACCTTTGTTCTCGCGTGAGGGCGCCAATATTCAGCTAATCGATGGAGAAGGGCAGCGCCTTGAGGCGCACGGCCCCTATGGTGAAGGACGCTTTATTCGCCAGGAATTTTCGCCGTTGCCGAGGTTTTACGATGAAGCGCGCGGCCAGAATGTGTACACCCTGGTGGGTAGCTGGGTGGTGGGAGATTGCGCGGCGGGGATTGGTATTCGCGAGGATTCGACCTTAATTACTAAAGATAGCTCGCGTTTCGTACCGCATATTATTCTCGATTAAGAACCTTTTAAAAAAACCAACTAATAATCAACCCTCACCGTTTGACCGAGGTCAAGTGACTCTCGGTCATTCTCACGCCTTTGGTCATGACAGGCCCATGAATTAGGGCTATAGTTTCTAGCGCTGAGCCCTTGTCGGCTGTATCTTAATACCCTTCGATATCCTGTAAACGTGTTCACTATTTAGCTTTGTTGTAACCCCGAGAGCGCCACCTTCAGTGTTGCTATATGCATTTCTACTTTAGCTAAGAGGAATTCTCTAATGTCCAAGAAAACCGATAATGCTCCACTCTCCACTACCGGAACAGGCACTCCTGCCGTCAGTGATCGAAACTCCCTAACCATTGGTGCCGATGGTCCAATTGTTCTGCACGATGTACATTTTCTTGAACAAATGGCGCATTTTAATCGTGAGAAGGTGCCTGAGCGTCAGCCTCACGCGAAGGGAGGCGGTGCGTTTGGTGTATTCGAAACCACGGAAGATGTGTCCAAATATACGAAGGCGGCGCTTTTTCAAAAAGGTGCAAAGACCGACATGTTGGCACGGTTTTCTACGGTTGCGGGGGAGGCGGGCAGCCCGGACACTTGGCGTGATGTGCGCGGTTTTTCGCTGAAATTTTATTCTGACGAAGGCAATTATGATCTCGTGGGCAACAACACGCCGATTTTCTTTGTTCGCGATCCAATGAAATTCCCGCATTTTATCCGCAGCCAAAAGCGGCTTCCGGATTCGGGCTTGCGTGACAATCATATGCAGTGGGACTTTTGGACGAGCAACCCTGAAACCGCTCACCAAGTAACCTATTTAATGGGGCCGCGCGGGTTGCCGCGTACTTGGCGACATATGAATGGTTACGGCTCTCACACCTATATGTGGGTTAATAAATCCGGCGAAAAATTCTGGGTGAAATACCACTTCCATACCCAGCAAGGCATGGAGTTCTTTAGCAACGCCGAAGCGATGCAAATGGCGGGTATGGATGCCGATTTTCATAGGCGCGATTTATTTGATGCGATTGAGCAAGGCAATCATCCAAAATGGGTAATGTCGGTGCAGGTGATGCCCTATGCCGATGCGAAAACCTATCGCATTAATCCTTTCGATCTCACCAAAATATGGCCACACAAGGATTACCCATTGATCAAAGTGGGTACTATGACGCTCAATCGCAACCCAGAAAATTTCTTTGCCGAAATTGAACAAGCGGCATTTTCGCCGGGCAATACAGTGCCGGGGATCGGCCTGTCGCCCGACAAGATGCTGCTGGGCCGCGCCTTCGCCTATGCAGATGCGCAGCGCAATCGCATTGGTACCAACTTTCATCAGTTGCCGGTTAATCAGCCCAAAGTGCCGACTAATACCTATATGTTCGATGGACATATGACCTATCACCACAGCGGCAATGCGCCGGTTTATGCCCCTAACAGCGGTGGGCGACCCTGGTCGGATGAGACAGGGGCGGTAGACGAGGGTTGGGAAGCGGACGGAACTATGGTGCGCGGGGCCTATACCCTGCGGTCGGATGATGACGACTTTAGTCAGCCGGGCGCATTGGTGCGGGATGTCTTTAGTGAAGCAGACCGCAGTGCCTTGGTGGAAACCGTTGCCGGTGCTTTATTGGGCGGTGTTCGCGGCCTTGTGCTGGAGCGGGCATTTGATTACTGGAAATCCATCGATGCCGATGTGGGCCGACGTATCGAAGAGAAAGTCCGCCATGGTAGCGCGCCGGAGCCAGCCTCGGGCATGAGTGAGAGCTGAGTCAGCGGATGAGTCATTGCAAGGAGGCGGCCATAGCACGGACGCTGCCGCCTTTATCGGCGGCACAAGGAGGTTGTCATCGCGGACCCTCCAAACCAAAGGAATCCCTATGAAACACGTTAAATATCTTGCAGTTTTGGCAGCGGTCACTTTGTTATCGGCATGCAATAGCAAAGATGACAGCGCGGCTGCCCCGGCTGCCACCACGCCGCTAGCGGACACGGTGGCAGCTCCGCAAAGTAAAGGCTTTCATACTACGGAGGTGGCGCACTTTAATTCTCCATGGGCTATGACGTTTTTGCCGGATGGGCGTCTGCTGATAACCGAAATGGCCGGCACCCTCCACCTTTATGATCCTGTCGCCAATACTACCGGGGACATCAGCGGTGTGCCGGCGGTCGAGCATGTTGCTCAAGGTGGCTTGGGCGATGTGGTTTTGCACCCGGAATATGCGTCTAACTCGTTCATTTATATCAGCTATGTCGAGAGTGACACGGATGGACTTGGCGCTGCAGTGGCGCGTGCCAAACTTGCGCTTAATGACCAAGGTGGCGGCACACTGGAAGATCTCCAAGTGATTTGGCGCCAGGTCCCAAAGAAAAGCGGCGACGGCCATTTTGGCTACCGCCTCGCGTTCGATAAAGAGGGGATGTTGTGGATCAGCTCCAGTGAGCGCAAAGAATTTGACCCTGCGCAGGATATGAACAGCAATCTCGGCAAAATCGTCCGTCTGAACGATGACGGCAGTCTTCTGGATGACAACCCGTTCGCGGATCAGGGCGAGGTCGCGGCGCAAGTCTGGTCGCTGGGCCATCGCAACATCCTCGGCCTTGCATTTGCGGCGGACGGAAAGCTCTGGGCCCATGAGATGGGCCCAAAAGGTGGTGACGAGCTGAATCTGATCGAGAAAGGCGCCAATTACGGCTATCCCATTGTCTCCAATGGAAACCACTACGACGACACACCCATTCCCGATCATGACACGCGCCCTGAGTTCCGCGCCCCGGTTATCACCTGGACGCCGGTTATCTCGCCCGCAGGCTTCATTATCTACAGCGGAGATTTGTTCCCCGATTGGCAAGGCAGTGGGTTTATTGGTGGCTTGTCGTCAAAGTCACTGGTGCGGGTAGAGTTTGATGGCGAGACGGCGCGGGAAGCGGAGCGCTTTGATATGCAAAGACGCATTCGCGAAGTAGAGCAGGGGCCGGATGGGGCAATCTGGCTGCTGGAAGACGGTACCCGTCAAGGCAGCGGCTGGCTGCTGAAGCTAACGCCTAAGCCATAAATAAAAGCTTAAGTAATAAGCAAAATAAGTCATTGGCGCAGCCGTACTGAGTGCGAGTTTTTTAATTCAAAGCGGTTGCATAACGCGCGCGCAGCCGTTATACAACCGCTTCTCATCATGGTGTTCTGCGGGGCGATCAGTTTGCCCGCACTCTTTCTGCTTGCATCAATAACGCTTAGAGGCCGTACGAAAGCGGTCGGTGGTAGACTGTCGCCCTGTGATCAGGAGACTGTTATGAATAAAACGATAGAGCGTATTTACGGTAGTGCGAATCCTACGCACGCTATTATTTGGTTGCATGGACTGGGCGCAACCGCCGATGATTTTGTTCCTGTCATACCCTACTTGGGCCTGTCTAAAGCACTGAATATCCGTTTTATTTTTCCCCAGGCACCGAGTCGTCCCATCACGTTAAATGGTGGTTATGTAATGCCCGGCTGGTATGACATCAAAGGGATGGATATTGCGGATAAAGAAGATCGCCCTGGTATGGTGCAATCACAGAATACGCTGGAAGCACTGATTGCCGAGCAAGTCGCTAAGGGCATACCCAGCACTCATATAGTGCTCGCCGGGTTTTCTCAGGGTGGCGCTGTGGCCTATTACACAGGGATACGCAGCTCACACAAATTAGCGGGTATCTTGGCGTTATCGACCTATTTACCTTTTATAAGCCAAGTACAGGAAGAGCACAGCGGGGAAAATTTAGGCGTGCCTATATTAGCCATGCACGGAAAACTTGATCGCGTGGTGCCGCTATCGCTCGGAAAATTGAGTGCCGATAGCCTTTCAGCTTTAGGGTATAAGGTGGAGTGGCGGGAGTATGAAATGGAGCATAGCGTTATCCCAGAGCAGCTCGGTGATATAGGTCGTTGGTTAAACAAGTGTTTTAATTAGTCGTGAAGATGGGAGGCTGACAATTCATTTTTGCGCCTGTATACAGTAACGCATGCGCGAATAGAGACTTAATTGAGTCGACTTCACAAAATTGCGATTTACTAAGGCTCACACCTAACGAGGCGTTTTCAGATTAAGGTAGTATCAATCGTATAATCTTTTGATAATCTGAAAAACAGGCCTTTTAATGATCAACACAACTTCTTTCCAGCGGGCGGTTCTCCACCTTCCCGCTGCGCTTCTTTTGGTTTTCGGCTTGGCAGCGTGTGGCGGTGCAGGCGAAACCAGCTCCAGCAGCTCATCCAGCTCCAGTGGTTTATCCAGTAGCAGCAGCTCTGGCTCCTCTGGAACTGTCTGCGTGTCGTGCACCGGACTTATCGTTAATGAAGCGGTATCAACGAATTCGGAATTTGAAGACGAGGATGGCGATAGCGAAGATTGGTTTGAGCTGTATAACCACAGCAATATGCCGGTGAGCCTCGCCGGCTGGAGTGTAACCGACGATCCTATGGAGCCACAAATGTGGCAATTTCCTGACATTACCCTCGATGCAGGTGAGTATTTATTGCTCTGGGCTTCGGATAAAGATCGGGCGGTAAGTGGCCAGCCTCTCCACACCAACTTCAAAATCTCTTCTTCTGGAGAGACGATTTATTTATTCGATCAAAACGGCGTATTAAAGCATTCCTTACCCGTCGAAGGCTTGAGAACGGGCGCTTCTGTGGGGTTGTCGCGAGTCGACCAAGCGATGGTTTATTACGATCGCCCCACACCTGGCCAGGTGAACACCGATCAGGAATATGCGGGGATTATTCAAGATGTCGTGGAGTTTTCCGACGAGGGGGGCATCACCAATGCATCTATGGTGATGCTAAGTGGTGCCGGAGAGGGGAGGGTGATTCGTTATACTACTGACGGTTCTGTACCATCTCATAGTTCTCTGCTGTATCAAGGTGCTATTCCCATTGCCGAAAATACCGCTATTCGTGCAGGTGTCTTTGCCGATGGCTTTGTTCCCTCGGTTACCCAGTCGCGCACTTTCCTGGTCAATGTCAGTCACGATATTCCGGTGGTTACCTTAGAAGTCAACCCACTGGATTTCTTTGATATGGAATACGGCATTTATGCATGGGGAACCAATTATGAGGCGGCGGCTCCTCATTATGGCGCCAACTTCTGGCAAGACTGGGAGCGCGAAATTCACTTCGGATTCTATGACACAGATGGCAGTCTGGGCGTGGAGTTTAATACCGGGGTGCAAATTTTCGGCGGCTATACCCGATCGTTTGACCAAAAGGCGTTAGCGTTTTACGCGCGCAATCGCTACGGTGCTGATTCGTTTAAATATCCATTTTTCCCCGAGCTTGAATACGAAAAATTTGATCACTTAGTGCTTCGCGCATCCGGAAATGATTGGCGGCGGACGATGTTTCGAGATCGCGCCTTTACTTCCTTAATGGAAGGCAGCGGCCTGGACTACCAAGCGGGTCGCGCGGTAGCGACCTATTTAAATGGCAAATATTGGGGCTTATACAACCTTCGCGAAAAAGTGAACGAAGACTTTATCAGCGCGAAACACGATGTCAAAAAACGCGATGTGACCATACTGGAGGCGAATGCCGAAGTGGTCGAAGGTTCCAATGAAGAGTATTTGGCGCTGATGGACTACGTCTCCACGGCGGACCCCAGCACTGCCGAGTTTTATGCAACGGTTTCCGAGCAAGTCGATATCGATAATTTTATTGCCTATCAGACGCTGCAAATTTTTATCGCCAACGAAGATTGGCCGGAGCGAAATATCAAGTACTGGAAAGCGCCGACAACGAAATGGCGATGGATTTTGTACGATACTGATTTCGGGTTTGGCTTATACGACCGCAACGTCAGCAAAAACTCGTTTGCCTACGCCACTGCGGAAAGCGCCAGTGGCGGCTCCAACCCACCTTGGTCAACCCTCATGTTGCGACGCTTGCTGCAGAACCCGGAGTTTCAATCCAAGTTCATCAGCTACTTTGCCGATCAGCTGAACTCTCGGTTTTTGCCAGAGAATATCTTGGCCATCATCACGCGCTTGGCCGACGAAATTCGCACCGAAATACCTCGTCAACATGAGCGCTGGGGTAACCCGCGTTGGAACTGGGAGGAGGACGTCGAAAGCCTCATCACTTACGCTAACAGTCGACCGACTTACGTTTGGCAGCACCTGCGTCAGCACTTTGCCTTGTCACCGCCTGTCGCTCTATCGATTGAAGCGCTCGATGCCAACGCCGGTAGCGTCCAGGTGAACTCGATAATGGTTGAGCGTGAAAACTGGACGGGCCAATATTTTTCGGAAGTTCCCGTCACCCTAACGGCTATCGCCAAACCCGGTTACCGATTTGTGGAGTGGAGCGGAGTCAGTACTACTACAGACAGCACCATAACGCTCTCAATGACAGAGGCGCTTAGCCTTACGCCGGTATTTGTTGCCGAATAATCGCATATATTGCGAAAGAAATGCTGCCCCGCCCTAGGGCGGGACAGCATCCAAGGAAGGTGTGGCGAGAGGCAGCTAGGGCTTCAGGTGAGCATTGATGAACTTGATGGTACTTTCCAGCGCCTTAAGCCGTGTTTCGTTATTTTCCAGGTGGTGACTATCCCCCTTCAGTTTAACCAACTCTACTTGTTTCTTTTTCCGTTTTAATACGCTATTCATGGCGCTCGATTGCTTAAAAGGAACAATCTTGTCATTTTCCGAATGGATTAATAAAACGGGTGCGGTAAACGCATCGGCGTGAGTGTCGGGCGACCGGGCTTTCATAGTTGCTTTGTCGATTTCACCCGCAGCATTCGCGGCGAACTGCTTCTCCATATAAGTCACGACATCGTGATTGTGACCATGCTCAAATTTGTCGTATTGATACAAGCCGGGCAAATTCGTGACGCCATTAATTGAAACCACACACTTGTAGAGGGACGGTGTGAGCGCGCCTCCCATCAAAGCCGCGTAGCCGCCATAGCTCATGCCAGCAATACAGACCCTGGATGGGTCGATAAGGCCTTTTTCGCTGAGCGCATTTACAGTGTCGGTAATATCCTCCTGCATTTTTCCGCCCCACTCGCCGTTGCCCGCGATCGCATGCTTAATCCCAAAGCCGCTTGAGCCTCGAAATTGCGGTTGCACGACCATATAACCTTCTGCTGCTAAAGCCTGAGCAAAAAAATCAAACTCAATACGGTCATAACTTCTCGGGCCGCCATGAGGAAAAATAACAGCGGGAAGATTTTTCATGTTGCTTAGGTGTTGTGTGGGAATGGTTAAGAGCGTGGGTATTGCCAAGCCATCTCGTGCGGTAATGGTAGTTTTGCCGATAGGATGAATATCCTCATCGGCGATATTAGGCCGACTTCTAGTGAGCAGAATGGGCTTTTCATTTTCGCTAACTAGGTAGTAGTTTCCCGCAAAGTTGGAGCCAGTGACATAAACGACAATGTGTTTCCAGTCTTGGCTTTGATCCACAATCCACACGGATTGCTCTGGATATTGGGCGAGAATGCCGTGTATCCGTTGATCTAACTTTGCATCAAAGAACTTATACGATGGGGTAAAGCCGGAATATCGGACACCGTGGACGATGCGATTAATATCGGTAATAACGGACTCGATATCGGCGTCCTCTCGACCAAAACCACCGCCGGTAATCTTCCCTGTTGCTATCTCGAACTCATAATAGTCTGATCTGCCGGTATCCTCATTGGTATCCAAAAAAACCAGGGAGCGTGCGTCGGGAGTCAGCCCAACCCAGCTTTTGGTTCGTATGTCTGTTGTTTCGGATAGGACTTCCTGTAGCCGGCCATCTTTCATGGCCCAGACAGAGTGATGGTTTCTGCGTTGGTCATAGCGTTCCTCGGCGATTAAGCTGCCTTCTTTATCGACGAAAAAGTCAGTGGAGTAAACACTACCGGCAGCGACTCTTTTTGGCCTTGAACGCTTGTCAACCCGAACTTGAACCAGGGAGTAGTTAGGGTCTACCGGCTTTCCGAGGACAAGATCGGTTGTGCCTATAAAGGCAGGCATAAGCACATGTTTTCGATCTTTGCTGAGTCCGACAATCTGCCCCAACCCTACCTGACCGGGGTAAATGGAGCCCTCACCAGGAACGAGAAGTTGTCTTACGCGGTTATTTTTGATGTCGAAAGCAAAACCGGTGCTCGTCTCAAACTTGCCTCGAAACCCGCTAACGCGACCAAAAGTTGATGCTTGTAAAAAAATACTGTTATTGCTTAGGAATCTTATGCTCTTGGGCTGTATTTCGCCGAGGTCTAATCCGGGTAGTGCTTTTTTCTCCGAAAGGGAGATGACATTGAGGATGTCCCGGCCATCCTGCACTCGGCGAAAGGCGACTGTATTGCCATCTGGAGATACGGATAACATGCTAACTGTAGGGAGTGATCCGTAGTCATCGAGCGTGGGACTTGCCCAGCATGTTGCCCACAGGGTAAAGAGAAGTGGCAGAGTTAGTAAGATTTTTGGCATGGTGAGGCTCCCTGTTGCGAAACTCTAAGACGAGCGAAAAAGCGCGAATTATAGAGAAAGAGTGGCTTCTATGCCATGCGGGTTACGTCGACACCAGCCGTTTTATCCACTCCAATAATACTTTTGGTAGTAACTCCGGTTTGGTTAAAAGTG
>CAYZVN010000058.1:0-19824 GCA_964482025.1 uncultured Saccharophagus sp. | reverse complement strand
AACACCCGTATGAAAGTGCGGTTCATTATGGAAGTTGCATGGCAGGCGCACTTTGTCAAAAACATGTTTATCCGTCCTACTGAAGAAGAGCTTGCTAATTTCGGCGAGCCGGATTTTGTTGTGTTGAACGCCTCTAAGGCCACCAATCCAAAGTGGCGCGAGCACGGCATGAACTCAGAAGTATTTGTCGCGTTTAATATGACGGAAAAAATGCAATTGATCGGCGGGACATGGTACGGCGGTGAGATGAAAAAAGGCATGTTCGCCATGATGAACTATTACCTGCCGCTCAAAAATATGGCCGCCATGCACAGCTCTGCCAATATGGGCGAAGATGGCGACGTGGCATTGTTCTTTGGGTTGAGCGGAACTGGCAAAACGACACTCTCCACTGACCCTAAGCGCAAGCTGATTGGTGATGATGAGCACGGCTGGGACGACGATGGTATTTTCAACTTCGAAGGCGGCTGTTACGCAAAGACCATCGACCTTGATCCGGAAAGTGAGCCGGATATCTACAACGCAATCCGCCGGGATGCGCTGCTAGAGAATGTCACCGTAGATGCTGAAGGCAATATCGATTATCACGACCGTTCCATTACCGAAAATACTCGGGTTTCTTACCCCATTTATCATATCGAGAATATTGTCAAACCTGTCTCTCGCGGCGGCCATGCAAGCAAGGTGATTTTCCTCACTGCCGACGCCTTTGGTGTGCTGCCGCCAGTGTCACACCTGGATCCGGCACAAACAAAGTACCACTTCTTGTCTGGATTTACGGCCAAGCTGGCGGGCACCGAGCGCGGCATTACCGATCCGACTCCTACTTTTTCTGCCTGCTTTGGCAAAGCATTCCTCACGCTGCATCCGGTGACATACGCCGACGAGCTGGTCAAGCGGATGAATGCGGTGAACGCTAAAGCCTATCTGGTCAACACTGGATGGAATGGCACCGGCAAACGCATTTCCATTAAAGCGACGAGGGCTATTATCGATGCGATTTTGGACGGCTCGATCGAGCAGGCCGAAACCCTTACCTTGCCAATCTTTAATTTGGCGGTGCCGGTAAGCTTGCCGGGTGTCGATAGCGATATCTTGGACCCGCGCAAAAGCTATGCGGATCCGCAGGAATGGCAACAAAAAGCGGAGAAACTCGCAAAACTGTTTATCGATAATTTTGTGACATTTACCGATAACGAAGAGGGTAGTGCTTTGGTAGCAGCCGGTCCTCAGCTGGATAGATAGCCGCGAGATAGGTAACCGCGAGAGCAAATGCGCGATATCGATGGGCTGTGTGTGAGATGGGATGGCACGTTAAAATTGGAATTGAATCAGCTCTGTCTGCGTATCTCCCACCTTCAGGTACCAGCCGGTATCGGCTGACCAATCTCCCAACACCCAGCGCTCCGCCGAGGTCTCATTGAGTGTTAGAGAGTGGCGGGCGGGGCGGTGAGTGTGACCATGGATAAGCATGTCGACACCGGCTTCGGTCATCACTCGCACCACTTCCCCGGGAGTGACATCCATAATATCTTCGGCCTTCATCGCATTCATCGACTTACTTTTTTGGCGAAGCTCCGCCGCCATCTGCCGTCTCTGAGGCAAGGGCAAACTTAGTACTTGCTGTTGCCAAGCGGGATTGCGCACCATGGCACGAAATTGCAGATACTCCACATCCTGAGTACACAAAGTATCACCGTGCATCACCAGGGCGCTTTTGCCGTAAAGATCGATAATATGTGCTTCGGGCAGCAGGGTGATGCCCGTGTCTTGCGCAAATTGTTCGCCAATTAAAAAATCCCGATTGCCATGAAGAAAAAACACTTCGTGGTTTTGCGCGTAGTCACGCAAGTGCTGCTTGACCTCGGCAACCAATGCATCGTCATCATCATCGCCAATCCAGGCATCAAAAAAGTCGCCGAGAATATAAAGCCTGTCGGCGCTGGCCGCTTGATTGTGCAGAAAGCCAAAAAAACCGCGAATAATGTCGGCGGAGTGATGGCTGAGATGGAGGTCGGAGATAAATAGGCTATGCATAGGAAGTAGGCGGGTTGGAAGCTTTTCAGTCAGCTCCGCTGAGTGGCAACGAAGCTGAGCAGGCGAGAGCGGAAAATCAGTCCTGCACGGTAACGCGCTCGATTACCACGGTTTCGACCGGTACGTCCTGATGCATACCATTACTGCCGGTTTTCACGTTTTTGATCTTGGTCACAACATCCATGCCCTTGGTCACTTTGCCAAACACACAATAGCCCCAGCCCTGCGCAGTTTTGTTTTTGTGGTTGAGAAAATCGTTATCCTTAACATTGATAAAAAACTGTGCGGTTGCGCTGTGGGGATCGGAGGTGCGGGCCATGGCGATAGTGCCAGTGTCGTTAACTAAGCCGTTATCAGCCTCGTTCTCTATTGTGGGATTGGTTTTTTTCTGTTCCATGTTTTCGGTAAATCCACCGCCTTGAATCATGAAGTTGTTGATCACGCGGTGAAAAATTGTGCCGTCGTAAAAACCGTCTGCGGCGTATTGACGGAAGTTGGCAGCCGTCTTTGGCGCCTTGTCAAAATCCAATTCCAGTTCGATGTCGCCGTAGTTGGTGTGAAGGGTAATCATTGCAACAACTCCTATTCAAATTTGGACGTGGCTCCGCAGCCAACGGGCCGGCTATAATACGCGCTTTGTGTCGAAACCGAAACCCGAATCGCGGACCAGACTTTCCTATTATGACTGATGAAAATAAGCCTCTAAACTTCCTTGAACAAATCATTCAGCGTGATCTTGAAGAGGGTAAGTACCAAACAATTACGACTCGCTTCCCTCCCGAGCCCAACGGCTATCTCCATATCGGCCACGCCAAGTCGATTTGTTTAAATTTTGGTCTGGCGGAAAAATTCCAGGGACAATGCAACCTGCGTTTTGACGACACCAACCCGGCGAAAGAAGACTTGGAGTATGTTGAAGCGATCAAGGAAGATGTGCGCTGGCTGGGCTTTCACTGGAATGGCGAGGTGCGCTACGCCTCCAGTTATTTCGATCAGCTGTACGAGTGGGCGGTTTATTTGATTAAGGCGGGTAAGGCCTACGTCTGCCACTTAAGCGCTGATGAAGCTCGCGAATATCGCGGTACCTTGACGGAGCCGGGCAAAAATTCACCTTATCGCGATCGCTCCATCGAGGAGAACCTGGAGTGGTTCGAGAAGATGCGCGCGGGGGTTTTGGCCGAGGGCGAATGCGTCTTACGCGCCAAAATCGACATGGCCCACGGCAACATGAATATGCGCGACCCGATCCTCTATCGGATTCGCAAGCAGGTGCATCATCAAACCGGCGACAAATGGTGTATCTATCCCACCTATGACTTTGCCCACGGTCAAGGGGATGCCATCGAAGGCATAACACATTCTATTTGTACACTGGAGTTTGCCGATCACCGGCCGCTTTACGACTGGTTTATCGACAATTTGCCGGTGCCGGCCAAGCCGCGCCAATATGAGTTCGGGCGACTCAACCTCAACTACACCGTAACCTCGAAGCGCAAACTCAAGCAGCTAGTGGACGAGGGCTATGTCGATGGCTGGGATGATCCGCGCATGCCCACTATTGCGGGATTCCGTCGCCGGGGCTACACCCCCGCGTCAATCCGCAAGTTCTGCGAGATGATTGGGGTAACGCGTTCGGACGGAGTGGTGGACGTGGCGATGTTGGAGCACGCCATTCGCGATGACCTGGACAAAAATGCGCCGCGGGCGATGGTGGTGCTGCGCCCATTAAAGGTGGTGCTCACCAATGTCGCGGACGATCATTTCGAAGACCTGGTCGCCAAGGGTCATCCAAACCGGGACGACTTGCCTGAGCGGCTTTTGCCGTTTGGGCGGGAGATCTACATAGATGAAGATGACTTTCGCGAAGAAGCCAATAAAAAGTACAAGCGCTTGGTGTTGGGCAAACGTGTACGCCTGCGCAATGCCTATGTCATAGAGGCGGATCAGGCCATTAAAGACGCAGAGGGGAAGGTCGTGGAAGTTCACGCGCGCCTAATTGCCGACACTCTCGGCAAAGACCCAGCGGATGGCAACAAGCCCAAAGGCGTCATCCAGTGGGTTGCCGCACATCGCTGCGCTGACCTGGAAGTGCGCTTATACGACCGGCTGTTTACCGACCCGGCACCGGATGCTGGCGACAAAAACTTTCTCGAAAGCATCAACCCCGATAGCCTCCAGGTGTTGCTCAACGGCAAAGGTGAGATTTCGCTGTTGGAAAGCGTTGCCGGTATGTCATACCAGTTCGAGCGGGAGGGCTACTTTTGCCGCGACTTGGCCAGTGACGGCATAGTGTTTAACCGCACCATAGGGCTGAAAGACTCTTGGAGCAAAGGCGAGAATTTATGAGTTTGCAGATCTACAACACCCGTACCCGACAGAAAGAAACGTTCGAGCCGCTCTCTCCTGACTGCGTCAAAATGTACGTTTGCGGGCCGACCGTCTACAACCTTGTCCACATAGGTAACGCCCGTCCTGTGGTGGTGTTCGATACCTTGTTTCGGGTGCTGCAGACGCTCTACCCGAAGGTCGTCTATGCCCGCAATATCACCGATATCGACGACAAGATCATGAAGGCGGCGCGGGAGAATAACGAGTCGATTGCTGATCTCGCCGCTCGCTATGCTGCGGAATATCAAAAGGACATGGCGGCTCTGCTCAACCTGGAACCCACCATCACACCCTATGCGACCCATCATGTGAATGACATGATCGTCATGGTGCAGGCTTTGCTCGAGCGCAAGCACGCCTATGAGGCCGAAGGCCACGTGTTGTTTGATGTGAAGTCCATGCCGGATTACGGCCGTCTTTCCAATCGCTCTTTGGACGATATGCTCGAAGGGGCGCGGGTAGAGGTGGCTCCCTATAAAAAGTACGGTGGCGACTTTGTCCTGTGGAAACCCTCTGCGGACAGCGAGCCGGGCTGGGAAAGTCCTTGGGGTCGAGGCCGTCCTGGCTGGCATCTGGAGTGCTCCGCCATGATCAAGAGACATCTGGGTGAAACCATCGACATCCACGGCGGCGGGCGCGACCTTATCTTTCCCCACCACGAAAACGAACTGGCTCAGAGTCAGTGCGCCCACGATGGCAAAGAGTATGTGCGCTACTGGATGCATAACGGCTATATCAATATTGGCGGCGAGAAAATGTCCAAATCACTGGGCAACTTTCGTATGGTTCGCGACCTCCTGAAGCAGTATCCCGGAGAAGTGATCCGCTTTGCGCTGCTGTCAGCCCACTATCGCTCGGAGCTGGACTTCTCTCCACAGCTACTCGATCAATCGAAAGCCAGTTTGGATTCGCTCTACGGCGCTTTGCGCAAAGTGAGCGATCTTGAGGCGGCATCGGTCGCGGTTACCGATAGCCCGGTTTATCAAGCCCTGCTGGACGATCTGAACACCTCTTTAGCCATTAGCGGGCTCCATGACTTGGCGCGCCGAATCAATAAAGGGGAGGGGGCGGAACTCACGCAATTAAAAGGCGAAATTTTGGCGACGGCGGGGCTGATGGGCCTGCTGACGCAAGACCCCGATACCTGGTTTCAAGGCGCAGCGACGGAAACGGGTGTAGAAGCCGCGCAAGTAGAGGCGCTCATCGCGGAGCGGCACCAGGCTAAACTGGATAAAAACTATGCGCGCGCTGACGCTATCCGCCAGGAGCTGAAAGCCATAGGCGTAGTCTTGGAAGACTCGAAGGGCGGCACTACCTGGAAAGTTGAAAAACTTTAAAGAACCGTCCAAGGGCTGAATATTCGGCCCTTTTTTAATGAGGTGACGCGAGTTGTGGGACAAGGCCAGTATTTGTGCGCAGATGGTCGACTATCTGCACCAACATCTCGGTCAGCCTGTGCGCGAACACGACCTTATTCGCCACCTGGATAGCAGCAATTACTTTTCGGCATACTGCCACGAATCGTCCCATCTTCAGTTGTTCCGCAAGCATTTCATTACGCGCCACTGTCTGTATTCACTGCAGGAAGATTTAAGTCCTCAGTGGCAGCTGCAGATTAATACGCTCGGCGCCTGCTTGATGCCGGCAAAGCCCGGCGCCTCAGCGCAACTGGACATTGCCCATGCCGGAGTAGGGAGCTACTACCTTGATTTAGAAAACTTCCACCAAGCGAGTGATGCATCGGTACATGATCTGCTGCAAGGGTTTTGGCAACGCTATACAGCCGTCGATGCCTCTGAGCGTGCATTGACCACCCTGGGAGTCGCAGCGACTGCGAGTTGGCGCGAGATTCAAGGAGCCTATAGACGCAAAGCTCAGCGCGCGCATCCTGACCAAGGCGGCTCCGTGGCGGCGTTTGCCGAAGTGCAAGAGGCATATGAAATCTTAAAAAAGCACTTTAAAAAAACCTAGAAAGCACTTTAAGTTTACTTGGCAAATTGGTTGAGAATTAAACCCTAAGGTATTGAAGTTATTAAATAAGAGGTTCTTGTGAGCTGGATTGGTCGAATTGTTGGTGTGTTGTTGGGCTGGGCTATGGGCAAATGGCTGGGCGCGATTATCGGGTTTGCGGTAGGGCATTATTTTGATCGAGCCTGGAAGAACTTTCGCGCTCAGTTCAACCCGGAACAGCGCCGCAAAGTTGAGCAGGCGATGTTCCATACCATCTTCCCGCTTATGGGGCGCATGGCGAAGGCGGACGGGCGGGTGTCTGAGGAGGAAATACAGGCGGCGGAAATCCTGATGGATCGCATGGGCCTGGCTGATAACTTGCGTGCTGAGGCCAAAAAACTCTTCAAACAAGGCGTACAGCCGGACTTCGACCTCGCGAGCGGCATGGGTGAGTTTATCGCGGTGGCCGCTGCGTACCCCCATCTCAAACAGCTCTTGCTGGTGTATCTCATCACTATGGCGATGTCGGATCACGAGCTGCACGACAACGAAATTGCCGTTTTGCGAGAGGTGGCTTTGCTGCTGGGCTACTCAGATGCTGCCTTCAATCATTTGCTGCGCATGGTGCAAGCCCAAGCGCGTTTTCAGCAGAGCCGTTACTACTCTGGGGAAGATGGTGGTGGGCAGCCGCCGGCCGATAAGCTCGCCTCGGCTTATGAAGCACTAGGGGTAAGCGCCGATACACCCGATGACCAGATCAAAAAGGCCTATCGCAAATTGATGAGTCAGCACCATCCAGACAAGCTCGTTGGCCAGGGAGTGCCGGAAGAAATGGTGAAAGTGGCGACGGAGCGGTCGCAGGAGATTCAGGCCGCTTACGATCTAATCAAAAAGAGTCGTGCCTGATGGCGGCGAAGCAACTGTGGTGGGTATTGCTGCTTTGCTGGTTGGTTAATCCGTCCGCCTGGGGCTGGTCGGCCGATGGTCATGGCGATATTGCCATCGCCGCGCTGGAGCAACTGCCGGTCCCGACACAAAGGGCGTGGCAGCAGGTACTAGCAGAGGGGCCTTGGGCCAAGAGAAACGCAAGTTGGCGCAGCCACGCAGCGCGCGCCGCCGCTTGGCCGGATCGAGTGCGGTCGGTGCCGCTCAATCGACTTTTCGACCAGTATGGGAGCGGTAAGGTGCCGGATGCATTGCGGTCCTATCGCCGATTGCCCACCAGTGATTGGCACTACACCAATACATTGTTTATGGATGCCAACGGGCAGCTGGTGAAAGCGGGGGCGGCAAAAAATTCTGGAGCCACCTGTCCGCCTGCACCAGGCGGCCGCCTTCTAGAGGTTTGGCCAAAATTGTTTGTGGCTTATGAGGCCGCTCAGGATCCTCGCGATAAAGCCATTATTTTGGCATTTGTGCTGCACTTTGTCGGCGATGCCTATCAGCCCCTGCATCTGCTCAGCTCTCTGGATGCTCGTTGTCGCCACGATCGGGGTGGCAATGCTTTTTGCATAACGCCGAGTCCCGGCTTTAAAGCGGGGCTGCGCTGCCGAGACAATTTGCACTTCCTCTGGGACCAAGGCTTTGGCGCCTTCAAAGAGAAGCTCACACCAGCACAGCACTTTCGCGGTGAAGCCCGTGATCTCGCTGCTGCGGTCAACGCCGTGCGCCGCATCGCGGCCCAGGTTTACCCCGCCGAGCCGCAGCAGGTAGAGTCGGCGACTTATCAAAGTCGCAGTCGTCGCCAGGTAGCCGAGCTGGCGCCCTTAGCCAGCGCCCATCTGGCGGCAGCATTGAAATCTCTCAACCCATAACGCATGCAGCACACCCCTATGAGCAAATCCATTTTGATCACCGGCTGTTCTTCGGGCATAGGTCTTCAGGCGGCGCGAACCCTGCGTGAGCGAGGCTACCGGGTGTTTGCGAGTTGCCGCAAAGGTGGCGATGTGGCGCGCTTAAAAGACGAAGGGTTCGCCGACGCGCTGGTGCTCGATCTCGCCTCCAGCAGATCTATTCAAGAAGCGGTAGAAGAAGTGCTCGAACGCACGGCTGGCCAGTTGTTCGCGCTGTTCAATAACGCCGCCTACGGTCTTCCCGGCGCAGTAGAAGATCTGCCGCGGGACGCCCTGCGGCGCCAGTTTGAAACGAACGTGTTTGGCACCCATGAGCTGACCTGCCGGCTGCTGCCCACGCTCTTACAGCAAGCCGATGCGCGCATTGTGCAAAACAGCTCAGTGTTGGGGCTGGTTGCGATGTTCAACCGCGGCGCTTATGTCGCCAGCAAATTTGCGTTGGAGGGGCTCACCGATACTTTGCGCCTGGAGTTGCACGGCACATCGGTAAAGGTGGTGCTGATCGAGCCCGGCCCGATTCTGAGCGATTTTCGCAAAAACGCCCTGGCCGCATTTCAGCAAGAAATTGATACGCAGAACAGTCGCCACCATGCGCTTTATCAAGCTGCACTGGAGCGACTCAACAAGCAAGGTGCAGCCGCGCCATTTACTTTGCCCGCATCGGCAGTGGTGGATAAGTTAATTCTCGCCCTGGAGCGCCCCAAGCCGAAGCCGCGCTATTACGTCACCACACCCACCTATGTGATGGGCGCGTTCAAACGTCTACTATCCACAGCCATGCTGGATCGCATGATTCGCCGTCTCGGTTCGGCTTAATTTGTGTTATTGAACGCGAGTTACATCGACGAATAGGGTGAGGTGCTTACCGGGTTGCAGATGGCGCGAGGGATCAACCTGGTTCCAGCGTGTGATATCGGCGACCCGCACATTGAACTTGCTGGCAATCGCCGCCAGTGAGTCGCCTTTGCGCACTCTATAGGCGAGCTTGCGAATCGTCCGATCCCCTCCAGGGGTCGCCTGAGCGGCTTTAACTGGCTGCCAGATCACCAGACTCTGCCCCGGATAAATTCGATCTCCCGGCGCCATGCCATTCCACTTGGCCAATTGGCCTGTGGTGACATTGAATTTGCGGCTGATTTTCCACAGCGAATCGCCTTCCCGCACCCGATATTCCAACTTGCTGCCCTTGCCGGAGGATTGAATGCGCTTTAGTCGCTGACCCACTGTGTGGGTATAAAACTCCGCACTTTCGGCGGATTTGGGGACCATCAAGGTGCGCCCTGCGCGAATGTTTGTGCCCGACAAGTTGTTGATCGACTGGAGGAACTCCGGTGTGGTGTGATGGCGCTTGGCAATGCCCGACAAAGTGTCGCCCGGCTTGATCTGATAGCGGTCCCAGACCACTCGATGCTCTTCGGGAACCTCCGCCAGCCTCTCAATAAAGTTGCCCGCTTTATCGCGCGGGAACAGAAGGTGGTGGGGGCCATCGGGATCGGTCGCCCAGCGGTTAAAGCCAGGATTGAGCGCGGCCAGTTCGTCCATCGACATCTGCGCCCACTCCGCCGCTTGCGCCAAATCAATCTGCGAGCCCACATTCACCGAGATGAAATAGGGCTCGTTGGCTACCGGATAAAACGAGACCCCATAGGCCTCGGGGTTCTCCAGTAACGCTTTGAGTGCCAGTAGACGCGGCACGTACATTTCGGTTTCCCGCGGCAACTGCAATGACCAATAGTCGGTAGGCTTCCCTTTGGCCTTGTTGCGTCGGGTGGATTTGCGGACATTGCCCGCACCGCTGTTGTAAGCCGCCAGCGCCAGCAGCCAGTCTTCGCCTACCTGGTTATAGAGCTGCTCCAGGTAAGTCAGCGCAGCGTGGGTAGAAGCCACCACATCGCGGCGGCCGTCATACCACCAGTTTTGCTTCAGCCCCAACATGGTGCCGGTACCCGGAATAATCTGCCACATGCCAGCGGCGCGACCGGGGGAGTAGGCGAAGGGATCGAAGGCGCTTTCCACAATCGGCAGTAATGCCAGCTCCATGGGCATTTGACGTTTATCGATTTCCTCGACCACCAGATAGAGGTAGCGCTCCGCTCGTTCGGAGACGCGCGCCATATAGCTCGGATGTTTGGCGTACCACTGGATCTCCTGCTGGATACGCTGATTCATCTGCGGCTCAATCGCAAAGCCTTCGCGCACGCGATCCCACAGGTTCACGCTCACCGGCAGGGTAAAATCGTCGAGTTCGGTATCGTGAATTTGGCAGAGAGCGAGGGATTCGTAGTGCCATTCGGAAAAGGAGGGCTGACTGGCGGTGCGTATTAAACGTTTGGATAGCGAAAGAAGGGAGTAGTTGTCTTCTTCGCCTGGTGGAGCTTGGGTGCCAAGATGAGCACAACTGACTAGCGTTGTACTCACCAGCAATAAGCTAAGGTGTTTAAGCATTAGGAAGTCTTTCGTTGTGAGCTGTCATTAATCTGAAATTTTGGTTCGCCCGGATTCTAGCGGAGATTGAAAAGCGTGCCAAAATGACGAAGTAGGATATGCGTGAACTAGTAGTGATTTTTCCACTTCCGTAGTTCCGAGAAGATCAAAAGCGCATC
This sequence comes from uncultured Saccharophagus sp., assembly GCA_964482025.1. Taxonomy (GTDB): domain Bacteria; phylum Pseudomonadota; class Gammaproteobacteria; order Pseudomonadales; family Cellvibrionaceae; genus UBA5868. The sequence goes on along the minus strand of CAYZVN010000058.1, from coordinate 8,993 downwards.
ATCGGCCGCTACGCCTGTGGCTTTTTTAACCGATTGCTGGACTGCCGGTTGCCCGGCGCGAAGAAAAGGGTTGGTTGCCAGCTCTGTGGCTAAATCCGTCGGCAGCGACGGGACATCCGCATCTCGTAATGCTTGGCACTGCAACACGCGTTGAGACAGCGCCGCCGAATTCGGCTCGACTGCTTGGGCAAAGCGGAGATTGGCCAGAGTGTATTCATGAGCGCAATAAATCTTGGTTTGCGGGGGAAGGGCAGCAATGCGTTGTAAAGACCTGTAGAGTTGCTCCATGGTGCCGTCGAAGATACGGCCGCAACCGGCCGCGAACAGCGTGTCGCCGCAAAACACGCTGTCAACCTCGGGCATATAAAAAGAGAGGTGGTCGCGAGTGTGGCCTGGGGTTTCCCAAACCTCGGCGCGCACCCCGCCCAGGTCGACTACTTCTCCTTCGCCCACAGGATGCTGAATGGCCGGATGGGAACAGAGTGGGGAGCCGTACACGGCGACTTGGGGAAAGCGCTCGACCAGCGCCGCAATTCCTGTGACGTGGTCCCAGTGGCCATGGGTCACCAATATGCCGTTCAACTGGCGGTTGTGGCGTTGCAGCGCTTCGCACACTGGTACATGATCGCCTGGGTCAACAACCCAAGTCGCTCTATCTGTCAGTAATAACCAGATGTAATTGTCTTTATAGGCGGGAATGGGTTCCGCTATGAATGAGGCCATGCAACTTGCTTCCAAGGTTTTCGTCCATAATAGAAGACTTAATCGGATCAGAGGGGGGTCGCCCATGTCCATCTTCCGCAGAAGTATCTCTTTGATACGTAATCGCCAACGGGTTCCCGACCTGGATGCCAGCATTGCGGGCTTGGAAGAGTGGTTCGAGACTCCACTGGGACACCAGCTGTTGCGAGAGGAGCAGCGAATCCTGGAGCGCGAACTCAGCTGTATGTTCGGCTACCACCTGATGCAGCTCAGCATCAACCGGCAAATTCAGTTGTTTCAGGATAGTCGTATCTGCCACTGTTTTGCGGTGGGCGCCGGCACTCCGAAGGACGATTCGCGAGTTGCCGCTTACAGCTCATTTGATGCACTGCCCCTGGAAGATGAGTCGGTGGATGTCACCATTCTTCATCACGTACTCGAGTTTTCCCACAATCCACATCAAGTGCTGCGAGAGGCCAGCCGCGTCACGATTCCCCGGGGATATATCATTATCTTCGGCTTCAATCCGATGAGCCTCATGGGATTTGTCAAACCAATCGCGCAGCTCTTCAGTCGGAGCCCTATCTGGAAGCGCAATAGTTTGAGCAAGTCACGTATCACCGACTGGCTACAGTTTCTCGATTGCAATACACTGCGCACCCAAGATGGCATTTACAACCTGCCGCTGCAGCATCGTCGCTACTTGGCGCACGCCACCCGCATTAACGGGGTGTTGCAGAACTGGAAAATTCCTTTTGGGAATTTTTATTGCCTGGTGGCACGCAAGGACATAGCCTGCCTGACCCCAATTAGGCCCGATTGGTCGCGCCAGCCGCGCTTTCGTGTGGGGACTAAGCAGGCGATCTCCGCCCGTTCGTCCGCGCGGCTTGTACTCATCAAAAACCCCAAATCCACACCCGTTAAATGACCATGTCTTAACATTAAGTGACTGTGCCTTGAAGAAAGTTGAAATATTCACCGACGGCGCCTGCAAAGGTAATCCCGGCCCAGGCGGCTGGGGCGCGTTGCTACGCTATGGCGGTGTCGAAAAATCCCTCTACGGAGGCGAAGCAGAAACAACCAATAACCGAATGGAGCTTACCGCCGCGATTAAAGCGCTGGCGGCGCTAAAGCATCCGTGTGAAGTGGTTTTGACCACAGACTCCCAATACGTGCGCAAAGGCATCACCGAATGGATGGTGCGCTGGAAGCTGAACCAGTGGCGGACAGCCGATAAAAAACCGGTGAAAAATCAGGATCTGTGGCAACTGCTGGATGAGCTCAGCAGCAAACACCACATTCAATGGAACTGGATCAAAGGCCATAGCGGACACCGGGAAAACGAGATTGCCGACCAATTGGCCAATCGAGGCGTAACTGAAGCGGGGCAGCATGCGACAAATCGTATTAGATACTGAAACCACCGGCTTGGAACCACAGCTGGGTCACCGCGTGATTGAAATTGGCTGTGTGGAGGTGGTTAACCGCAAATTAACCAAACGCCATTACCACCAGTACATCAACCCGGACCGTGAAATTGACCAAGGGGCCATAGAGGTTCACGGCATCACCAATGAATTTTTACAGGATAAACCGCGCTTTTCCGCTATCGCGGCAGAGTTCTGGGAGTTTATTCGCGGCGCGGAGCTGGTCATTCACAACGCTGCATTTGATATAGGGTTTTTGAATCACGAGTTCGCCCGCCTCAAGCTACCGCCGGTAACCAGCGAGTGCACAGTACTGGATACTTTAGCTCTGGCTCGCCAGAAGCATCCGGGGCAGAAGAACAACTTGGATGCCCTGTGCAAACGCTATGGCGTGGACAACTCCCACCGCGATTTGCACGGCGCGCTGCTGGATGCCGAGATTCTTGCCGACGTCTATCTCTTAATGACCGGTGGGCAAACGGCGTTGGAGTTGAGCAGTGAAAGCCAAACGTCCGTAGAACAAAGCGCAGGGTCCGTCTCCCTCGGCCGAATCAGTACCGATCGCCGACCGCTGCGGGTAATACGTGCTTCTGCTGAAGAGTTGGAGGCCCATCAAAGCAAGCTGAACGCGATTGATAAGGCATCCGGCGGCAGTTGTTTATGGTTAAAGCAGGAGCCGTAACCCGCTCCTGCTCACCCCTCTATAGCAAGTCACCACGCTATAGCAAGAACGCGACACAAAATAAACCAACACCACTGAGAATCACGGTGTAGGGCAGAGCCATCACAACCATTCGCCCGTACGACAGCCGAATGAGCGGCGCCAAAGCAGACGTTAAAAGGAACAGAAAAGCGGCTTGGCCGTTTGGTGTCGCTACGCTTGGTAGGTTGGTCCCAGTGTTAACCGCGACCGCGAGAATATCGAAGTGTTCACGGGTAATCGTGCCGCCTTCCAGCGCCGCCTTAACTTCGTTGATGTAGACCGTCGCGACGAAGACGTTATCGCTAATCATCGACAAAACACCGTTGGCAACAAACAACATGGCCGGTTGCTGCGACTCCTGCAGCGATAATACCCAGTCCGTGATTGGTGTGAACAAGTGCTGATCGTGAATGACGGCCACAATCGCGAAGAATACGACTAAGAGCGCGGTAAATGGTAAAGACTCTTCGAACGCGCGACCTATACGATGCTCATCGTTCACCCCGGTAAATGTGGTTAAGAGGATGATGATCATCAGTCCGATCAAGCCAACTTCTGCCAGGTGAAAGGCCAGGGCGAACACCAGAATCAAGGCTACGATAGCCTGAACAATCAGCACAGAGTTATCCGTAGTGGTACGCCTACTGCTGAGCTCTCGATCATAGTCCTGCAAGATAAAGCGAACCTTCTCCGGCAAAGTCGCACCATAGCCCAGCAATTTAAAGCGTTCGACCAGAGCACAAGTCACCAGCCCCGCAACCAAGCAAGGCATGGACACCGGCGCGACACGGATAAAGAACTCCACAAAATCCCAGCCGGCTTTCTCAGCAATCAGCAGATTCTGTGGTTCGCCGACCATGGTACAGACGCCTCCGAGAGCAGTCCCCACCGCACCGTGCATAACCAAACTGCGCAAAAATGCACGGAACTGGTCCAAATCGCTGCGGTCGAGCTCCTGTACTAACTCATCGTTGTCCGGGTAGTTGTCACCCCCGGTTACCACCTTGTGATAGACGGTATAGAAACCCACGCCGATCGAAATCAGCACGGCGGTTACGGTCAGCGCATCGAGAAAGGCAGACAGCAGTGCCGCCAAGCTACAAAACAAAAGCGACAGCAATATTTTGGAGCGCACCCCAAGCATGATTTTCGAAAAAGACCAGAGCAACAGGTCTTTCATGAAATAGATCCCGGCGACCATAAACATCAGCAGTAATATCACCGGAATGTTGTTAACCACTTCGTGGTAAACCGAGTCGGATGACGTCAAACCTAACAACACGGCTTCAAGAGCCAAGAGCCCGCCGGGAAGTAGTGGATAGCACTTCAGTGCCATGGCCAGGGTAAAAATAAACTCGCAGATGAGCACCCAGCCGGCAAGAAAGGGGTCAAGCATGATAATGATGGGGTTTATCACCAGAAACGCTACTATGGTTTGTTTATACCAAAGAGCGGAGCCCCCGAGAAAATTTTGCCAAAAGGCTCTACCTAACGAAGGTTGCGTCATATTGAATACCTACTGCTGAACAACGGGCTGCAAGGGAGGGGAGAGAGAGGGGCCCTCGCAAAAGGTTGGACAAACTACCGTGCTTATTTAAAAAAGCAATAGCCAAGTGGCCGAGAGGTGCTTTAATGGTTGGAGTATAAGAGGTTTCCAGGGATTTGTGGGGCATCTGCAGCGGTGACAAGATCGAGAGATTTGCTTAAGATGCGGCGATAACTGCTCGAATCTAAAAGAATTTTCCAATCCCGTATTATACTTGTCAGGTTGTCGGTGATTTGGGTGCAGGACTCACCAATAAGAAATAGATAATACAAAAGGCAACTCCGTATGTTCCCTGCCCGAAAAAATATAGGAAAACCAATGTGATGACGGCGGACCCGGCTAGCTTTCAATCCCTTAACGTGATCCGTGACGAACTGGTGGCCACCATTGAGCAAGCGGCACGGGATCTTGAGGTATTTGTCTCCGAAGGGGGAGAGCAAAAGAGCTTTCAATCCTGTCTAGCCGGCATTAAACAAATTATTGGGATCTTCCGCCTCCTTGAATTCAAAGGCGCCAGCATACTCGCGGAAGAGTTGCTCGCCACTGCAAGCACCATTCAGATGGATGCGCCCGAAGCGCATTTTGAGAGGCACTTAGAACTGGTCAGCGGTACCTTTTTTGTCCTATCGCGATATCTGGAATACGTCCATCAAAATGAGCGCCAGATCCCGGTCTTATTGATCCCCTACATCAATGAGTTGCGCAAGTTCCGCCGCGAGCCGGTACTTCCCGAAAGCTTCTTTTTTCAAGTCAATCTCAAAGCCAACCCACAGCCACCTCCGGCAGATGCCATAGTGGTGGAAGACAAGGACTTCATGTCGCTGTTAACGCGTCTACGCCATATGTACCAACTGGGGTTACTCGGCGTATTACGCGACAAGCAGGTAAATGCATCGCTAGGCTTGATGCGCCGAGCGCTAATCCGCTTGCAACGCCTGGGCAACGATACGCCGCTGGCGTCGCTATGGTGGATGGCCAATGTTGCGATTGATGCGATGATCCAGCAACAGATGGAAATGATCGAGCCGCGCAAAATGTTGCTTAGCAGAATCGATCGCATCATCCGTCAGGTCCAGAGAGGAGGGCGGGCCTCCTATCAGGCGACGGCGCCCAAAGGGCTGACCAAAGAACTGTTCTACATCATCTTATTGTCCGGTCATCAAAACGAAGCGGTGACACGCCTCAAACAGGTTTTTGGTATTCGCCAATTGTCGTATACCGAGGAGGTTCTCGCGGTTGAGCGGCAGTCGCTGCGTGGCCCCAGTGCCCACACCATCAGCTCGCTGGTGCGGGTATTGAAGCTTGAAATCAACAATATCAAGAAAGTTTTGGAAACCGCTGCCCAGGGCGGACAGATGATTGACGATGTGCCGGGAATGACGGCAACCCTCAACAAAATTGCAGAAACCATGGGGGTCGTCGGTTTGGTGGGCCCTAGCTCGATCTTGAAAGAGGAAATCAAAAAGGTTGAGCAGTGGCAGAACGAGCCGACGATCGCGGATGCCGAGCTCGATCGATGCGCCAAAGTGATGCTTTACATGGAAAGCGCCGTCAATTCTTTAGAGTTTGCCAAGCTTTCCGGCGATGTGCTGACCAACACCAGCGAAGAATCGCAGAACCAAATCATCGCGCACAGCGAACTCACCCAAGCCGAGCGGATCGTCTTGCAGGAATGTGAGTCGGGCATATCGCTGACGAAGCGTGCCATCACCGCTTATTCCGAATCCAACTTCGACTCCGGACATATCAGCAACATCAGCAAAACCTTGAACTCCGTCCGTGGCGGCTTATTGATGCTCAAGCGGCTGCGCGCGGCCTATGTGGTACAACGCTGTGCAGAGTTCGTCGAGCAGGTGCTGATGCAAGGCGATCACCCTCCAGCCTTGAAAGAACTCCTGGAAACCTTTGCCGACGCCATTATCAGCGTTGAGTATTTTTTGGATACCGCCAACTCCGCGGCGCGCCTGGATGACTCGGTGTTGCAAGTCGCAGAAGAGAGCCTGGCCGCTCTGGGCTATCCCGCGCGCAAACCCTAAATGAACTACGAAGCGGATTTCGATAGTCAGGTCACTGCCGCTGAAGGCCATTGGATTATCGGCGTTGTCGGCAGCCGGCTATTGATGAATCAAGAAGATGGGTCTTTTTTACTCTCTTACGACCATTTGCGCCGTGCCTGTGAAGATGAACCTCAAGAGCGATTGTACCTGGGACGCTGGCGAGGCATCCCCTGTTTCGCCTTTATCTATACTCCCGACTTCCAACTTCCATCCAGTTCAGGCCTCGTTACCGGCGGGTTGCGCAGCCGTCTAGGTGAGGTGGCGGACGAGCTTTTCGGCCTTGCCGGTCGCGCCCAGCAACTCGCCCATTGGTATGAATATCACCGTTATTGTGGCCGTTGCGGCCGGACGACTCAGCTGCAGCTGCACGAACGCGTACTGGCCTGCAGCCACTGCGGCGCGCTCTATTATCCGCGCATTGCACCCTGCGTCATTGGCATTGTTATGAGAGGGCAGACTTGCCTGCTCGCCCACAACGCTAACTTCACTGAGGGTCTCTACAGTGTCATCGCCGGATTTATCGAGCCGGGGGAAACGGCTGAACAGGCGCTGGTGAGAGAGATTCGTGAAGAGACCGGTATTGAAGTCGAGCGGCTCGAATACATCTGCAGCCAGCCCTGGCCGTTTCCCAGCCAACTGATGCTGGGCTTTGTCGCCCACTACAAATCGGGCGAAATCCAGGTGGACGGGGTTGAGATCACGGATGCTGACTGGTTCACTCCTGACGCCTTGCCACGCGTTCCGCCTCCCCACACAATTTCCGGTAAACTCATCGACCTTTTTCTACAGTGCGCAAAGGCGCAAGGCTAACTATGTTCTATTCCGTGGCCACAACCATGTCCGGGGTGCTTGCAGTCTTGCTGGTACTGGCCGCCTTGCGCACTTTATTAAAAGGCACTTGGTTCTGGGGCTGGGTTCGCGGCATGAGCGGAGTGGTGCTGATCGGCCTAGCGGTTTTTTGCGTCTTGGTGGGATTGGATCTGCGCTCCTATCAGCAGGTGTTAATTGATAAACCGGTCGCGACCGTCAGTTTTCAGAAGGTAGATGAACAAGCCTTCGTGGCAACGGTGACGCTTACCGATTCCGGCCTGACGACGGATTATTATTTACGCGGCGATCAATGGCAGATCGATGCACGTATCATTCGCTGGAAGGGCTTGTTAAGCCAGGCGGGAGGCAAGCCCGGCTATCGACTTGAGCGTATTTCCGGCCGCTATGTCTCTATCGAGCACGAACGCAGTCGAGAGCGGACCGTCCACGCCTTGCGCGACGACAAGGAGTTCGGCATAGATTTGTGGGCTTGGGCCTATAAAAGCCAAGCAGATGCGGCTTTAATTGACGCGGTTTATGGCAGCGCGACCTTTGTCCCTATGGTTGATGGCGCGCTTTACGAAGTTGCGCTTTCTCATACGGGGCTGCTCGCCAAACCACTTAACGACACCGCCAAACGTGCGGTAAACCTGTGGCTTAACTAAGGGGAATTATGTTGGAGTTTTTATTGGAGTACGGGCTTTTTTTGGCCAAGGTTGTCACCTTTGTGCTGGCATTTATGGTGATAGTGGGATTTGTCGTCGCATCAACGCAAAGGGACAAAGGGCGCGACAAGGGGCGCATCCAGGTTACTCGCCTAAACGAACGTCTCGATGAAATGTGCCAAGCACTGAAAGCGGAAGTGGTAGACGAAAAAATTCTCAAAGAGGAAGAGAAAAAAACAAAGAAAGCAGAAAAGCTGGCGCGTAAAGAGAAGAAGCGCAGCGAGGAAGTGGAGAGAAGAAAGCGAGTTTACGTGCTGGATTTTCACGGCGATGTAAAAGCTTCGGCAACTGATGAGCTGCGCGAATCCATCACCGCTGTCCTCAGTCTTGCAGAAGCAACTGACGAAGTAGTTGTGCGTTTGGAGAGCCCAGGCGGGCTGGTGCATGGTTACGGCCTGGCGGCGAGCCAGTTGGCTCGCATTACGCAAAAAAGCATTCCATTAACGGTGTGCGTGGATAAAGTGGCTGCGAGCGGCGGCTATATGATGGCATGTGTCGCCGATAAAATTGTTGCCGCACCGTTTGCGGTGCTGGGTTCTATCGGAGTCGTCGCGCAGCTGCCAAATTTTCACAAAGTGCTGAAAAAGCACAATGTCGACTACGAAATTTTTACCGCCGGCGAGTATAAGCGCACAGTGACTATGCTCGGTGAAAATACGGAGAAAGGTCGGCGTAAATTTATGGATGATTTAGAAGAGACGCATATTTTGTTCAAGGAGTTTGTCGGCGAACACCGTGCGGCTGTGAATGTGGATGAGGTCGCCACAGGGGAGATTTGGTATGGGCGCCGTGCGCTGGAAAAAAATCTGATCGACCAGATCTCGACCAGTGATGAATATTTAACGGCGATGCATCCGCAAGCCGACATCATCGCGGTCCGCTATGAACATAAAAAGGGTCTTCAGGAGCGCATAGGTTTGGCCGCAGCCAAAACGGTGGAAACCGCTTTTGAGCGTGTGCTTACACGCTTTGCTCAACGCCACTGGTTCTAGTCAAGCCAAACAAAAACCCCGGCATTTGCCG
>CAYZVN010000057.1:13166-20717 GCA_964482025.1 uncultured Saccharophagus sp. | reverse complement strand
CGGGAAAAAATCGCAAACCCGGCGATGGTCGGATTCTCCATACCGGCAATCAATTGAATAGTGACTGCGCCATCGTTGACGGGGATATCCCTAAAGGTTTGCGTATGGCCGACGTCGTGCCCGACTTCCGCAAATAAATCCAAACCACTGATTACGCTGCTGCCTTCAATCTCCACGCTGAAGCTGCGTTCACCAGCAGCGGTTAGATAAATCTCGGCAAAGTGCAATTGCACGGTGTAATAGCCGTTGCCTGTGACCGGGATCTCATATGTGACTTCTCCATAGCGCTCGGTTTGATAAAGCGCACCACCGGTAACGGCGTCCTGTGTGCTATTTGGCGTGCCGCCGCGAGAATATTTGTCCACTTGATACTGCACGCCATCAAGGGTGACGCTGGTGCTGCCCCCGGCATTAATCGCGACTACCAGCGGCAAATCGCTCCCACCAGAAGAGCTGGAACTGCTGGAAGATGAGCTGGAGCTAGAGCTGCTTGAGGACGAGCTGGAGCTGGATGAAGAACTGCTAGAAGACGATGAGCTGCTGGAAGGCTCGGGCTGAGGCTGAGGCGAGCCGCCACCTCCGCAACCAACCAACGTCACACTTGCCAACGCCAGCGCCAACCAATTCGAAAGGTGAACCCGCTTAATATTTTTCATAATGTAAAGTCCGATTCGCTGTCCGCGTATTATCATATGATGTTTCCAATATCTACTTTACTTCATTTCTCCCAAAGAAATTGTGCCCCAGGTCATATCTCCTGCCGGCATTTTCGCCCGAATAAAGTGGTTAATTTGACTAAATCCAGTCCACCAATTTCACCCAAAAAAGCGCGGCTAGTGGTGATGGCCATCATGAGCTTGGTGAGCATCGTTTACATAACCGCGAAGCTGCTTATACCGCTGCACTTGGCGCTCCGTCAAAACCGCTTTTTGCTGTAAATGAGCGTTTACGTGCACGGCGCGCAATCTGCCCTCCAAGGTGCCGATATCGGTAAGCCGCTGCGCGATTTCGGACTCCGATATCTCTGCAGAATTAAATCGCTCCTCCAATTGGCGCTCGGCCTCAACCAATTGCGCACCTAAGGTTTTGGCCTGAGACCGCATTGCCTCGAATATCGCCAGCGTTTTCGATTTTTGCTCTGGCAAAAGCTGTAATTGCTCGGCAAGCTCCAGCACATGTGCCGGCCCAGGAAAACCGTTTAATTCGGCCACCTTACCGTAGCCCAAGCCTTTCCCCTGCAGCAGACCGGCGACTTTATCCGGCGAGAGCGACTTAATCGTGCGGGTGGTCTCTTCCGCATAGGGCGATCGATTTTCCGCCGCTACCGCGCTGGCAGAAATACCCAACAACAAAAATAGGACAATATTTTTCATAAACTAAACCAAGGTTATTGTTGCCATCTTTTTAACACAAAATCGGTGAGCACAGCCGTTACTACACCTCCTCTAACCAAAAAAGCACGCATGAGCATCCTCTTTCACAACCTGTAAAAAATCCTCAAAGTGTCGCACTTCCGGCACCGGCTGATAGCCATGCCACTTTAAATCTTGGCGCATCCAGAAGATACGCCAGATTTTTCGAGTCTTTACATAGGTCGCTTTGGCTACCGGCGCTTCGATTTTTTTCTCGGGTGCACGAAAGTTTGGTCTGACTTCAAAAATTTCGACGCTCTGATTCACTATGCGATAGCAAAGATCAACCTGCTCCCTGACATGAATCGGAGGCCGCTTTATTGCCATAAATTTCTCAAGCGCTTTCTCACAGCGCTTAATCTCAAACTCACTTATTGCCATAGATACGCTCGGTTTGTCTTCCAATAGCGCCCAGTTTAAAGCCTTCCTTTCGAAGCTCAAGCAAAGGCGCGAGCTGAACACGCGCATCACCTCGGGCGACCGGAGCCCAGCTAAACGTCGCTGCTTCCGACCCTTAAGCCATCAAAACTGGAAAAAATATAGTAAAAACAGTATGTTATGCGAATTGACCCACAGCACATCAATGTTTGATGCAGCAGGTCCAAGCAATTGGAGGTGTTGCAATGCCCGGCTATGACACGCGAAAACTCAATATCCGCATTGGTTCTCGGCAGTGGAAAATACGCTCACTGAAGGACACTCAACAATATGCGGACCCCAAGGGCGAGGCGCAAAAGGCAGGAATCTGTGATGCGAGCTGGAGCCTATTTGGTCAATTATGGCCAGCCAGTCGCGCACTCGCTAAAGCCGTTAAACGCATTGATATTAAAAACCGGCGCATTATCGAACTCGGCTGCGGCCTCGGACTGCCCAGCCTCGTCCTGCAGTCGCGCGGTGCCGATGTAACGGCAAGTGACCATCACCCACTTAGCGAATCTTTTCTCGATTATAACGCGGAGCTCAATAGTCTCCCGCTTCTTCCCTATGTGGATTTGGCTTGGGACTCCCCGAAAACCATCGAAGATGCCGGACAGTTCGATCTGATCATCGGCAGCGATATTTTGTACGAGCCGAATCACGCGGAAATGTTGGCGACCTTAATTAATGGTTTGGCGGCCGCCAAAGCAAAGGTGCTTATTACTTGCCCTGGGCGCGGTTATCGCAACAAATTTAGCCGGCTGTTACAGGCCACTGGCTTTAAATTAACCGAAACCAATATACCCTTCACAGCAGATGAAACGCCCCCGTATCGGGGGCGATTACTGTGTTATAGACGGGAACATTAAAAACGTCGCTGCAACTGTCGCTACAACTAAAGGCTGCGCTGCGGGTGCTTAAAAAAAGCAGCGTCAGCCGTAACGCGTTTTAGATTAACCTTTGAGCTTAGCGGCCAGCTCCGCAACTTGTTTACCCTGGTGACGTGCAATGGCCAGCTCACGTGCGTCGGGCTGGCGCGAGCCATCGCCGCCGGCAATGGTGGATGCACCGTAGGGCGTCCCGCCACCCACCTGGGAAATATCAAATAGTTCTGCCGTGGTGTAGCCAAGAGGCACAATTATCATGCCGTGATGCGCCAGCGTGGTCCACGCTGAGGTAATCGTCATTTCGTCTCCGCCACCTGTGCCGGTAGAGGTAAACACACTGGCGACTTTACCCGCCAATGCGCCTTTCGCCCAAAGGCCGCCCGTTTGATCGAAAAATGTTTGTACCTGCCCCGACATATTGCCAAAGCGTGTGGGCGTTCCCAGGATAATCGCGTCGTAGTCTGCCAATTCTTCCGGGGAGGCTGCGGGCGCAACCTGGTCTGCTTTGCCGCCCGCCGCTTTAAAGGCCTCTGGGTTCATGGTTTCCGGTATGCGTTTTATGGTTACATCAATGCCCGCAACACCGCGAGCACCCTCGGCAACCGCCTGCGCCATGGTTTCCATATGGCCGTACATCGAATAATAAAGAACTAATACTTTTGCCATTATTACCTTCCTCCAATAATTTAATGTTTGCTGTTGCCACGCCGCCTTTAAGGCAGCTTGGCAGTGCGAATTCAATGACTCGTTAGATTGTTAATTAAAAATAATCAAAGCTTTAAAAGTGTTCACGTACGAGAAGAAAACGTCTTCGTTGTCGTTTTGCTTTTATCAACCACTCATGCTCGACGGTAATGTTTCTCGCCCATGTGGTCGATCAAAGTCCAATAAAGGTCCAGCTGGAACTACACCGGTTGGGTTGATGGTGCCGTGACTGCGATAGTAATGGTCTTTGATGTGCTTCACATTCACGGTCTTCGCGACGCCCGGCCACTGGTAAAGCTCGCGGGTGTACGCGGAAAGATGTTGGTAATCCTTAATGCGCCGCAGATTGCATTTAAAATGCCCGTAATACACCGCATCAAAGCGAATAAGAGTGGTAAAGAGACGCCAATCGGCTTCGGTTAATTGCTCGCCCAGCAAATAACGGCGCTTTGCCAAAAGTGCATCTAAGTCATCCAGTGTGGCAAACAGCGCATGTACCGCCTCCTCATAAGCCGCTTGGGTCGTCGCAAAACCCGCCTTGTACACACCATTATTCACGGTGTCGTAAATTCGCGCATTTATGCGGTCGATTTCGCTCTGCAGCGCTTGCGGATAATAATCCCCCGGTGCTGCACCTATGCCATCAAAAGCGCTGTTCAACATGCGAATAATTTCAGATGACTCATTATTCACCGGCCGATTTTGTTTTTTATCCCACAATAAAGGCACCGTCACTCGACCGCTGTAATTAGCATCGGCAGCCGTGTAAACCTGGTACAGATAACGAGCCTTGTGCAGTGGGTCAGGAACAACGCCTTCGTCATCCTCGAAGGTCCAGCCGCGCTCCAGCATTAATGGGTTCACCACCGATACCGAAATCATTGACTCCAGTTGTTTCAGCTGGCGGAAAATCAGGGTTCTGTGTGCCCAGGGGCACGCCAGCGAAACATATAAATGGTAACGCCCCGCCTCGGCGGCAAAACCTCCTTCGCCTGTTGGGCCGGGGCTGCCGTCGGCGGTAACCCAGTTGCGAAATTGCGCTTCGCTACGCACGAAGCGACCATCGTTGGAGTCGGTGTCATACCACTGATCATGCCACTGGCCATCGATAAGTAAGCCCATAAATCCCCCTGCTAATTAACCTATTGAGTACTTTCTAGGAGTCGCCAAAGGCGGGATAAATCCCCTACCTCTGGCGTCACAGTGTCAATCCTTTACGCGGTGGCACTGCTGGGTTGGCGAACCGGATCGGCGTCAAGTACTCGATGACTCAATACGCGGTCCAGTGAAAGCTTGCCGCCGCCGTTAAAGATCAAGGCGACGGATATGGCGAGCAATGCAAGCCCGAATTCATAACCGTTGTTACTCATAAATAATCCGTGCGGCAGATGCACCGTCACAATCGCCACCGCCATGGTCACAGCCAGAGCTAAGGCCGCCGGACGGGTCAGCAGGCCGAGCAACAGGGCAAGCCCGCCAAAGAACTCGGCGCTTCCCGCCGCCAGCGCCATCAAATAGCCCGGCTCGAGACCTATCGAAGCCATCCATTGCCCCGTTCCCTCAAGCCCATGACCGCCAAAGCTGCCGAACAGCTTTTGCGCGCCGTGAGCGATAAAAATGATGCCCGCCGGTACGCGCAGCGCCAATCCCGTCACGCTATCGTTGGTGGCCAACATCTTCTGAATATGCGAACTGTTCATGCGACAAGTCTCCAATAAAATTGTGAATCCAGTTGATCAATGAATTCACTATAATGCTTACCAATTCAGAAAAATAACGGATAATTTTGACCTAATCATTCAGGATTTTTGAACAATGACTTGGCCTATCACTTTAGACGCTCTGCAGACCCTGGATGCCATAGATCGCCGCGGCAGCTTTGCCGCCGCAGCCGAAGAGCTTCATCGCGTGCCCTCAGCCATCTCCTACACCGTTAGTAAGCTAGAGGAAGACTTGGGGGTGCTCTTGTTCGATCGCAGCAAGCGCAAAGCCGAACTGACCGCGACAGGGCGGCTGGTGCTGGACCACGGCAGACGCATTCTGAAAGCGACGCAGGAGCTAACGACCCTCGCCCGCCAAGCCGCCGCAGGTTGGGAGCCGGAGTTGCGCATCTGCGTTGACAGCGTGCTGAGCTGCGACCTTATTTATGAGCTGATAGAGGAGTTTCAGAAAATCCAGCCGAAAACGGAGATCCAGCTGAGCGAAGAGGTTCTTGGCGGCAGTTGGGATGCGCTGAACGATAAGCGGTGCGATTTAGTTATTGGCGCGGAGGGCTCGCCGCCTGGCCAGGGATTTAGCCTGCGCCCTTTAGGAAAGGTCGTATTTGAATTCACCGTAGCGGCCAACCATCCGCTGACGCAGCTGCCATTGCCTCTAACCGCAAGCGCCATTCAAGATTATCCAACGGTGGTGGTCGCCGACAGCTCGCGCAACCTGCCGGTACGCTCCTCTGGTCTGCTCGACGGGCGCAGCCGCGTCCTAGTGCCCACCATCGAAAAAAAGATCGAAGCTCAGTGCCGGGGGCTCGGTGTGGGTTACCTGCCGCGCCATAGAATCAAGCGCGAACTTGCCGAAGGGCGCCTGCAGATGCTTCCGCTAAACCCTCCGCGCCCGCCTTCGGATATTTCCCTTGCCTGGTCTCGCTCAAGCACCGGCAAGGGTCTGGCGTGGTTTGTTGCGCGCTTTAAACAGATAGAGTTTGATTCCGACAGGGGACTGGTCCGGAACCCGCTGTAATTATGCATCCAGCCCGCAAACGGAACTGCCCGACTGGATGCACAAGCGGTTTAGAGAGTGTTATTCGTCACTACTGCTAAATGTCCGAATAATATTTTGAATGGTGCCGTCCTTATTAAAGTAAACACGATCAACACAAACGGAGCGTCTATAGCTTCCACCGCCAGGAAGATCGGCACTGTGATAGGCAAGATAGGTGTTGCCTTTAAAGTCGAATAACGCGGGGTGGATGGTGGTGGTGCCGGGCAGCGGATCCATAATTATCCCTTGGTATTCCCAAGGCCCGGTGGCAGATGTGCTGGTTGCGTAGGCAATGCTCTCCGGAAACCCGGCTGCATACACCAAATAATAAAGGCCGTTATGCTTCGAAACATAGGGGGCTTCTTCAAAATTTGGCAAAGTGTCGACGGTATTAATCGTGACATTGCTGACATCGCGATTCTGCATCTTCCCGTCGGCATCCAGGGTGTAACGCTCACCCTTCAAATGTATTAAATCGCTTTCAAGCTCGACCCACCACAATTGCTTGTTGCCCCAATAAAGATAGGCGCGGCCGTCATCATCAATAAAGACGGCAGGATCGATATTGCGCCAGCTGTGATCTTTGTATTGCGCCGTTTCCTCCAGCAGAATCATCGGCATTCCACGCGGGTCCACAAAAGGCCCTTCGGGACTGTCTGACACAGCAACGCCAACGGCAAAACCAAATTCGCCGTCCGTCTGACCGCCCTCTACGGTTGTATAAAAGAAATATTCGGATTTACCGGATTCATTTTCCCGATGTATGACATGGTGCGCGTAGGCATTGCCGGTTTTCTCGTCGCCGCGCGCCCAATCAAAATCCGAGTATCGCAGAACAGCACCTTTATTTTCCCAGGAAATCATATCGGTGCTCGTCCACAAACGATAATCGTACATTCGATAATCGTTCCCCTCCAAAGTTTGCTCGTCGTGAGTTGTATAGAGATAAACCGTATCGTCCACCACCATAACGGCCGGATCAGCCGTATAAATAATCTCGCCTACTTTGTGAGTGGGGTCTTCCGTATCGTATTTAATGATGGGGTTATCAAAGCGGGAAGGAGGCACATCCGTCGCCGAGCTACCAGAGGGCTTGGTTACTCCTGAACTACAGGCCGATAGCACCAAGAATGTGAAAAGTAAAAAAACGGTCTGGAACGTATTTTTGTAAGACATGGTTCGGTTCTCTCTATATTTAAAATGGAGCCTTTGGTCAGCGATCAAATAGCGCATCTTAGTGAAGGGGGCGGGACAAGCACATCACTTCTTACGATTGCGGCTCATCGTCAATTAAGCACTTCGCTCGCGTAAGCATGCCTAGAGCTTCTTGAAATACCTGCTGTATATGCTCATTTTCTGAAGCCTCACCGGTC
>CAYZVN010000057.1:10127-13066 GCA_964482025.1 uncultured Saccharophagus sp. | reverse complement strand
GGCTTAGCGGATGCGCAACGAGCGGCACCCTCGGCACGGGCGAAAAGTCGGTTGGAATCTGTACGGCAGAGCGGATGTTGCACCGCCAGCTGAGTGGAGAACACCATTACGATTTTTTGCAGCCAAGCCGCACCTGCCACGTTATGATTCGTACCCTATCGCGTGGCGGCTGGCTTGTCGAATCGCTTGCGACTCCTCCGACTATTGATACAACCGCGCCATCATTCACAACAGGAGTTTCTGTGCAGCCAATTATTTCGGTGCAAAACCTTTGCAAAACTTATCCATCGGGTTTTCAAGCATTAAAGGGCATTAGCCTAGATATACAGCCTGGGGAGATATTCGCGCTGCTCGGCCCCAACGGCGCCGGCAAGACGACTTTAATCAGTATTATCTGCGGCCTTGTCAATCCCGGCCAGGGGCGAGTATTAGCGGATGGGCTCGATATAGTGACCCAATATCGCGAGGCGCGGCAGCGTATTGGGCTGGTGCCGCAGGAGTTGTCGGTCGCGATTTTCGAAACCGTGTGGGATACGCTGAAGTTCAGTCGCGGTCTGTCGGGAAAGCCAATGGACGCCGCATATCTTGAGCAACTGCTGCGAGATTTATCTTTGTGGGAGAAGCGCAACAATAAAATTATGACCCTCTCCGGCGGCATGAAGCGTCGAGTCCTGATTGCTAAAGCCTTGGCGCACCAGCCGCGTATTTTATTTTTGGATGAGCCTACCGCCGGTGTCGATGTGGAGTTGCGTCGGGATATGTGGCAGATGATTCGCAAGCTGCGCGACAGCGGAGTCACGATTATTCTGACGACGCATTATATTGAAGAAGCGGAGGATATGGCAGACCGTATTGGTGTAATCAATAAAGGCGAGTTAGTGCTGGTGGAGGATAAGGCAACATTAATGAAAAAGCTTGGCAAAAGGCAACTCACCTTACAGCTAACTCAGCCGCTGACGGACATCCCACCACTTCTCGCCAATTTTCCTTTAACGCTGGCGCAAAACGGTGAGCAGTTGATTTACACCTACGATGAGAAAAATGAACAGCCGAGAATTACGGAGCTGTTACGCCAACTGGATGGCCTGAACATTGAGTTTCGCGACCTGAACAGCTCGCAGAGTTCGCTGGAGGATATTTTTGTCAGCCTGGTGGAGGATAAGCCGTGAATTTTTACGCAGTCAAAGCGATTTACGTTTTTGAGATGGCGCGCACCTGGAGGACGCTGATGCAAAGCATTGCCTCTCCCGTGCTGTCCACGTCTTTATATTTTATTGTGTTCGGCTCTGCCATTGGCTCGCGCATGGCGGAAATTGATGGCATCAGTTACGGGGCTTATATAGTGCCTGGCCTGATTATGCTGACGGTGCTAATGGAGAGCACGTCCAATGCTTCCTTCGGTATTTATATGCCGAAATTTTCCGGCACGATTTACGAAATTCTTTCGGCGCCCATTTCCGCCCTGGAAATTGTTCTGGGTTATGTGGGCGCTGCGGCAAGTAAATCCATTGTGTTGGGACTGGTCATTCTTGCAACTGCGCACCTTTTTGTGGACTTCTCCATAGCTCACCCGGTGTGGATGCTGGCCTTTTTGGTGCTGACGTCGGTGAGCTTCAGCTTGCTCGGTTTTATTATTGGCATCTGGGCGGACAGCTTCGAGCGATTGCAGATTGTGCCTATGATGGTCATCGCGCCTTTGGCATTTTTAGGCGGCAGTTTTTATTCCATTCATATGCTGCCACCGGTATGGCAGACCATCACCCTGTTTAATCCGGTGGTCTATCTGGTGAGTGGTTTTCGCTGGAGTTTTTATGGCGTTTCCGATGTGAATGTAGGCCTGAGCCTGGCGATGATTGGCGTGTTTATTCTGATTTGCTTGGGCATCATCGCTTGGATGTTCCGTACCGGTTACAAGATTAAGGTTTGAGTAAACGACTTTTTCAGAAAGCGCGGAGCCTTGTGTCGGCCAAAGGACTGACGAGCCCGCCCCACCTTGAGTTAAGATGCTCCTCCTTATGATGTATCGACTCAGCGGAGGTGGCGGGCATGACAGAGTCACCCAGTAGTGGCAATAAATCCCTGTTGACGCAGCCAAGTTTGGCGAAAGGTTTTATGTTTGCCGCCTTAGGCTTACTGCTTTTTGCGTGCATGGACAGCATAACGAAGTATCTTACCGCGCACTATAACGTACCCTTTGTCGTGGCCATTCGCTACTTGGTGCATTTTGCGTTGATGCTTCTCGTGCTCACGCCGCGTTATTCCACCCGGCGCTTACTGCAAACGCAAAGGCGCGGCTTGGTAATTTTGAGGGCCATGATGTTGGTGGTGATGTCGCTGTCGGTGGGTGTCGCGCTCAGTCGTATGCCGCAAGCGGAAACCACCGCGATTACATTTCTCGCGCCTATGTTAGTGGTGCTACTTGCCGCGCCAATTTTAGGCGAACGTATTGGAGCCTTAGGTTGGCTGTCGGCAGTGGTGGGTTTTATCGGCGTGTTGTTGATTGCGCGCCCTGGGGGCGGCCTAGATGCGGTCGGTGTTGCTTTTGCGCTGCTGGCTGCACTGGCAAATGCAGCCTACCAATTGCTGTCGCGCATTCTGGCCGCCACTGAGCGCCCGATTATCTTGTTGTTTTATACCGCAATTGCGGGGTCTTTAATTTTTGGTTTGGCGCTGCCATGGACCTGGGAAAACCAGACACCCACTTATTTAGAGTTTGGGCTTTTTATTGCTATGGGTGCTGCCGGCGGGCTTGGTCATTACTTTTTTACCCTCGCCTACGCTTATGCGCCCGCTTCCTTTTTAGCCCCGGTGATTTATTTGCAGCTAATGTGGGCGGTACTTTTAGGCTGGTTAATATTTGGCAGTACGCCGGATGCCTTAAGCTTCGTCGGCATTCTGATTGTGGCAGGCTCTGGTGTGGTGGTGGTGTTAAAGTCGCG
>CAYZVN010000057.1:5282-10027 GCA_964482025.1 uncultured Saccharophagus sp. | reverse complement strand
CTTTATGTTCTGCTCCCACTTTTAATTGGAGCAATGCCCGAGTGCGCGCGAGTTGCTCGCGCCATCCGGAGGGCACTTCTATTTTGTCTTTTTCGTTTAGTTGCACCGGGCTCAACGCAGCGTGGCCGCGACGGAATAAATGCCGCAGTAAGGAGAGCTGTCGCAGGAGGAGTAGGTTGAGGGTTGTGTCATCGACACAGAGCGTTTTTTCACCGCGCCAGCGCGCCAGTAAATCTTTGCCGTAGCGACGACCCGTGTGCCACGCGGTGCCGAGGGCAGCGCCTGTTAGACTCGCCGCACCGAGACTGAGTCCGGCGAGCAGCATGTCCACCCCTGCCCCTACCGCAGCTCCCGTAGCAGCGGCTGAGGCGGCGTCTAGACCGAATTTTTTTAGCGCTTCGGGGGCAAATAAATCCAGTTCCCATTCGCCATTGCGCGCCGGCAGGTTCGCCAGCTGTACATCGGTGCTGGAAAAGTTCAGCAATTCTAAAACTTGGCGCAAGCACTGTTGCTCTCGCTGGCGCACGGTGTTTTGCAGATTCGTCACTTGCGAGCTGTGCTGCTCAGCTCCGCCATGGGGCAGCGTGTAAGTCGCCATCTCCACCAATAATTTTGCCACCTGAGCAATACACGCACTGCGCACCTGCTGCCACTCTTGCTCGCGATGATCCATTAATTGCTGAAGCGGTTGATACCACACTTCCAACAGTGTTTGTAATTTCTGATAAAGGCGCTTTTCCGCAGCGAAATCAAAAGCGACTGTATCGAATTCCACCAGCGCATGCAGGCCGAGCTCGGCCAATGCCGCACGCCAGCTTTGCAGTTGCTGAGTGTCCGTTTGAATAAAATTCAGCACCGGTAAAATCGGTCGGGAGGCGAGACTTAGAGCGGCCAATTCTTCCCGATATTTTTCCAGTACTTCTTCGCGGCAGTCGATCACGTACAGCATGGCGTGGCATTCCAGCGCCTGGCGCAGCACTTTAATTTCTTGTTCGAATTCTCGTGCGGTCTCTGGGGAGGACTGGAAGATAAAGTGTTCCAGACAGGCGCGCCCGCGCAAACCCTGTTGCTGCCCCTCTTTCAAGTGCCGCGCAAGGGCGACCGAATCTTCTAGGCCGGGCGTATCGCGCAGCTCTATATAAGGCTGCCCCTGTAAAACCAGTTGCGCCGCTTCCACATGACGTGTGGTTCCGGCGCTGTCGCGCACTTCGCCGAAGGTGGCATTGCGCAGCAATGTGCGCAGCAGTGAGGTTTTGCCGGTATTGGTGTGACCGACAACGGCGAGAGCCAACGGCAGACTAGGCGTTGTTTCGCTCATTGGTAGGTCACCTGCTCCGGTGTTAGGCCCGCCCGCGCGGCGGTCTGTAACCAACTCTGATATTTGGTCTCTTCGGGCCGGGGCTGCAACACCAGCCAGAGGTTACGCGGCCCGCTACTTTCGGCCAAGGTCATCACTACCCGCTGTAAGCCGCGATCTGCCGGCTTATTGCCATCAACCATCAAGGCGACCGCACCTTTATGCTGCTGTATTGCCGCTTGCGCTTGTTGTTGTGAGGCCTCATCGCGCACATTAATCAACGTGTGCGCAGTGGAGGGTTTGGGGAAGTCGCCGGGCAGCTCCAAGCCGAGCCATAAACAATTGGACGGCAGCGCGCTCGGCGCGACCTTCGCCGTTGGCGCTTGGGGTGGCTGATCGTCGGCATCCAAAATCACGCTGCGACTGCCCTTGGGCCAAAACTCGCGCTGTAAGCGAATGTAATAAGGCTGATTAAAATCCAGCGTTTGCCGAGCCTGAAGCCGCCTCTCGGCTAACAGGCAGAGCGCAGCGAGTAAGAGGCGTGGCAAGAGCCCGTAAACAAGTACGCAGCCGAGCAAAAACAGCGCCCACACCCGCCGCGTTTGGGCTGCGTCAAATGGCGTTTGATCGAGACTGCTGGCAAGAATTTGATCGGTATCAGGAACCGGCACGCCGAGAGCGGCGAGGGGCGGCGTAAGTGTTTTGGTGAGCTGGACGAAACTCTCTCCACCTAAGAGGGTGGACTCCCAAACAAAGTCGAATTGGCGGGTCGCAAACAGCAGCAGCAAACCCACTAAGCCACCTAAAAGGTAGGCGCTCCACAAGCCGTGAGTAAGCCAGCCCAAACGCAAAAAGCCGCTGGCGGAGAACAGCTGTCGGGAGAGCCATACGCGCCCCGCTGCCTGTTTGGCGCTCGGCTGAGCGCGCTCCGGCAATAAACGGTCGAGTAGCTTGCTAAACAGCGAGGCCAATACCCCCGCGTTATCGCGATTCAGAAGCAGAGTGATCAACCACAACACCAGCGACAGCCAACTCACCCCCAGCAAAACGGCCAGTACCCAAAAGATATTCAGCTGAGTGCCCGCGCTATCGAGCGCTTTGATACTGGTGACAGCGCCGATAATCAGCATCAGAAGGCTCACGCCTAGCAAGAGGCGACTAAACACCGTAGGCGCGTGTTGTACCGCAATCTGAATGGTGCTTCGGCGCGCGAGGGCTCGATTGCGCTCCACCAACCAGGAGGGAAAGTCTAATCCTGTCGAGGCCACCGCCGGCGGCGGCTCGGCGCCCTGGGTTTCTTCAACGGCGCGAATCTGTTCCGCGAGCAGTTGTTGGTTAAATGACAGAGACACGAGGCACTATTCGATTTTCCAGAGTCGGGCAACATACCACCGCCACTGCGGAATGAACAGCGGACGGCAGACTCATTCCGCGCGCCCGGTACGCAGTTGATTAACGTATTCATGGGCGAGCCGGGTAGGCTCCGGCAAGCGATAACCGCGCAGACTTTGGCGGGTAACGGCGAGGGCATCCTCACAGCTCATGCCCGTTCCCGGCGATATAAAAATGGGCCGGCAATTTTTACGGCTGCGGTAGCAATAACCGCGTAAATCCCCCTGGTAGGTGACCGGAGTAACCGTGCCAGGAGTGAGTTCCGGGTCGAGAAATTCACCGGTCAGCGGCTTTTTCGCACAACCCAGTGTCGGCACCCCTGCGACCAAACCAAAGTGGCTGGCCACCCCCATCATGCGCGGATGCATAATGCCGTGGCCATCGAGCATCACCACATCGGGCTTGATCTCCAACGCCTGCCAGGCGCGGTAAAGAGCGGGCACTTCGCGAAAGGACAAAAAGCCG
Organism: uncultured Saccharophagus sp.; assembly: GCA_964482025.1. Classification (GTDB taxonomy): domain Bacteria; phylum Pseudomonadota; class Gammaproteobacteria; order Pseudomonadales; family Cellvibrionaceae; genus UBA5868. The sequence goes on along the minus strand of CAYZVN010000057.1, from coordinate 6,873 downwards.
GGGATATAGGGCACCTCCACTTCATCGGTCACGCCGCTGCGGGCGATGGGTTGCAGGGTGTCGAGATCTAACACCACTATGCCGGCATAGACCACGCGACTGCCGCGATTGAGTGAAATATCCGCACCGCCAATCGTGCGCGGCGACTGCGCTAAGGGTTGCAAAGAAATGTCGCCGCGCATGCTCTCCTGAATTTTGCGCAACTCTCGTGTGTTGCCAGGCCACTGAACTCTATCCACAAAATGCCTCTCTGTTTTTTTGTTGCCGACGAATTGTATAAGCAAAAGCGGATACTTTGACGGCAATTTCTGCTGTCCGTGCCATGACCGAAACGAAACAAAACATAATCGCAACGCGGCCAGATGGTCGATCGGCGACTTGAGCCTGAGCTCCGAGCAAGACCGCTAGAGGGTTAATATTCGCTAAGAACGAGTAGGCTTTCTCATTAATGCCCAGGATGGACGAGTACACTGCGCCATTCGATAAAGTTCTTTTGACTGAAAGGGGCAACAATGAAAATAATGAATGCGTTACTTATAGGCTCTTGCATTAGCCTGGCGGCATGCGGGGGAAATGGCTCATCAGGAGACCCCAGCAGCTCCAGTTCGTCGAGTTCGTCCAGCTCTTCTAGCAGTTCCTCTAGCAGCTCTTCTAGCAGCTCCTCCAGCAGCTCCAGTTCGTCGGGTACAGTGGTTAACGTACCAGACAAAATTAAAGTCAATCAGCTCGGCTTTTTGCCTAACGCGCCCAAAGTCGCGGTGATCCCCGATACCGGTGCCACCACATTCGCGCTGATCAATGCGCAGGGCGACAGTGTGTTCAACGGCAATCTATCGGCGGCGGCACAGTGGGAGCCGTCGGCAGAAACCGTTCGCAAAGCCGACTTTTCCAATTTCACCACCCCCGGAACCTATCGCGTAAGAGTGACCGGCGTGGAGGACTCCAACAGCTTTACCATAGGCGCAGAGGTGTACGACGACCTGCACGATGCTGCGGTGAAAGCCTACTACTTCAACCGCGCCAGCACCGAGCTGACGCCAGAGTATGCCGGCGTTTGGGCGCGCCCCGCGGGTCATCCAGACACCAATGTACAAGTGCACAGCTCTGCCGCTACCCCCAGCCGCCCCGCCGGCACCGTTATTTCGGCACCTAAAGGCTGGTATGACGCCGGCGATTACAACAAGTACATCGTCAACTCAGGCATTTCCACTTACACCCTGCTGGCCGCCTACGAGCATTTCCCCGGTTTTTATCAGGGGCGCAACATCAATATCCCCGAATCCACCAACGACGTGCCCGACTTGCTCGACGAAATCCTCTGGAACCTGGATTGGATGGAGAAGATGCAAGATGAGGATGGTGGCGTCTATCACAAGCTTACCACCGCCAACTTCTCCGGCGAGGTGATGCCTCACGAGACCACTTCACAACGCTATGTGGTGCAGAAAGGCACTGGGGCCACCTTGAACTTCGCCGCAGTTATGGCGACGGCCAGCCGCGTGTTCGCCGATTTCGAGAACCAATTCCCCGGCCGATCCGCAGCCTTTGCCGCAGCTGCGGAAAAAGCGTGGAGCTGGGCAAAAGCCAATCC
>CAYZVN010000057.1:0-5182 GCA_964482025.1 uncultured Saccharophagus sp. | reverse complement strand
TGGTGCAGCTATTCCACCAACGAAGTCACCATCAACTGGAACGCCCCTCTGGTCTACGTGACCGCCGCCCTCCTCAATCCCTAAACGGCGATAATGCCGGCCAGCGCTTGACACCCGTCAAGTCGCTGGCCAGTATTGCTGTGCGCTTCCCGGCAGCTCTGCGTCCCTGCCAATGACTTCTTGCGAACGCTATGAATCCCATCCTTACCGCCATCGCGCTGCTGTTTGTCAGCAATATTTTTATGACGTTTGCCTGGTATGCTCATTTAAAGGAGCTCAACCATAAGCCGTGGATAGTGGCGGCACTGGTGAGCTGGGTGATCGCGCTGGTGGAATACTTGTTCCAGGTGCCGGCCAACCGCATCGGTTATACGGTGTTAAGTGTGGGTCAATTGAAAATCGCCCAGGAAGTAATCACCCTCACCGTGTTCGTGCCCTTCGCCATTTTTTATCTGAAAGAACCATTAAAGTTGGATTATCTGTGGGCGGGGCTGTGCATGTTGGGCGCCGTCTACTTCATGTTTCGCGACAAGCTGGCGTAGCAACGCCAACGCAAGGACGCTTTCTGGAATCGGGATCCATTCAATATGAAAAAGCTGGGTTACGCAGTGTTGTTCATCGCGACCTCTGCGGTCACTTGGTGGTTGCTCCAACTGGGTTTTGGTCAACTTCAAGCGCTGCGCCAGCTGGAGCGAGTCCCCGACGCCGAGGCCGCTTTTGTGCTGCCCGGCGAAGTCACCCTCAAGGCGACTGCAGTGGCCGACGCCGTCACCACCGGCAGTTACTTCACTCAGACCCCCAGCCTGTTCTACCACTACAGCCGCGAGCGGCGAACCACCGACGACACGGGCAAAACCCGCTGGCAAACCGAATTCCAACATACCGAAGGCGTGGACTTTCTGCTCCAGGATGACACCGGCCAGCTGCCGGTGCGTATCGCCGGCAGCGCTGCGCATATCCAATGGTCACTGCGGCAAAGCTTCAGCGAAACCCGCGGCGATCTGCGCCACAACGAATGGCGCCTGGAACCCGGCGATGAAGTATTCGTTTTTGGTAAAGCGGTAATGGAGAGGCAGGCGGTGGCTCTGCGCTTTGACCAACCGGGGTTTTACCAGCCGATCCTCTCCCACTTTGCCCGCGCGGAAGCGCACACCTATTTTGGCAGCAGAGGCATCTGGGCATTGTGGGGCGGACTGAGCTGCCTGGCACTCGCCCTCTTCGCCCTCGCTCAGCTATTGGGCCTGCATCGTATTTTGGTGTTCGCCGGTCTGCTGGGCCTGGGACAGATTCTGCTGTTGACTCACCTATCGCTGACCATGATGCACGCGGATCTGCACAACGGACTGAGCCACTACCAACAACGCCTGAGCGCCGCCGAAACACTCGCCGAAGCGACCTTTGCGCGCCAGCAACTGCCGTGGCAAGGCTGGCACTCCCTCGCCGAGCACGCTTTGCCTGCCGACGACCAACAGCGCCTGCAAGCCTATCGCCGCTACCTCGGCCTCAGCCAAGCGCGCCTTAGCGAGCAGATGCAAGCGCGGCCAGAGCGCTGGTTACTAGGCATGTGGCAGATGGCAGTGCCGCCACCCATCGAGGGCCTCAGCGGCGACGACGAGGCCGCCATACGCGCACAGCTGGCGGCGCTGCCCAAGACCCAGTTGAGCGGCCTTTGGCCCTGGCTGGTATTTGCGGCGGGAGCGCTGATCGCTATCGCAATGACGTGGATCGCCATCCGCCGTGCGAAGGTGAAGCGCCTTATCGAAAATCTGATGCCGGTACCCACCCGCGGTATCAGTTGTGGCATTACCGAGGCCAACGGCGAAATTCGGCCGCTAGAAAATACCGAGCTATTGCAGACCCCACACTGCCAGCAACCCTGTGTGTGGTATCGCTACCGCAAAGAAGAGCGGCGCGGACACGGCAAAAATGCACGATGGACCACTATCGCAGAAGAAACCCTGGGTCAGAGATTTTATTTGCGCGATGAGGAAGGACAGATTCCAGTAGTCGCCGACCGCGCGGAGGTTATCTCCCGCCACCGCACCGTAGAGCGCGAGGGAAATCTCCGCATCACCGAGACCACTTTACAAGCTGGCGACCCGATTTACGCTATTGCCCTCGCCGCCATAGATCCCGCTCAGCCCGATCGCCTGCACCTGTGCGCGGGGGAGACGAAAGAGCCTTTTATTCTCAGTAACTTGCCGGAAAACCAAGTGATGCTGCGCAAGGCCAGTGCCAGCATGCTCGCCATCTGCGGTGCGGTCGCCGGCTTGCTGCTTGCGCTCTTGATGGTGAACGGCCTCAAGGGTGGGTTTTCCGCACTGGATTTTCTCGCCGCGGCGGCCGCCATGCCCGCCTATATGATCGTCGTCATGCTGTTAATGCATTACAACGACTTAATTTTTTTGCGCCAGCGCGCCCTGCGCAACTGGGCCAATATTGACGTCGCCTTGAAAAAGCGTAAGGAATTGATCGACGGCTTTGCCAAGACCGCCAAAACATTTTTAGAGCTCGAGCGCGATCTGCAACAAAAGCTCAGCCAACTGCGCGCCGCGCTCACCCAGACGCAAAGCAATCAGGCGAAAGTCGCCGAGTATTTACGCCTGGAACGGAATTTCCAACAGGCGCTGGCCGTTATTATTGAACAATACCCCGACCTGAAAAGCCGCATGTTGATGAGCCAACTCATGACGGTAATCCGCGACGGGGAGACAGAAATCGCCCTGTTGCGCCAGGGTTATAACGACGCAACCACAGTCTATAACACCCGTATCGCGACCATACCTGACGTGGTATTTACGCGGCTATTTCACCTTCGCAAACTGGCGTTGATCGAGCCCTAATTCCTTTGGTGCAACAGAGCCTTCCTTGGGGAGCCTCCCTGCTCCTGGAGCTCCCTCTCCAAATCTCGCACTTAGAGTAGCGAGGTAACACCCGCGATGTCTCTACGTGAATTTGCGTATTTTATTTTCGATGGAAGCAGGTAAGCGCAAACGCCGTGAAGGCCATCACATAGACCCCATTTCCGTTAACCCGCACAGGGCTCAAGCGAGACCGGGACCGATTTGAAACCGGGGGTTTTGCTGTGCGGGTCGACTTGCTTGCCGACCAGGATATTGGCTTCGGGATAGTAGGCCATCACGTTGCCGCGGCGAATATCGAAGGGTTTTACTTTCACGCCCGACATCTTCCCGGTCGCACTCACCACATCCACTTTTTGCCCCGGCTGCCAACCCTTCTGTTCCATGTCCTGCGGATTCATCAACACCACCCAGCGCTCCTGCTGATCGCGGTAGGTGTCGTATTCGTGATAAATGATGGAATTAAACTGGCCTTCACTGCGCACGCTGGTGAGATAAAAGCGCTGCTCGCGCAGCGGCAAGGGGTGCGCATAAAAGCTTGCTTTCGCACTGAGTGTGGCAAACGCTGGCGTGTGCAGTGTCCGCCCCTCGATATGGAATTCTTCTTTGCTCGCGTCTATCTCGCTAAGCTTGGCGAAACCGGGAACCACATCACCGATCCACTGACGCACTCGCTCATGGTTGCGAAAAACAGAAAAATCCAATAATTCGGCAGCGATGAGGTGCTCGCCCAAATGACAGATTAAATCCACTTCCGAGCGCAACTGTGGGAACCGATTGATGCCGCCATCGCTCAAGCGCACAAAATTAAACATGGACTCCTGGGTGGTTCCCTGCTGCTCTTCATCTCGCGCCCGCACCGGAAGAATAACCACTTCCTGATCCACCCCGTGAACATGGCTCATGTTGATTGTCGGATTGAAATAGCATTTAAACGGGATGCGATTGAGCGCCTCAGTCGCGAATGTTGTATCGGGATTGGAGGCCAACAAATTGCCTCCCAGCATTACCGCGGCGCCTATCTCGCGGTTGGCTGCTGCATGCATACAGGCCATGGTATCCATGCCGGAGCGATTCGGCAGTTGCTGCCCAAGTTTTTGCTCCAGCTTTTCTTGAATCGCCTGTTTGAGTTCAGGGGTAAATCCCATGGAGCCAGTGCCCTGGATATTGCTGTGACCGCGCAGTGGCAAAAGCCCGGCGCCGGGCTTGCCTATCATGCCGCGCATCAAGGCGAGGCTCGCTAATGTTTGGATGGTGTGAACACCGTGAGTATGGTGAGTTAAACCCATACTCCAAGTAAAAATACAGTGCTGTGAGCGCGCGTAAATGTCGGCGATTTTTTCCATCACGGCGCGCTCAACGCCGGAGCTCTGCTCTAAAGCCTCCCAGGCTCGCGCTTGGATAGTCTGTGCAAACTCATCAAAACCTTGGGTGTGTTGGCGAATAAAATTCTGGTCTTGCGCATTTTGCGTAAGCAGAGCTTTGGCCACTCCCTGGATAAACGCTAAATCACCGCCTAAATGAGGCTGTACATACTCCGACGCAATTTCCACTCCGCCATTCACCATGGAGCGCCAGTCGCTCGGGGAGGCGAATTTGACCATACCCGGCTCCCGCGCTGGATTTACGACAATCACCTTGCCGCCGCGACGACGGAGATGAATTAGAGTTTTGACAAAGCGCGGATGATTGGACGCGGGATTCGCGCCAAAAACAAAAATCAGGTCGGCTTTTTCAATATCGCTGTACTGCACGGTTGCCGTGCCTGTGCCTATGGCTTCCGTCAGCGCAACCCCGGACGCTTGGTGGCAGTAATAGCTGCAATTATTGACATTATTGGTGCCGTACAAACGCGCCATCAGTTGCAACAAAAAAGCCGCCTCATTGGAAGAGCGGCCCGAAGCGTAAAAAAAGCTGCGTTCTGGCGGGGTCGCGCGCAAACGATCGGCGCAGATCTGCAGAGCCTCATCGTAGTGCATCGGCCGATAATGCGAATCACCGGCCGCTTTATACAAAGGGATAGTCAGGCGACCGAGATCTTCCAGCTGCTTGCCTGTGAGCTGACTCAACTCGGCAATGGATTTTTGCAGGAACAGCGGAAGCGGAATACCCGGTCGAATATCGCTGAGGTGGGCTTGAATATTTTTGTTGCAAATTTCGATACCCTGGCGCGCCTCATTCCAGAAACCGCCATTCTGGCCGCCGGTACCGAAAGCACAGGCTTTACATGCATTGCGCGAATGCAACGTCTGCCACAATTTAAAAGGTCCAATACGCCCGCTGTAACGCAACACGCTGCGAATCGCCTTCCAACCACCGCC
>CAYZVN010000056.1:9580-20753 GCA_964482025.1 uncultured Saccharophagus sp. | reverse complement strand
GAGACTGCAATAATTACAGAGTTCACGCCAAGTAAGCTCACTGCCCGCCGGAAAACTTCTGGCGGGCGCTTTGCACTCGCTGGTAAACCTGCACGGCGGCACTGCGCCAAGAGCACACCGTCACACCGAATGTGCTGGATCGCCAGCTCAATTCTGCATACCCCGATCAGGTGTGGGTCACTGGCATTACGTATATCAAACCCCATGAAGGCTGGCTTTACCTCGTCACCGCTATATATCTTTACTCGCGCCCTATCATAGGCTGACAGATGGGAAACCGCATTACCAAAGATGCATCTGTAGCATCTTCGCCACCACGAAAAGCCAAGCAAGCCTGCCATTCAGCGCGCGGCAAAATAGTTTATGAATCTCGCGAGTATCAGTGCAAAAAAGAAGTGGCCCAGTGCTTGTAAAAAAGGCCTGCTAATACCGTGCTCACTCTCCCTTCAACCTCATAACGCCGCCACTCTTTTCCTCAAATCTTCATGACCACCATACGATTCCACCTCCTAATTTAAAGCTAATGCCACTTTTTAAGCCAAATCAAAGGTTGTGCATATTCTTTTGACAGTCAGAAACTTTTGCATGATGATTGGCTCAAACCACGATAGGTCAGACGGTACAACGGACACATATTGATATGAACTTCTCGCTGCGCAAAACTCGAACTACTCCTCCGCTAAGCAGAGAAGAGTTTTACACAAACACCCAACCCTTATTCCGCCCTATCATCATTAAGGGGCATATAACCGATTGGCCGGCCTTTAAAGCAGGCCGGTCATCAGCGTCCGAGCTGGCAAGTTATATAAAGACCTTTGACACCAAGAAACCCGTCATCACCTACCGAGCTCCCCCATCGATTCAAGGGCAGTTTTTTTATCAGAATGATTTAAAAAGTGTAAATTTCGACCGAGTTAGCCAAACCCTTTCAGAATCCTTAGACGCATTACTGGAGAATATAGAGACGCAAAGCCCACCCGCACTTTATACTGGGTCGATCCCCATTTCTGACCATTTGAACGGGTTCGAAAAAGAAAATCGGTCAGAACTCGTGGGGAAAACCGCCGCTCCAAGAATCTGGATGGGAAACCGCGCAGTTGTGCCCACCCATTATGACATGCTAGATAATATCGTTTGCGTAGTGACCGGGCGGCGACGTTTCACACTGTTCCCACCAGAGCAACTGCCTAATCTGTATGTTGGGCCAATCGATTACACGCTCTCGGGCCAACCCATTAGCCTTGTCAACTTTCTTCAGCCCGATTTTGATAAATATCCACGCTTTAAAGAAGCATTGGAAAGCGCGGAGATAGCTGACCTTGAGCCTGGGGACGCACTTTATATACCCAAACTCTGGTGGCACCACGTTGAGTCCTTTGATGCAATTAATATGATTGTGAATTATTGGTGGGATCAAAGTGCGCTTGGTCAGGACAATCCATTCACGACTTTAATGCACGGCTTGCTTTCCATCAGCCAGCTACCGAAAGCGGAGAGAGATGCTTGGCATGCATTTTTTAACCACTACGTCTTTCGGCCCGACGAAAACCCTGTGGAGCACTTGCCGCCTGAGACAAGGGGAGTATTGGGGGAGATGACCCCCCAAACATATCAGAGCATTAGGAATTATGTGATGAGCACATTCCGAAGAGCTTAAGCTTGAGCATTCTGCAACAGCTTATTTTTTCGCTCAATTAAAGAACGTATATGACCAAATGAGATTGCCATTGCATACATGGGCTCAAGATAGTCTTTTTCGTGCAACTCCTGCAGCTCGCGCACGGTCAGCCGCTTTAACTCCTCCGGCTCTATGGTATACACCCCTCGCACATCCCGGTGCTCCCCGTTAACGAACTCAATCTTGAGTTGTGCAGGAGCAATCAGGTTGAGCTCTAGCAGTGTCTCAACGAATGTGGAGGTCTCTTCAATACCATCTTTCAGCGACCTAATAACCGACGTGATTCGCTCCAAAAAAGCCGTAGGAAACCCACGATCATTAAACAACAGCTCGCCATTTTCCTTATTAACTCGCTGATCATCCATATCAACCAGAAGGACATGCTCCACCGCCTCGCCCGCAGCACCGGGAACCTCCTGAGTGCCCAACATAAAGGGGCCTCTAACGACGTTCAAGGGCACATACCAAGCATCCCACTGATCGTTCTCTAAAACATATAAGTTCTCACCCTCATCAAATCCAAACAGGGCTACCGCCGAAAATGCGCCTGTCTCTGGGTTTTTTGTGAGTACAATCGGATATTCAAGTGCTGCCAGCTTAAACTCTTGCATCACCACAGAAGTATTTCTCAACCCTCTACCGAGTGCAGCTTGCAAGCTTGTGTCTATTCGTATATCACCATGGACACTATTTTGAACGAGTACCGGTTTGGTCACGTACCACTCCTATAATTAAATTTTTTGGAATCCGTACTGATGGATCTTGTTTATTAGATCTCGATTCTTCGGCAATAAAGACAACACCCGCTGTATGCTTTTCTGGTTTTCTTGAATTGCGCGGGTGCCGAAATTGATTTCAGGGGAGGATAGCCGGGTTTGAGTAACGTCCGTTCGAAAACCCATTCCGTAGAGCACGTACTGGTAACTTGCCGCAGGGAAAACCTCACAGTTATCAGTGAAATCATAATCCCATGGGTGCTGGTACTTCCATAGCTTCATAAGCTCATTCAGACTATCCGGGATAGTGGCGGGATCCCGGTTTTCAATCCAAAAATCGTTATCTTCTCGTCGACTTAAGATATAGTGCAGCTTCAGGAAGTCAATGACACGGTCCCATTTGTACAGGAATGAGTCATTAAACCTCTTGGCAATAACATCCATAACCTCTCGATTCTTTGGCAGCTGGTCGGCGAGCATTTGAGCGGATAGCTCAACCAACACTAGAGCAGACGACTCTAGCGGCTCCAAAAACCCCGAAGACAGGCCCACTGCGACACAGTTATTTTTCCAAAATAACTCTCGATGCCCTGTATGAATGTTGATTTCTCGAAAGCTGAGCTGGTCGGGATTGCGGACCCCGCTCGCGGCTAGGTAAGCCTTAAGGTCATCTGCCGCCTGATCAGCACTTGTATGGCGGCTTGAGTATACATGCCCCACACCTCGACGGGACTGCAGACCTATATCCCACACCCACCCTGCTCTTTGCCCAGTCGATATAGTGTGAGATGCAATTTCGTCCGACTCATTTTCATAGGGCACATGAACTGCCAGAGCCTTGTCCACAAAAAGAACATCACTTTTATCAACAAACGGAACTTGATAATGCTCCCCCAAAAGCAGTGATTTAAAACCTGTGCAGTCGACAAATAAATCGCCCTTCAAGTCACCGCTTTTAGCGGTTCGCAAGCTTCCTATATCCCCATTCTCTTTTGAATTGACCCCGACGACATGATCACAAATGTATTCTACACCTAGATTTTCTAGGCAGTGCTTCTTTAAAAGCTCCGCAAACTTCCCCGCATTCAAATGATATGCGTAGTTCGCAACAGCTTCATATTCCGGAGTGGTGAGAGCTTTAGGTGCAAGACCATGCTCACATAAAGCTTCCTGATAACAAACAGCTTCAGAAAATGATTGATCAGGACAATGAAGCTGCCAAAAAGGGGCTAGATTTCCTTGCATAAAACCGGTGGGCATAACCAATGGGTGATAATAAAAGTCATCATCTGAGCCATCGACCCACTTCGCAAACTTTGCTCCTTGCTTAAAAGCCACATCACATTGCCGAATAAAATCCGTTTCAGAAATCCCCATCCGCTTAAGCGTGCCTCGCATTGTAGGCCAAGTACCTTCTCCCACTCCAATGGTGGGAACATCAGGAGATTCAATTAACGTTATTTTTACGCCATATTCACGATTAGCGCTATGTCGCGCCGCCAAGGTTCCAGCAACAATCCACCCTGCCGACCCCCCTCCAACCACAACAACCGAACTCAAGGGCGCAACCATTTCAACACCTCAACGATAAGTGACCAAGATCAGAAGAATACACAAATACTGCTTGGTAGTTAAGCCAACATAATATTTGGACGATAAAACGAAAGACCGCCCACGAGGGGCGGTCATAATGCTATTAATACGAGGAGGTCTTAGAAGGACGCTCTGATGCCGATTGCTACGCGAGGACCGGTAGAAATCGCCTCGTACAGCTGCTCCTTATAACGAGCATGAGAACGATAGCCTTCACCAGTAATATTGGTACCTTCAAGCTGCAGCGTAATTTCGTCGGTCAGATCGTAGCCGAGAGTAAGGTCCCACTGGCCATAATCTTCAACTATTACAGCATCACCACCTTGCAGCTGGTTAAAGCCATTTAAGAACGAATCTCTCCAGTTATAAGCAAGTCTTGCTTGGAACGGCCCTTGCTCATAAAAGCCCACCAAGTTTAAGGAATCACTTACACCGACGACAGCGAACTTATTGTTTACATCCTCTTTCACCAGCTCACGGTTAGTGGTTACCAAGGTTGCGTTAGCACCCACACCAAAGCCCGTCTCACCAAACGTGTGCTGTACGGCAAGCTCAATACCCTCAACTCTCGCGGTCGGCCCGTTAACCGGTCGACTAACATCGAACACTGCCAAGTCTGCGTCAGCTGGATCCGTAGGATTAGCGATAGTCCCGCCGTTAGAGCTTGGATCAGTTACATCATTAATGGTCTCTTTAGCAGTTCCATCCACGATAAAGTCATTAATGGATTTCCAGAAGTAACTGGCTGAAACATAACTCAGATCCGAGTAGTACCACTCAACACCCACGTCCAGGTTATCCGCTGAGTAAGGCTTCAAGCTGGAGTTACCACTAGAAGCTGTCATTGCACCCTGCGGTCGAGTATCACCAATACTTCGCACTGATCTCAAATGCGCAATATCAGGCCTTGCAATGGTTCGCCCTGCCGAAAACCGAGTAACAATGTCGTCACTCACGTCCCAGCGCAGCGAGAGGTTCGGCAGCAACACATCGTAACTTGCCTCCTCCGAGTATGGTTGCGCTCCACCCTCAGCGTAATCGGGACGCATTGATGTTGGGTCCGTGAAGGTAAAACCTACCAGCACCTGTTCAAAGCCGTGAGAAGTTGTTGTGGTGCTTTCCAGTCTAACACCACCCTCTACTCGCAGCGGCTTATTCAGGAACTCTGATTCCAGGTTGGCCTGAATATAAGTGGCAAGTGTCTCTTCCTGGATCTCATAGCTATCTGGAGACCACTCAGTTGGGATTTGGCTATAACCCTCGCCCATTGTGGGCCAAATCTCTGAGAAGTACACACTGGGGTCGTAATACACCCACTCTCTGGGGAGGTGCTGATTTCCGCTAAACTGATCGAGGAACCCACCACCTACTGTGGTACGACCAGATGTGACTGCATCGCTCAGGATCGGGTAACCATAAAAGCCGCCAAATTGCTCAACCACATTCCTCGGCGCATGAGCGTTATACTTGAGCCGGTTGTTTTTAGTCTGATCGATATACATAACACCAGCGCGAAGATCAACCGCGCCATCCGTCCAAAGCCCTTCTAAACGGAATTGGTTAATTTCATCAACGGTGTTTACTGACTGGATATCATTCCTGTGCGCTCTCAGCAGCTCTTCTGCGATACCGCCTGCTTCCGAGGGACCTGTCGCAACCGAATCCGGCGCAATATTGTTGGCATCTGCGTAATCCAAGCAGTTTTGATGTCCTGCATCCGTCCAGTTAGGACGGATCGGATTTGCCGGGTCGTTAGGATTAGGTGTATAACAAAAGCCCGACTGCGCACGACCACGGGCCGGGTCCCAGCCAGTCTCAGTCAAGGCAGGAAGCTCGGAACCGGGGAGAATCTGGAGGCGCTGCTGGTTTCCGTAACCGACAATGCCCTGATACTGGTTGAACTCACCACCAGGGTTTTGCTCGGATTTAGCCATGTTGGCGTCAAACACAAGATTAAAGTTGTCTGATACTTGCCAATCAATATTCAGGCCGAAAGAGTTGTTCTCAGAAACTGTCTCATACCAGTTTTGAATATTATCGAAAGTGCCGTTTTCGTACATATCGATCACGGTACCGTTTTCGTTCAACGTGACATTTTCTACGTCACCTGCGTTAAACCACACTCCCAGCTGAGAGCTTTTAGCGTCAACTGACAAGTTGGAATAAACGTAATCTGCAGTAACTGTTAAGTCATCGTTGGGCGCGAACTGGAACACTAGGTTCGCATTCGTTCTTTCGCGCTCAGTCTCCTGAACAGAGATGTTGTAGTTCTGGGCAATAAAGGTATTAGCCACCCTGTCCAGAACTTCAGGATTTGTGACGTTGTCTCTGTTGATGTTTTGGTTGACTCGCCAGCCATCAATCGCAAGACGCTCCTGCTCATATTTACGTTGCTGATATGAGACAGCTAAGAGCGCACCAATTGTTCCGTCCGCAAAAACATTGCTCACCAACCCGGAGATCTCAGGAGTTACCGAGCCTTCATCCGTATCGGAAACACCTTTGACGCTACCTGCAAGTCTCAAGGTTCCAATATCAAGGGGACGAGCCGTTGATACGTTAATCACCGCCCCTATACCGCCGGATACGCGTGATGCGCTAGACGTTTTATACACCTCTACGCCGTTTACCAGCTCAGCAGCCAAATCATTGAAGTTAAATGAGCGGCCATCGTTAGTGGACGGCATTTGACGACCATTTAAGGTCACCATGTTGTACTCTGCGGAAAAGCCACGAACGGTAACAGTGTTACCTTCACCAGCGTTTCGGTTAATCGAGACGCCCGGAATACGCTGCAGCGACTCTGCTAAGTTGGCGTCCGGGAATTTACCTATGTCTTCTGCGGCGATAGCGTCAACTACACCGGAAGCATCTCGTTTTATATCCATTGCTTTCTCTATCGAAGCACGGATACCCGTTACTACCACCTCTTCAACGATCGGATTTTCTTGAGCCACTGCATAACTGGAGCCACCCGCAGCGAGGGCCACAATAGCAGCAGAGAGCTTATTTTTATTGAACATAGATGAGATTCCCCAGGAGATATGGTTCTACTTAGTGAATTACGCTCGAGGCATTCGCCTACTCGTAAGAGTAGAAGATTGTACGAGCTCAACCATACAAAACGCTACCTGCAATGCAGAAAACGCTCTGATTCCTCGCCCAAAACACTTTATTGTTTTTATTGCTTTGTTTAAAAATCAAAAATTTTATGCGACTCATTTTTACAAACCACCTAAAAAACGAGCCGTAATAATTTTTTCGGAACTCTACGTGCAACTTTTCGATTAGGCAATGCCTAACACACCTTTTTTAAGGGAATTATTGATAATTGGTATATAAAGTTAAATTTTGATCACAAAAAAGACAAAAAAGGAATAAGAAACACAAAAAAACGCCCCAATAGCTGCTCAAATAATAGACAACCCTTTATCAGAACAAAAAAACAACCAACTGCAATTTGAGCCCATTAATCTCGATAAAAGCTGCAAATATGGTCGCTCACAGCCAAGCTGAACAGCGGCTTAATGAAGGTGAAGTCTGCGGGAAGTCCGGTGATATAAACAGATGCGCGAGCGCAGCGGTGCCGCCCTCGCGCAGAAATATCGAGTAGTCTTGTGAGAAACGTCAGGAGCCGATACGAATGACCTTGGTTTGAATACCGCGCTCTTCCGTAAAGCCAGGTTGACCTGACCCCACCGTTAATTCCACACGGCCACGATAAGGCCAAGAGACTCCCTCCTCATCCACGTAACGCAAATGTTCTGGTGCAATACGAAAGTCGAGCATGGCGCTCTGACCAGGCTGCAGGGCGACTCGACGGAACGACGACAGCTGGCGGATAGGTGTTGCAACAGGTGCGTCGAGCAGACGCAAGTACACTTGGGCAACGTCCTCCCCCGCCCGACCGCCAACGTTGGTCAATCTGGAGGAGACTTCAACTTCTGGCGCGTCCGCTCCACCTGTCAAAGTTACCTCCAGTGGCGCGTATTCAAATCGGGTGTAGCTTAAACCATGACCAAATGGATAGAGCGGTTTGCCTTGGTAGTATCTATAGGTGCGCCCGGTCATGCTGTAGTCGGTAAATTCCGGTAAGTCATCGACGCCACGATAGAAGGTAATGGGCAGGCGGCCTGAGGGGTTAGTATCGCCCCACAAGATTCGCGCCAACGCCGTTCCGGTTTTTTCTCCCGGATAGAATGCTTGAAGAATTGCATTCAGGTTGTCGTGCTCCCAATTGAGCGCCATTGCCGAGCCACTGAAGTTCACCATGACAATCGGCTTGCCCAGCGCTTTCAGTTTCTTCAGCAGATTTGTTTGAACCGCAGGCAACTTGATATGAGTGCGGTCACCGCCGATAAAGCCATCGAGCTCCACTGGCATCTCTTCGCCTTCGAGGGTCGCGTCTATCCCACCCACATAAATAATCACGTCGGCTTTACGCGCAGTTGCTAATGCTTGCTGTTCCAGCGGGGCATCAACCTTAGCCCAAGTTAGGCGTGCATAAGGTTCGAGGGAAACGTTAATTGGCCACCAGCGGAAGGCGGTGTAGCGAGCCTCGACTGGATAGGCTTGTCCCGCCTTGAGAGCAACCGGCTTATCCACCCACTGATCATTGATTTTTACCATGACATTGCCACCAAAGCTGTAGCGGCCGGATTCTGTCGGCTTGAGCAGCCCTTGCCATACCGCGGTGAAGGGCTCTTCAAGCTGCTGATTGATCGGTGAAAGATCCCAATAGAAATCAATATTAGGGTCCACCCGCTCAAGATCCGCAGGTGCGTTCATATTTTGATCACGCAACACTTGTGGTCGGACATTGCCGAGGAAATAGCGCGCTTTCAACCCAGGTTGAAGGGCATGATTTTGACCGTGATGGAAAAAATACATGGGCGGCACTATTTGCTGATGTCGATAAGTGTCCTCCGCCATAGGTGCGCCCGGAGCGTAAAAGACATTGTCAGCTCCTGCCCGCTCGATGATTCCCTCCAGTGGCAACACCGGCTGCGACGGATAGCCGTAGTAGTTGCCGACCAGCACTTCGAAATTAGTGGCATTGGGGCCGATCACAGCCACTTTAGTGCCGTCGCGCAGAGGCAAGATGCCGTCGTTCTTAAGCAACACCAACGACTTCTCTGCCGCTTCTTGCGAGATGGCAATATGCTGCTCGGAAGCGACTACGGACATGGGGATATCACGGAAGGGGTTAGAGCTGCCTGGACCGTCAAACATGCCTAGGCGGACGCGAGCACGCAGCAGGCGTCTTAAAGCCTGATCTATGTCTTCCATGGTGACCAAGCCTTCCCGTAAAGCCGTGTGCAGGTTTACATAGGTATTTAAATGACTGTCGCCGCACTCTAGGTCAGTGCCGGATTTCAGCGCCCAGGCTGCCGCCTCAGCGGGCGCCAATACTACGGCATGGGCGTTGCGATCATAGAAATCGGAAACCGCGCCGCAATCGGATACCACATAGCCGTCAAAGCCCATCTCACCGCGCAGAATATCTTTCAAAAGATGGTCGCTTCCGCACGCCGGCTGACCATCGACACGGTTGTAGGCGCACATGACAGACGCAACCGATGTCTCCTTGATCGCCGTGCGAAACGCCGGCAGATAAGTCTCGTACAAATCTTTGCGAGTGGGCCGATAGTCGTCACTATGGCGAGTTTTTTCCGGCCCGCTGTGGACGGCGTAGTGTTTGATCGTGGCGACGGTTTTCAGATAGTTTTCATCATCGCCCTGTAAACCGCGCACAAAGTTCACCGCCATGCGCCCGGCGAGATAGGGATCTTCGCCGTAGGTTTCCTGCCCCCTACCCCAGCGAGGATCGCGGAAGATATTGATGTTGGGCGACCAGAAGGTCAGCCCGCCGTAGATGGTGTGTACATCATTTTCAATAAAATGATGATGCTTCGCTCGCGCCTCATCGGAGATTGCTGTGGCAATGCGCAACATCAGCGCCTCGTCAAAGGTGGCGGCCATGCCGATGGCCTGCGGAAAAACCGTGGCCTTCCCCGCCCGCGCTACACCGTGCAAAGCTTCGTTCCACCAGTTGTACGGCGGAATTCCCAACCGCTCTATGCCGGGAGCATCATTAAATAACTGCGCGATTTTCTCCTCCGTGGTCATACGCGCAATCAAGTCATCCACGCGCTCCTCAAGTGGCAGCGCGGTATCCCGGAATGGCAGATTATCGACCGATCCTCGCTGTGCGTTCTGAGAAGCGCAGGAGATGATCAAGACAAGGGAAAGAAATAGAGTAATTAATGGCTTCATAATCGGACCTTTATTATGGTGATCGTCAGTGCGAACGATTAGGGGGCGGCTTTAACTGTGACTGTTTCAATCCTATAAACTCTAAAAACCACGAACCGCGACGAACGGCTAGCTGATCATGAGCGTTATTAACCTAAAGCTCTGCTCTGCCGTGCTTTGCATCCAGGGAAACGCACAACCTAAATCGAAAACACAATGAGTCGCTTGAATACTTCCTCGTTGACCTTCTCTGTCACTGGGAGAAGCCTAACCCAAAGCAACCTGTCCGGATCGCTACGCGTTACCAATGCCACTGGTCCATCCATCGCAAGAGCCACAATGGTCGGACATATAGGTAACGCTTCCAGGCTCAGCCGGCCGGAAGCCATCGCAACGACTGGTTAAAAATCATACAGACATGCATCCGAGCACCTCGGCAACCCAATATAGTGGACCCACCGGATTTTCGCTCAGTAAAACTTAGAACAGATCTCAATGATTACCAGCTCATCCTTGACGTCATGCAATTTAAATAGCTTCTGTGCAACCTCGGTCAACGGCCCGACCCTAAAGGCCAACTCCCAACAGCAACTGCCCGCCGCGGCAGTGAAGGCGGCATCAACCACTCTCACCAGGGATGACCTAAGAGCCTAAAGAAGCAATCGTAAACTCGCTGGTGATCTCGAAAGAACGAAAAGGTAAATGCGGCTAAGGTATGTGTTAGCCGTAGAAAACGCGTCTTATTATTTTCACCTTCGGACTCTTCATATAAAAGAAGAAGAGTTCATCCGTATCATGAATGAAAGCGGTGGTTTGCTTCACCTGGACTTCAATAATATTTTTGTTAACAGTGAAAGTTTCGGATCTGTCGGACATCTCGATATTGTATTAGCTCGATATTGTATTAGCTCCCCGGCTGAAAATATGCCCA
>CAYZVN010000056.1:0-9480 GCA_964482025.1 uncultured Saccharophagus sp. | reverse complement strand
CTCGATATTGTATTAGCTCGATATTGTATTAGCTCCCCGGCTGAAAATATGCCCACCGCAACCTCTAAAGCGTTACAGCTCGGCACCGCCTTGCGGCGCGGTTGATGATAAAAATGTCGCAATTCGGATAACTATCAAGTTCCATGAATCGACGGGAACCGCCACAGTTGCTCGCTTTTGATTTGTTGCGCCACATTTGCTTTTTCGGCCCGCCCACACATCAAGCCGTTGCTATACTTCCAAGACTAGCCGACTATAAGAGGCGCAGCGAGAACACCGGCTCGACCGGGCTTATCGCGCTCAGTGGAGAATCTTCCTACTGCGTCAGAATGATAAAACACAGCGTTTGACTTGTCGGAAATCAAAGTTCTACGAGACCTAGTAGAGCACTCGTGAAACCTTAGTATGATTGCGCTTGCCAAAGATTTGTCGACCTCAACATTCGGAGCGAACTTATGAGAGTGGGAATCCTTACCGGTGGCGGAGACTGTTCCAGTCTTAATGCCGCCATTAGTGGCGTAACAAAAACCTTAATTGAAACAGCCAACGCAGAAGTGGTGGGCATCAAAGACGGCTTCCTCGGCTTAATCGAGCACCGCGTGCACCCTCTCACCAAGTCGGACTGTATCGGCTTGATCCAATCTGGCGGCACCATATTGGGAACCTGCAACCGGTCATCGCCCCTCAACCACAAAGGCCAAGACGTAACCGAAGCGGTGATGGACTACTACCGAGAGCTGGGGTTGGATTGCATTGTCGCTTTAGGCGGTGACGGCACTATGTCGCTCTGCCATGAACTCAGCCAGCGCGGCATGAACTTTGTCGGCATCCCCAAAACCATCGACAACGACCTGATGCACACCGACCGCAGCTTTGGCTTTGATACGGCCGTGGGCATTGTTGCCGAAGCCATGGATCGCCTGCACACCACCGCACGCAGTCATGGTCGGGTCATGATTGTGGAAACCATGGGGCGCTACGCCGGCTGGATTGCGCTCTACGGCGGCGTGGCCGGTGATGCGGATATGATTTTGCTGCCGGAGTTCCCCTACGAGATTGAAGAAGTCATCCGAGTACTGCAAGAGCGTGCCAAGACCCATCAGCACTCAATGCTGGTGATCGCCGAAGGCGCCATGCCCAAGGGTGGCGAGCAAGTGGTTCAACGCACCATTGCCGACAGTCCGGATCCGATTCGTTTGGGGGGCATCGGCCATTATCTGCAACAACAAATCGAGCCTCACATCCCGATGGAGGTTCGCACAACGGTTCTGGGGCATGTTCAACGCGGCGGCCAACCGAGTGCCTTTGATCGTTTGTTCGCGGCCAATTTAGGATGCTTCGCCGCCCGCTTGGTTATCCAAAAGGAATACGGCCGAATGGTCAGCGTCAACAGTAACAGCCTCAGCTCCGTCGCTCTTGCGGATGTTGCCAACCGCACCCGCACGGTCACTCATGATGATATGACGATGCTCAGCGCGATCTCCACCGGCGTCAGCTTTGGCGTCCCCGATATTAAAACGCTTCTGGATCAGCCCGCTGCGGCGCTTCCGCGACTGCGCTAATGCCAACAAAAAAGCCAGCGTAACGCTGGCTTAATACTCCTACTTATTACTCTTCCGGCCTTTATTACGGCTTTATTGAGCGCCAGCGCTGCACCAAGATGCTGTTGCTGTTTTGCACCGACTGGAGAACAGTGAAGCCCGCTTCCTCCAAAGTTGTTACAGCGCCCTCTGGCAGATAAAACTCCGCACAGGGCTTGAGTGCCTCGTCGCCATCCTCGTCACGATACACATGTAAGGGTAAGTCGCCTAAATGGCAGGCACCCACTGTGTCACCGTCCGCTTGTGTCAGCGCTTGTAAAAGCAGATAGGCACCATTGCCCCAGAGATAGTAATCGTGAGCGCCTGGCTCCGGCAGCTCCTCATAAGCAAAGCTGTCAATCACCGCGGTACGCTTGCCATAGGGTAAGCGCAGCAAGGCTCGAGGGCTGGCAACGAAAATCCGCTCCGCCACCGCAGAACTGCGCAGCGACTCCCAAGCCTCACCCGCCACCTCTGCAAAATGACGGTCTCCACCTGCCAAAATCACGGCATCTGTACTATCAGCTAAGGCATTCAAAATGGCTAGGCGCTCAGCCGTCAGTGTATCCGCCAGCAGAATATCGTCCAGGATAACCACGTCATATGGGGGCTGGCCGGCAACCCGCCTTGCAAGATTTTGGCACAGCGTCGACGCGGAGAAATCCCCTTGAGCCTGGGCAAAATCCGCCAGAATTTCGCTCGTTGGGGCATCGAGCAAATGCAGATGGCATATGCGGTCCAAATCCACCCGACGCTGCAACATATCGAGCCCACGCCAGCTGGCCTCCAGTTTTTGGAAGGCTTCGGCATGCATAATTTTGCGCATGACCTGCGCCATCGCCAAATCAACGGCAGCGAGATACTCCGGCACTTTGGGATGTTGTTTTGGTTCAAGATAAGGCGCGACGGTTTGGCGAATTAATTGGTCAGCAAAACTTGCAGTGTTCGCGTAAGGGCTTCCCGAAAGCACCGAATCCAACAGGCTGGATTGTTCCTGCGGTGCGGAATGATCTTGCTCTTTCGCGGCATCAACCAGCCCTTCATCCAGCAGCGCAGCCGATGCGTTTGCAAATTGGGACGGCGATTGAAGTTGCCGCTTCAGCGAGCGGTAACGATTAAAGAGACTGATATTCTCGTAAAGATGATCGGGATGCATATCCTGTAAACAGGAAAAGCGCACCGGCTCATCATCAAAAGGCAGCTTGACCGAAACCCCTAGGCGGGTAAAAACATCATCAAAACTGTCGGCATCGATACGCCAATGTTTACGCTGCAACAGTGGTTGAGTTCGTGGTGCAGCACCGGCGAAATCGCCTATCACCAACGCTCGCAAAGGCTTCTTGCCTGCCCCGCTGCGCCCCTGTGTCGACGATGGATTTTCCCCGCCAAATACCATTACCCCAGACTGCACTCGTATTCCCGCCACGCCAACTCCTTATTTACTTACACATTACAAAACACGGAAAACCATTTTGATATTACCAATCACAATGACGCCGCCATTTTCAAATACTGTGCGGGTGACTTTTTTGCCATTGACCGAAATACCATTGGTCGATCGATTATCTTGAATTTCCCAGCAGCCATTGTCCCAGCGGATAATGGCGTGCAAATTAGAAACGGTGGGATCTTCGAGCACTACGTCACAGAGCTGACTGCGGCCGAGGCTCCATTCGCGATCCACACCTGCTGGTAATTTGAGTTCAATCAGTGTGCCCTTTTTGACACCGGACTTTACCAGCAGCACCGCCGGTGTGCGATTTGCATCCAACGGCTTTTTGCCAAGCGCTCTGGCGATAAATTGAGAATTATTGTCTTCCGCAGAATCTTTAGCGTTCACCTCACTGTCCGGTGGGCTAACCATACGGAAAAACGATGACTCAATCATTGTGCGATTGCTGTTGTTATCCATCCCCAGCCCCGAAATCTGCTGTGCTTCGAATACCTCATAGGCCGCCTGCTCTTCCCCCAACTCATGGTCGATAAAGACAAATTTTTCATCGCCAATGGTGACCACATCTCCATGCTTCAGCCGAGCTGGACGCGTAATACGCATGGTGTTTACAAATGTGCCGTTGGTAGACTCCAGATCTTTCAGTAGCACTGTCTCCTCATCAACCACTAAAACCGTCGCGTGGTGGCGAGACAACAAACCAGAATCAATTTGAATATCACATTGAGAGCTGCGTCCAATGAGCGTAGAAGCTTTGTCGAGGATGTGGGTCTGCTCCGAGCGGAGACTTTTCAAACGGAATTTTGTCTGCATCAAAAAGTACCCGAAATTTGTGAGCGGGAAGACAATAGCCGTGGAACAAACCTGGAGAAACAGTGGCTGAGTCGCGCTTATTGTTATACAAACACCCAGCAAATTAAATGGAAAAGAACGTCAAACAACCGCAGCTTATCTATCTAGCACCTGGGTTCTTTAGGTTCTTGACTCAATCTGCGCGCAGTAAAGAGAGGATTTCTTCAAGTTCCGTGATGATGGCTTCCGCCTTCAGCTCACCCTGTCCATCATTCCTGGTGTCGGCGCTCAGTTGTTGGCGAGCGCCTCCAATAGTAAATCCCTGCTCGTATAATAACGAGCGAATCTGCCGAATCATCAGCACATCTTGGCGCTGATAATAGCGGCGATTTCCCCGGCGCTTTACCGGCTTGAGCTGGGGGAATTCTTGCTCCCAATAACGCAAAACGTGCGGCTTTACCGCACACAACTCACTGACTTCACCAATGGTGAAATAGCGTTTGCCGGGAATCGCCGGTAATTCATTGTTGTGACTTGCTTCCAACATAAGCTTCCACCCGCGCACGCAATTTTTGTCCCGGCTTAAAAGTCACAACGCGACGCGCCGTGATGGGAATTTCCTCGCCAGTTTTCGGGTTGCGCCCCGGCCGTTGCTTCTTGTCGCGCAGATCAAAGTTACCAAAACCGGATAGTTTGACCATCTCATTGGCTTCAAGGGACTGGCGAATTTCATCGAAAAACGTTTCGACCAACTCTTTGGCCTCGCGCTTGTTAAAGCCGAGATCTTCATAGAGTTTTTCCGCAAGATCAGCTTTGGTCAGAGACTCAGACATAGGATTACCTTAGGTTGGCTCCGAACTCCCGCTCCAGACACTCTATTACCGCTGCCATGGACGCGTTGACTTCCTCATCTTTGAGAGTGCGAGAAGGATGTTGGAAAGTCAGGCTGAAAGCAAGACTTTTTCTTTTAGGATCAATACCTTCCCCACTATACACATCAAAAAGTTTCAAGTTTTTTAACACATCCCCCGCAGCTTTTCGAATGCTTCTGTCCAGATCTGCGACACAAAGCGCCTTATCCACCAATACCGCCAAGTCGCGGCTCACCTCGGGGAAGCGCGATAAGGGTTGAAAGCGCGGCAGACGTGCCGCCAGAAGATCCGCAAGCGTAAACTCAAACACAAACACCGTCTTCGCCAAATCCAGCGCCTTTTGCTTCAACGGATGCAGAGCGCCGAGATAACCGACATATTGATCATCCACATAGACTTTCGCTGCTTGACCTGGGTGGAGAAGCTCGGAATCCGTCCAGGGCTCAAAGCGCGCAGCGCGACCGCGCGCTGCAAAGCTCAACAGGGTTTCAACGTCGCCTTTAGCGTCAAAGAAGTCGACATCGCGGGTTTTCTCCGCCCAGCTCGGGGTGTGCACAGAGCCGTACAGCAAGCCGCCAATGCGGCTGTATTGCGCCACCGGCCCAGCCGTGGAAGTATCGAATACCAGTCCCGCTTCAAAAAGCCGCGCCGAGGACTGCTGGCGATTGAGGTTATACATCAGCGCCTGCAACAAACCCGGCAACAGGGAAGTCCGCATGGTCGACATATCGGCGCTGATCGGATTTTTCAACACCACCGCCTCAAGCTGAGGAAACAAGGTTGCGTGCAACTTGGGATCCACAAAGCTGTAGGTGATCACCTCCCGATAACCACGACTTACCAGGTGCTGCTTGGTATTTCGCAGCGAGGTGTTGGTCTCGCTGTGTGATTCCAGCTGAGTGGTAAACGCCATGGGACGCGTCGGCAAGCGGTCGTACCCATAGACTCGTGCCACTTCCTCGAGCAAATCTTCTTCAATCGCGATATCAAACCTATAGCTCGGAATCTGGAACCTCCAACCGTCTCCTGTTTCGCTTTCCAGTGCCAATCCTAAACTCGAAAGAATGGCAACAACATCTATGTCCTCGCCGGAAAGCCCCAGACCGAGCATCAAGCGCTCACGGCGCAGATGGACAGAGCGCAGCGGGGGCTGCACTTCCTGGCTTTGTACTAATACCACTGGACCGGCCTCACCTCCGACAATGCTCAGCAGCAGCTCAGTGGCTCGCTCAAGCGCGGTTACCTGGAGTTGATGATCAACACCGCGTTCAAAACGGTGGGAGGAGTCCGTATGCAGCCCGTAAGATCGAGCCTTGCCTGCAATAGCGGTAGGCGCAAAAAATGCGCTTTCAAGGAAAATAGTATCGGTAATGTCACTCACTGCGCTTTCAGCACCACCCATAACCCCCGCAATGGCCAAGGCTTTGGCCTGGTCGGCGATAACTAAGGTATCGCCGCGCAGCGTCACTTCTTGGTCATTCAGCAGCTTCAGGATCTCCCCTTCCCTCGCCATGCGCACGGAAATCCCACCGCTCAGGGTCGACAAGTCGAATGCATGCATGGGTTGGCCGAGCTCCAACAGCACGTAGTTAGTGACATCCACCACCGCATCTATGCTGCGAATACCGCAGCGACGGAGCTTTTCGCGCAACCAAAGTGGCGACGGACGCTTGATATCGATGTTGCGAATCACCCGACCGGCATAGGTTGGGCATGCATCTGCCGCCTCGATATCGACCGCAAAGGTTTGCTCGCAAGACGGCGCGACAGCTGCCAAGACCGGAGGCTGAACGTCCAGGCCGTTTAGTACCGCAACTTCTCGCGCCAAACCGCGAATACTCAAACAATCGCCACGGTTGGGCGTGAGATCGATTTCGATCACCTTGTCATCAAGTTTTAAATATTCGCGCAGGTCAGTGCCCACCGGGGCGTCCGCCGGCAACTCCCAGAGGCCGCTATCATCTTCACCTAGTTGCAACTCTGTCTGCGCGCAAAGCATGCCGAAAGACTCAACCCCGCGCAGCTTCGCTTTCTTAATTTTAAAATCACTTGGCAGTTCGGCACCTATAGTGGCAAACGGAATTTTAATACCCGGCCGCGCGTTGGCCGCCCCACAAACGACCTGCAGCTCACCGTCCTTATGCCCTTTTACTTGGCAGATACGCAGCTTTTCGGCATCGGGATGAGCTTCTACGGTAATAATCTCACCAACCACCACACCGGAAAATGTGGGTGCCGCCGCCTCAACCGAGTCCACTTCCAACCCTGCCATCGTCAGCTGCGCGACCAATTCGGCGGTGCTAATTTTGGGACTGACCCACTCTCTTAACCAAGCTTCACTAATATTCATAATTATGCTGTCGTCAAAAATTCAGATGTTGCCGTTCGCGGGAATAAGCGCTGTTAAAACTGCCGAAGAAAATTCAGATCGTTCTCGAAAAATAAGCGCAGGTCATTAATTCCATAGCGCAACATAGCTAAACGCTCTACCCCCATGCCAAACGCAAAGCCCGTGTACTTTTCCGGGTCCACGCCACTGGCACGAAAGACATTGGGATGCACCATTCCACACCCCATAATTTCGAGCCACCCGGTGTTTTTACAAACGCGGCAACCGCTACCCGAGCATTGAGTGCACTGGATATCCACTTCGGCTGAGGGCTCGGTAAAAGGGAAATAAGAGGGCCGGAACCGGACTGGAACATCCACCTCAAAAAACGCCTTGAGAAACTGGTCGACAGTCCCTTTTAGGTCGGCAAAGCTTACGTTGGTATCCACCACTAAGCCTTCCACCTGATGAAACATCGGTGTATGCGTCAAATCCGAATCGCAGCGGTAAACACGCCCGGGGCACACGATGCGAATAGGCGGCTGCCGATTCTCCATGGTACGAATTTGGACCGGCGAAGTATGAGTCCGCAAAACATGTCGCGCATCTACGTAAAAGGTGTCGTGCATGGCGCGTGCAGGATGGTGCGCGGGTATATTCAGCGCTTCGAAGTTGTGAAAGTCGTCTTCGATTTCGGGACCTTCTTCAACGCTGTAGCCTGCTCCACTGAAGATCGCAATGATTCGATCCAAGGTGCGACTTACCGGGTGCAAGCCGCCCATATCGGCACCTCGGCCCGGCTGGGTAACATCCACCGCCTGAGCGGACAATTGCTCGGCAATCCGCTGAGCTTCCAGCTGCCCTTTTTTGTCTGACAGCGCCTGAATAATCTGTTCTTTAGCAACATTAATCTTAGCGCCTGCTGCAGGTCGCTCGTCCGCCGAGAGCTGGCCGAGAGACTTCAGCAAGGACGTCATATGGCCTTTTTTCCCTAGATAATCCACGCGCACTTGCTCGATCGCATCAAGATCGCTCGCATTTGCGATCAGTTGCAGGGCTTCTCGGGTTAAAGAAGATAAGTTCTCCATTGGAGTTTCCAGTCAGTCAAATCAAATGAAACCGCTGCAGGCGGATAGTGTGGCAGTAAAATCTTGTCCACAAGTTTATCGTCACAGCAAAAATAACAATAAAAAAGGGGAGGAAGCGTTGGCCCCCTCCCCTTAGAATCTTGCAGGGATAAGTAAATTAGGCAGTCAGCGCTTGTTTTGCTGTGTTTACAATCGCCGCAAAGGCAGCCTTGTCATGCACAGCGAGATCGGCGAGAACTCGTCGATCCAACGCGATCTGGGCTTTTCTAAGGCCGGCAATCAGACGGCTGTAGCTCAAACCTTCCGCGCGAGATTGCGCGTTGATACGAGTAATCCAAAGTGCACGAAAATCGCGCTTTTTAACTCGTCGATCACGATAAGCGTATTGACCTGCTTTAATGACAGCCTGTTTAGCAACTCGAAATACTCGTGAGCGAGCTCCGTAGTATCCTTTCGCTGCTTTCAAGATTTTTTTGTGGCTCTTGCGCGCCGTTACACCACGTTTTACACGGGCCATAGTCTTTTCCTCTTAATTTGACGATTAATACAGCGGCCTAGTTGGCGCGCAACATACGTTGTACGAGCGGCTGGTCAGACGCATTCAACGTACTGGTACCACGCAGCTGACGCTTACGCTTGGTCGTCATTTTGGTGAGGATGTGGCTTTTGAAGGCTCGTTTGTGCTTGTAACCGGCGGCGGTTTTTTTAAACCGCTTGGCGGCACCACTGTGTACTTTAGCTTTTGGCATGGATAAATCTCCGCATTTGTGTGCGTTATGCACAGGTTTTGTTGGAAAACAGTAAGGCAGCTAAACGCCCTACTATTTCTTCTTTTTCGGGGCTATCACCATTACGATCTGGCGACCTTCCATCTTGGGTTGTTGTTCAACAGCCCCTAGATCTCCAAGGTCTTTTTCGATGCGTTGCATCATTTCCATTCCCAGCTCTTGGTGGGCAAGTTCCCGACCGCGAAACCGCAGCGAGACTTTAGCCTTATCCCCGTGTTCAAGGAAACGCATCAGGTTGCGCAGTTTTACCTGATAGTCCCCATCGTCCGTCCCTGGACGGAATTTCATTTCTTTAATTTGCTGCTGCTTCTGCTTTTTCTTGGCAGCCGCTTTGGACTTTTTGAGCTCGAAAAGGTGTTTGCCGTAATCCATCACCTTACAAACAATGGGTTCCACCTCGACGGCTATTGCCACTAGATCCAAACTGGCCGCTTTGGCCGCTGCCAAAGCCTCATCTATGGTAACAATACCAACCTGCTGACCATCTGCGGCAATCAAGCGCACTTCCCGCGCCTGAATTTGCTCATTGATCATGGCCTTCTTGCCGCGGGGGGCCTTTCCGTTGTCTTTGTTAATAA
>CAYZVN010000055.1:17578-22077 GCA_964482025.1 uncultured Saccharophagus sp. | reverse complement strand
TCTTGCCATTCTTGAGAATAAGCCCGCGACGGAACGCTGGGTAGTGTCGGTGTCAGTTACTGCGGCGCCAAGCGCCGTTATAAATTTCGCTCGCTACCGGGACAACAACCATAAAGGCGTTTATAAGCGGCAATAAAATTGGTGGGATGACTGTAGCCCGCCGCATAGGCGGCCTGGGATACGCTGGCGCCCTCCGTCAACAGCAACTGGCGCGCAAACTCCAAGCGCTTGCGACGCAAATAATCACCCACGGGCATACCCGTCACTTCTTTAAAGTAGCGCTGCAAAGTGCTGGTGCTCATACCAAACATTTTGCCTAAATCTTCGAGGGTTAAGGGTCGATCAAGATGTGCGTCAATATAGTGGCAAACCTCGATAATCCGATTGGCTTTTCTTGAGCCAGTGCGCTGGTGCTGCTGCCAAAACTCCAGCGCAGAGAGTCCTTCCGCCACTAACAGCAAGGCTTGATTTTCGATATGCAGTCGCTGCAACTCCGCTTCCGGATTGGCCACGGCAAGAATTTCTCGCGCCGCCGCGAAGGCTCGAGTCGAGGGCTGCCAGAGTGGTAGATCGCAAGTGCGCTGCAGCGACAGCGACCAGATACGCTTCGCGATTTTCGGACAATGCTGCGTCAGCCATTGCGGTGAAACGGTCACATGCACTTTGGTGAGACTACAGCCGCGCTGCAGATCGCGCTCCCATCGGGTCGGCGACTCCAGGATCATCGCAGCGCAGCGCGGACCTGTATCGCTGCACAGCTGAAATGCATGATCGTCTAAGCGGAAATTCAATTCGCCTCGCAGCAACAGCAGGAAACTTAGCCGCGGCGAAAGCTCCGCGTCTGTGGTAGTGCCATCCAGTTCCTCCAAATCGCATACATGCACCGACAGCCCGCCGGAGTATTCAACACACTCGAAGCGGCCGCGGGCGAGCGCCTTTGTATAGGAAGCCGGCTTGGAAAACTGCGATCTATAGCCGCCCACTTCCGCCAACCGAGTAATTTGTCTCCCATTGATGACAGGCGAGCCTCCACGCTGATCGGGCGTCTTCGACGTCATCTTATTGTCAGGCATAAGCCCTCCTCTTCTTGGTCTGTTTTTTTACCCTGTTAAGCAACCTTTTTGCTATCTCACTGGACTCGCGTAGCTAACCCCCGGCAGTTTGACGATTTCGCATCATCATCTGGCGCTGGCGCATCACCCAACTGCAAGCATCCTCAGCAGGCGCCCAGTATAATGCCATCGAGAATCATTATCATTTAGATTAATTAGAGATGTGCAGATAATGCTTGGTCGCATCAGCGCCAAGGCGGCGCCGCGTCTACGGCGAATGCCGAGATCATGCACAGCTTTTTGATCGGCTTTACCTCGACGCACAGGCGGTGCGTTCATCTATTCCCTGGAGCACGGTTAATTACGCCGTTCAGCGAACGGCCTCTTCATTTGCTGCCTCAACAGGAGACAAAAATGAACCAATCTGTACAGCTCGTTCCGGAAACTGCAACCGCGTCTAGAAATCTTCTGGATCACTATCAACCCGATAGCAGCGTGTATTTTGCGTCTCCTCAACGCGCTTTATTGGCACAGCCGCCGTTTGCGTCGCTGCTGGTCAGTGGCCACAAAGGTTTAAGTGAGCAGGCCAACGAATCCTTGAGATTTGCACGAGAACTCGGCCTCAGCAAACCTATTGTGGTAGGTGCGGTCCCCTTTGATGTGCGACAAAAAGCCTATCTGCGCGTGAGCAGCAATTGTCTTATCACTACCCGCGCCACAGCTCCTTCACCTGTCGATGAAGCCGTTGCCACCGGCCAGTGCAACATTACACCCGTGCCCTCACCCACGATTTTTATGCACGGCGTACGCGACGCTCTCTCGCGTTTTGCCCGTGGCGAACTGAATAAAGTGGTTTTGTCGCGCACCTTAGAAATTGAGTGTGAACATGCGCCCAATGTGCGCGCGCTAGTAAAAAAGCTTTCACAAAAAAACAGCAACGGCTACACCTTTGCTGTGAATTTAAAAGCGATTGATAACGAGCACACCAACACTGGTGTGCACGCCCTAGTAGGCGCTAGCCCTGAATTATTAATTTCTCGCCAAGGCACCAAGGTTATTGCTAACCCCTTAGCCGGCTCCGAACCGCGCAGCAATGATCCTGTCATCGACCGGCAGCGTGCAGAGCAGTTATTACGCTCGGAAAAAGATCTCTATGAACACGAACTGGTGATCAAAGCCATTGACGATGCCCTGCGACCCTACTGCCGCACGTTGGATATTCCGGCGAAACCTTCGTTAATTTCGACTCCTGCCATGTGGCATCTGTCCACCACCATTCACGCAGAATTGAAAGATCCGGCGACCAGCTCGCTCGAACTGGCGCTGGCGCTGCATCCGACGCCAGCGATTTGCGGGTATCCTCGCGCAGAAGCTCAGCGGGCGATTCACGACATTGAATCTTATGATCGTGGTTTATTTACCGGCATTGTCGGCTGGTGCGATGAAACCGGCGATGGTGAATGGGTCGTTACCATTCGCTGTGCAGAAATTCAAGATCGCCATGTGCGACTCTATGCCGGGGCCGGCATAGTGGAGGGTTCGCTTCCCGAAAAAGAACTCGCGGAAACCGGAGCCAAATTCAACACCATGCTCACGGCATTGGGCATCAGCGAAAAAGCCGGTGTAGCAGTATGACGGCGGTGCAGCGCGACGCCAAAACTTGGCCAAAAGAATTTGCCGATCGCTATCGCCATGAAGGCTACTGGCAAGGTATACCTCTCGGACACTTGCTGCGCGACTCTGCCGCTCAATATCCCTATCATATCGCCCTGATCGACGGCGACCGCCGGTGGACCTACCGGCAGCTGGATATAGTTGCGAATGAATTAGCGACGGGGCTTTATCGCCTGGGTATTCGCGCTGGCGATAAAGTTGTCGTGCAGTTACCCAATGTGGGCGAATTGGCGCAGGTGATATTCGGTCTATTTCGCCTCGGCGCGATACCGGTCTTCGCCCTGCCCGCTCACCGCGCGTTCGAACTGGAAAGCTTCTGCCGGCAAACCCAAGCCACAACTTATATCACCGTTGACCGTTTCAGCGGTTTTGATTATCGAGTCCTGGCGCGCCAGTTAAAAAAATCAACCAACTTAAACAACATTGTTATTGTTGGTGAGGCGGAAGAGTTTTTATCTCTCGAAGATCTCAAAAGTGTGCCTATACCACTGGCACCGCCCACTGCGGATCAATTAGCCTTGCTGCAACTGTCCGGCGGTACCACCAGTATCCCCAAATTAATTCCCCGCACCCACGACGATTATTTCTACAGCGTGCGCGCCAGTGCCGAGATTTGCCAATTAAACCGCCGCAGTGTTTATCTCGCGGTGCTGCCGGCTGTGCATAATTTTCCGCTGAGTTCACCCGGCATTCTCGGCACTTGGTATGCCGGCGGTACAGTGGTGCTGGCGTCCAACGGCGCACCGGAAACCGCATTTGCGCTAATTGCACAACACCAAGTCACCATCACCGCGCTGGTACCGCCGCTCGCACTTGCCTGGATTAGTGCGCTGCGGCAAAACGCTCCGGATCTTTCCAGCTTGGCAGTGGTGCAGGTGGGAGGCGCCAAATTAAGTGCCGAAGTCGCCAGGCGAATGATGGCAGCATTTCCGGGGCGCCTCCAGCAAGTGTTCGGTATGGCAGAAGGCCTGGTCAATTACACTCGCTTGAATGATCCTCAAGAAATTGTCATCCACA
The DNA here is from genome assembly GCA_964482025.1 of uncultured Saccharophagus sp. Classification (GTDB taxonomy): domain Bacteria; phylum Pseudomonadota; class Gammaproteobacteria; order Pseudomonadales; family Cellvibrionaceae; genus UBA5868. The sequence continues at coordinate 18,334 of CAYZVN010000055.1, read as the reverse complement.
CCCAAGGCCGTCCAATTTCGCCGGCAGATGAAATTCGCGTGGTGGACGAAGATGATCGAGAATTGCCACCCAATCAACTAGGGCAATTGTTGACGCGCGGACCTTACACCATCCGCGGTTATTTTCCCTCTGGTGACGAAAGTGTGGACCGCCAAAACGCCAAAAACTTTACCGCCGATGGCTTTTACCGCACGGGTGATTTAGTGCGTTTAAGCGAGCAGGGTTACCTTATGGTCGAGGGCCGCTGCAAGGACCAGATCAATCGCGGCGGCGAGAAAATTTCGGCGGAGGAAGTGGAAAATCATCTTCTCGCGCACCAGGCGGTGCACGACGTCGCCATGGTCGGCATATCCGATCCCTACCTCGGTGAGCGCAACTGCGTCTTTATTATTCCGGCAACTCATCCCCACCTTCCATTGCGCCTTACCAATGTGCGCGCATTTTTGCGTGAGCGCGGATTGGCGGACTACAAGCTGCCGGACCGGGTGGAAATTATCGACGCGTTCCCTAAAACCAGTTTCGGCAAAGTCAGCAAAAAAGCCCTGCGAGAATTCATTGCTGAACTCGCCCCCCAAACCTAACAGGATTTAGTCATGGCCATTCCCCGTATCTCCGCCTACTCCCTGGCAGACTCGAAAAATGCCTTTGGCAACAAGGTCAATTGGAAGATTGACGCTGATCGCGCTCTGTTGCTGGTTCACGATATGCAAAATTATTTTGTGGATTTTTACGACCGCAATCAGCAACCAATGCAAA
>CAYZVN010000055.1:3786-17478 GCA_964482025.1 uncultured Saccharophagus sp. | reverse complement strand
CTCATGGAGGATATGCGCAATCAAGGCCGCGATCAGCTGATCATCTGCGGTGTTTACGCTCATATTGGCATTTTATCCACAGCGCTCGAAGCCTTTATGCGCGATGTGCAGGCCTTTGTTGTTGCCGATGCAGTAGCGGACTTCTCTGCGCAAGAACACGCTATGGCGCTGCATTACATTTCGGGCCGCTGCGGCAAAGTGGAAACGCTTGCGGATGTTGTCGCCGCTCTTTCACCGGCACCCTCCTCGGCGCTGAGTTTGGAATCCATGACGCGGGATGTTGCCTCTATTCTTAAAATGCCCGCTGCGGATATACACGCCAGTGATAATTTGCTGGATTTGGGTTTGGATTCCATTCGCCTGATGATCTTGCTGGAGAAGTGGCGCGCGCAAGGCGTTGAGGTCGATTTTGTGGAGCTAGCCGAAGCCGCCACGCTGGGCGACTGGTGGGCGATTATCGATGCGAAGACAACAGCGGAACCCGCTTATGCATAAGGCGGCGGATATAAACGAGGCGGGGCTACCTTTGATCCAGGCGGAACACGGCATCTGGCTGGGACAGCAATTAAATCCAGCGAGCCCTTTTTATAATGCAGCGGAAGTGATGGATATTCGCGGTCCGCTCAGCGCTCCCGCCTTCGGCGCGGCGCTCTATCAGGCGCTGCTGGAAGCACCGGCTTTGCACCGCATTTTTCGTGAAACCCCAGAAGGCCCACGGCAATTCTTTATTGCGCCAAAACCTGAGGTAGTGGTGTTGGATTTTTCCGCAGAAACACAACCCCAGGACATGGCGGAGAAATGGATGCGCGACGATCTCGCGCGGGCGGCGGATCTCACCCGTGGACCGCTTTATCAGCAGGCGCTGATTAAACTCGCCGACGACCACCACCTGTGGTACCAGCGTATTCATCATATAGCGGCCGATGGCTTTACTTTCGCTCTGTTTAGTCGCCGCGTCGCCGAGCTCTATAACAGCGAAGTAGAAAGTTGCCCGCTGGGTAAACCTCTGGCGGACTACACGCCTGTGCTTGTGGACGACCAGAATTATCAAAGCTCCGAGCAGCGCGAAGCAAGTCGCCAATTCTGGTGCCGCAAATTACCGCAATCGCCGCGCCCGGTTTCTCTGAGCCGTTCATGCGCGCCTATAGCAGACTGGCCGCTGCGATATTCTACGGATATCAATACCGACCGTTTCGCTCGCCTACAGAGTTTTGCCCGCACACTCGACGCCAATTGGGCGGATGTGCTCACCGCTATGGTCGCCGCATTGGTGTATCGGCAAACCGCTGCAGAGGACATTATTCTCGGCCTGCCGGTGATGGGCCGTATCGGCACTCCCGCCTTGCGGGTGCCGGCGATGGTTATGAATATCGCACCTTTGCGCATCGACGGGCGTGGACTGCGAACTCTGGCAGATTGGGTTCACAAAGTCGCCAGTGAACAGAGGCTCTGCCGACCCCATCAACGCTATCGCTACGAACATCTGCGCCGCGATCTCAAGGCGGTGGGAGGCGATAAAAGACTTTACGGCCCGGTGGTGAATATCATGCCCTTTGACCGGCAGCTGCGTTTTGGCAATTGCGAGCTAAAGGTGTGCAATCTTGCCACTGGCCCGGTGGAAGATATTTCATTTGCGTTTGTGCTCCAACCGGATAATCGTCTGCGCTTTGATATAGAGGCCAACCCGCACCGCTATACCGAGAAGCAATTAGCGCTCTACCAAGAAAACATTCTTAAATTTCTGGAAAGTCCCTCCCAGCCGGTGCAGCTTGCGGTTGAATCATTTGCTTGGCTGGCAGGGGCGGAATTGCAAAGCCCCCGGCCTTCGGTGTTGCAATTATTTGCTGAGCAGGTAAGCAAAAATCCACACGCTATCGCGCTGGTGGATGGCGATGTGCAAATCAGCTTCGCCGCCCTCAGTGAAAAGGCACGTCGATTTGCACAGGGCCTAAAGCACCAACACGTGAACCCTGCGGATGTTGTGGCCTTAGACCTACCGCGCGGCGAAGCGGCCATCGTGAGTTGTCTCGGCTGTCTAATGGCTGGCGCGCCCTATGTGTTTTTGGATCCCAAAGGCCCCCAAGCGCGAAATCAGCGTATTTTGCAGGATGCGCAGCCAACGCTTGTCGTCGCCGATAAAACTACTCATACAGCGGTTAGCTACACCTCGCTAATACACACACAACCGCGTGATGACAATGAGTGCGATATTCCTGACGATACCCTCGCCTATTTAATTTATACCTCGGGCTCTACGGGTGCGCCCAAGGGCGTTATGGTGGGGCGCCGCGCGCTGGCGGAATTTGTCCTCGGCGCGGCCGCCACATATGACATCCGCGCAAAGGATCGCGTACTGCAGTACGCGCCTCTCCATTTTGATGCGAGCGTGGAGGAAATTTTTGTCACCCTTTGCCAGGGCGCCACTTTGGTCATTCGCGGCGAATCCATGCTGGATTCCGTGGCCATATTTCTCGACACCTGCGCACGCTGGAAGATTTCCGTATTGGATTTACCCACTGCCTATTGGCACGAGCTGGTATTTTTCTGTCACTCGACCAATACCCCTCTTCCTCCAGCCGTACACACGGTCATCATCGGTGGTGAAGCGGCCCTGCCGGAGCGAGTGCGTCAGTGGCATCAACTGGAGACCTCCCAGGTGCGGCTGTTGAACACCTACGGCCCCAGCGAGGCTACAGTGGTGGCAAGTTGCGCGCAGCTTTTAAAGGATCAACCAATCTCCATAGGCGCACCCCTCCCCGGCCGCCAGCTTGCGGTGGTGGATCGACAGGGCCGAATTCTGCAGCGTGATGAGGCCGGCGAGCTGGTGATTCTGGGCGGCGGCATTGGCGCCGGCTACAAAAATATGCCGGAAGTCAGTGCCGCACGTTTTCGCTCCTTGCAATTTCCTTGGCAGCAGCAAAAGCAGTACGGTTATTTCACCGGTGACCGGGCGCAAATCACCGCACTGGGTACAGTGGAATATTTGGGACGACTGGACGCGGAAGTGAAAATCAGCGGCCATCGCATCAATCCTGTGGAAATTGAATCGGCGATTCTTTCCCTCGGCTTGGCCAAGGAGGTCGCCGTGGTTATTCCTAACAGGAGTGGCGAACAAAAATCTCTGACCGCATTTATGGTGGCGACCGATGAAGGTAATCGCTTTGATGTACAAACTCTGCGTCAGCAACTGAGTGCGTTATTGCCGGCGCCTATGCTCCCAACCCGTGTCGAATGGCTATCGCGCCTGCTCCAAAATGCAGCGGGAAAAGTGGATCGTAAAGCACTTGCGGCACTCGCAGCAGCGGACGCTACATCGATAGTGCCGGAGAATCTTTCTGTCGAAGAACAGCTGGTGATTCAAACTTGGCAGCAAGTGCTGGGCATTACCGCCATCAACTCCGATGACGACTTTTTTATGCTCGGTGGCCAATCGCTGCAGACCATTCAAGTGGCGAACCGTTTGTCCGCTGCGTTGCAGCGGGAGATCGCGGTCACTTTATTGTTTGAGCATCCCACGGTGCGCCAATTGGCTTTCGCACTTGCGCAACAATCGATGCCGGAAGAAAACGTTCACATAAAGGAGATTGTGCATGCGGATATTGCCCACTTTCAGACCGAGCTGTTACCGGCAGATGAACAGCAGATAAAACCGCTGAAGGATTGCAAAGCCATTTTACTAACCGGCGTCACCGGGTTTGTCGGTGCGCAGCTTCTGCATCAATTACTGCACGCATGCGATGCAACCCTGATTTGCTTGGTACGCGCCAGCTCCGTGGAAAACGCGCTACGCAAAATTGTTCAGGCTTTGGCAAAGCAGCGGCTCGCGGTCAGCCACCTGCACGAGAAGATTGAAATTCTCTTAGCAGATCTGGAGCAACCGGGTTTCGATTTAAGCCGCGAGGATTTTCAACAATTGGCACTGCGCTGCGACGCCGTTTTTCACAACGCCGCCAATACCAGTGTCATGCGTGATTACCAGTCCCTGCGCGCCGCCAATGTGCTGAGCACGCAAACTCTGCTGCGAATCGCGGCCATAAAGGGTGTACCTTTTCATTTAATTTCCACCATTGCCGTAGCGCCGACCAGCGGTTTGCCAGAAGACTTTGTTCCCTGGCACGACGGCTTATCCGATGGCTATCAGCAGAGCAAGTGGGCCGCCGAACGTAGCGTGCAGATTGCACACGGAAAAGGCTATAACGTGAATGTTTATCGACTTGCTCGCGTAGTGGGAGATTTCCACAGCGCCGCCGTCAACGATAAAGATCTGGTCTGGAATATTGCCGCCACCAGTGTGCGCAATGCAGCCTTCCCCTCTCTACCCATTCGCGAACCCTGGACGCCGGTGGATTTGGTCGCGCGTTTTATTGTGGCCAACGCCCTGCAGACAGGCGAGCAAAAAATGGTGACAAATCCGGTTCTGAATATCATGCCGCCAACAGCCGTGGCACTGCAGGATGTGGGCCGCTGGCTAGCGGAAGCAGGTTTTCCATTAGCTTTCATGAGCATAGAGGATTGGTGTGCGCGTTTAGCCACAAGTCCACATCCGGAGGATCGGGCAATGCTGGGGTTTTTCCAGCAGCGCAGTGGTACTGAGCCAAAGAAAATGATGCTTCCGGAGATTCGGGATCAAGCGTCTCGCGCGCATTTAAAAGCCTGCAATATTGATCTGCCGGAAATTGATCATCACGACTTTAATGCGTATTTAGCGGTAGCCATTGAGCAAGGCCTTATTCCCGCGCCGCATTACCAAACCCATCATCAACGAGGACTTTATGAGCCCGCCTGACGTCATTGAGCAAACCGCTCCCGCCGCCGCGCCGGTCAAACGCGCACCGCCGCGCTTGCTGCAGGTGGTGCGCACCCAATTTCTTAGCGATGCCATGCGCCGTATTACGCTGAGCGGCACCGATCTGCACGGCTTTCCCGAAGATCGCAACGGCGCTCATATCAAAGTATTTTTGCCCCGACACGACCAGCATAAACCGGTATTGCCAGCCCTTGGTCCGAAAGGGCCGGTTTGGCCACCCGCGCATTTGCGACCGATCACGCGCACCTACAGCGTGCGGCGCTATTGCCGCACCACTAACGAACTGGATATTGATTTTGTCCTCCACGGCGCCGATAGCCCCGCCTCCGGTTGGGCGTTAAATGCTATGGCTGGAGACTTTCTCGGCGTCGCCGGCCCCGGTGGTCCGGATCCGTTATTAGCGCCTGCCGCGCAGCACCTTATTGCCGGCGATCTGACTGCGCTGCCGGCGATTTGCGCGTTATTGGAATCTCTTCCCCGGCGGGCCCAGGGCCACGCCATAATCGAAATCGATCACCAGGATTTTCGCCAGAGCGTCGACAACAATACGCAAATTCAACTTCAGTGGGTGCAGCGCAAACCCGGCGTAAACGCCAGTGACAACACCCTAATGCAGGCCATTCAACAGGCGCGCCTACCACTTGCCGAAGGCTCCCTCTCGACGTTTGTCGCGGGTGAAAACCATTCCGTATTGGCGGTGCGGGATTATTTGCGCCACACCTATGGCCTGCGCAAAAGTGCGCTTTACGCCGTGCCCTACTGGCATCGCGGTCAGGATGAAGAAACCTACCATCAGCAGCGCCATCGCATTATGGATCAGGTGTATTAAATGCACACCTCCGAATTTCAGCAAAAAGTCGCCGTGGTCACGGGCGCAGGTCGCGGCATCGGCAAAGCGGTTACAGATGCTCTGAGAAACTCTGGGGCAAAGGTTGCCGCCTTGGATATCGAATTTTCCGCCGCTGACGACGATCAATTTGTCGTGGATGTAACCGACAGCCGCGCGGTCGATCAAACCATTAGCGCTGTAGAAAATCAGCTTGGCGACATTGATTATCTGATCAACGTCGCCGGCATTTTGCGCATGGCGTCGCTGCTTGAGTGCAGTGATGACGATTGGCAGCGCACGTTCGCGGTGAATACCACCGGCGCTTTTAATGTGTGCCGCGCCGTGGGGCGGCGCATGCTGACGCGTCGGCGCGGCACCATTGTTGCGGTGAGCTCCAACGCCGCCTCGGTACCGCGTATGGGGATGGGCGCTTACGCCGCCTCGAAAGCCGCTACCTCGCAGATGCTGAAATGCCTGGGACTGGAATTGGCGCATGCCAATATCCGCTGCAATATTGTCGCGCCCGGCTCAACCGACACCGCTATGCAACGGCAATTATGGGCGGATGCACAAGGTGCAAAAAACGTCATCGCCGGTTCGCCGGAACATTATCGTCTTGGCATTCCCTTGCAACGCATTGCCTCTGCGGAAAATATCGCAGCGGTGGTGCTTTTTTTGCTGTCTTCTAACGCCGCGCATATCACCATGGAATCCATTCTGGTAGATGGCGGCGCAACTCTGGGTTGTTAATCGAAGGATCCTTTTTATGAACGCATCAACTGAGCAAAAACCGACATTGAATTTCACCCACTCGCAACAACTTATGGTCGAGGGCCGCGAATTAGTGGCGGGATTTACCCAATCCATGATGAAAAAACCCGAGCAATTTGCGCTGGGCCGATTTCCGGTGTACTTGCAAAGCGGCCAAGGTGCGGAAGTGACAGACGTGGATGGCAATCGCTATATCGATTACATCTGCGGCCTGGGTGCCAACGCGTTGGGTCACAATCATCCGGCGGTGGTCAACGCCATTACCCATAATCTGGCCAGCGGGATTATTCACTCGCTGCCGACTCCGGTGGAAATTACCGCCGCCCGCGCGCTGACGGAAGTTATTCCCGGTGCGGAGCAGGTGCGCTTCTTTAAAACCGGTGCCGACGCCAACTCCGCCGCTGTGCGTTTGGCCCGTTTTATCACCGGCAAAGAAAAAATTGTCACCGTCGGCTACAACGGCTGGCACGACCACTATATGTTTGACACCCCCGGCGTACCGGAAATCATCCAACGTTATACCCACCGCATGCCCTTATTCACACCCCAGGACGAACAACCCTTGCTGGAGCTGATCGGCAAAGAAAGCGAGCAATTGGCCGCGGTTTTATTGTCGGTGCCCTACAATCGCACCCTGACAGCCGAATTCGTCCATCAGTTGCGGGATCTCTGCAAAGCAAAAGACATTTTGTTTATTTTGGACGAAGTCGTTACTGGTTTTCGTTTAGCCCTCGGCGGCGCCCAGGAATATTTTAATGTGCGCGCCGATCTGGTGACCTTATCAAAAGGCCTAGCCGCCGGCATGCCCTTATCTGCCGTTACCGGCCGCCGGGAATTAATGACGCAGATGGAAAAACTGCAGGTATCCACCACTTTCGGTGGCGAGATGCTGTCGCTGGAAGTGTGCGTTGCCGCCCTCGACGAATATCGCAGCAGCGGTTATATCCAGCATATTTCCAAGCTCGGCCGTCAATTAAAAAATGGCATCAACGCGGTCGCTGCAGAATTAGGTACGCCTTTAACCATCGTCGGTTACGATGCCATTCCTATGTTCCTGTTCTCCCGCAATCCACAGGAGCATGTGAAGTTCGCCGAACCCTTCGTTGCCGAGATGGCAGCGCGCGGTGTGCTACTGCGGCGGGACGTCAATTTCCTTAGCGGCGCCCATACTGCTGCCCATATCGAGCACACAATCCAAGCGACAAAAGACGCTTTATTGGCCATGCAACGAGGCGGATTGTTCGCCGAGCAGGAGGCAAAAATCGCAAGCGGGACTGAGGCATGAGCTGTTCCTGCCTGCGGCATTTTTCTTCGCCATTAAACATTCATGCACTCGGCTCGACGGCCGCATCAGCGGCAGACAATTTTATTTTGCACGCAGTGGGGAAAAATACGTGGCGGGAACAACAATCCAAACAATTGTCGGCAACGAAGTCGACAAAACGCTATCTGATCCGCGGCGGCTTTCTCTACACTGCCAACCCCGCGCAACCTTATATCGCCAATAGCTGGGTGCAGGTCGTGGGTAACCGCATCGCGGCCATAGGCGCTGTTGGAGATAACGAACCCGATTGCGATCAGCTATTAAATGCCAGCGGCAAACTGGTGCTGCCCGGGTTCGTTAATCCCCACTGGCACGAAAGCCTCGCGGCTCCCAACGACGAACAGCCAGACGATTCACACCTCCAGCTCACTCCCTACGCCCAAGGTGGCGATATCGAAGCACTGGGCGCCATGTTTGGCTTTATCTCCGGGGTGGGCAAACGCCTTACACCGGATGAAGCCGTGGCCATCGCCCGCTGGAGTTTATGGACGCAGCTGCGCTCCGGCACTACTGCCTTGGGCGATGTGGGCTCGGCCAACACCGCCGACGGCATGGCCCAGGCGGCGCTGGATCTCGGTATGCGCATCCGCGTCAGTCGCTGGGGGTCCGATATCATGCTGCCCGCCGGCGCCAGCACCTATAAAAAGATTGCCGACACTCAAGAGCAGATCGACGACTGGGAAGCCTTGATGGATCGCTGGAATCATCACGCCTCGGGGTTGGTTGGTGGCATGCCGTCGGTGATGGGCGCTTTTGGCAGTTCCGATGAACAGCTCATCGCTATGGGCGATATAGCCGCGCGTTACCAATCGCCCTACGCCACTCATCTGGCCCCGCTGCGCAATGAGGCGGCAGCGGTAAAAGCGGTATTTGGCCGCACCGCGATTGAACGGTTTGACGCCCTCGGCCTGCTCACCAACCGACTGATTGCGGTGCACACCAACCATGCCACGGAGCCGGAATATCAGCGCCTGCTGGAAACCGGCGTGCACATCTGCCACGCCCCCGCCCACTACGGCATGATCGGCGAGAGCAGCACCAGCGAAACTCGCCAAATCGCCCGATTCCTGCGCGATGGTGCGCCGCTTTCTTGCAGTACCGATGGCGGCATTACCTATATCGGCGGTATGGCGGAGGCCATGCGTGCCGCTCACCTCGGCCACAACGAAGCCACTAATGACAACACCACCTGCCCGCCCACCACCGCCCTGCTAACGGCGACCCGCAATGGCGCCAACGCCCTGGGCTGGGGCGACAAAATCGGCTCCGTCGAACCCGGCAAGCAAGCGGATCTAGTGTTGGTGGAGATGGACGACTGGCGCTACTACGGCAGCAATCATCCATTGCGCACTTTTCTGGTCGCGGGCGGCAGCCGAGATGTGGACACCGTTATGGTGGCCGGCGAGCTGGTCGTACATGAGGGGCGCAGCACGCGATTTGATGAGGCAGAGTTGTTTGCGGATTACCAAAAAGCGACGCGATCTGTCCGCGCGCGCATTCGGCCTTAGTAAGAGGAGCTGATTGATGAAGACACAGTCCCTCCGAGCGCGCAATATCACGCTCCTGCTGGCCAGCACCATGACGGTAATGGCCGGCGCCACCATAGCGCCCGCTCTGCCGGCGATGGAAAAAGCCTTTGCCTCCATCGCCCAGGCGGAGTTTCTGGTGAAAATGGTGTTAGCCGTACCGGGCTTGATGATCGCCTTGGGCGCGCCTTTGATTGGCCTGCTGCTGGATCGCTGGCAAAAGAAAAAACTGCTGGTTAGCGCCGCTATCGCCTATGGCATAACGGGTGTGGCCGGTTATTTTCTCGAACATTCGCTCTACGGTCTGTTGATTAGCCGTATTTTGCTCGGGCTGGCGGTTGCGGGCGTGATGGTGACCTGCACGACTTTGGTGGCGGATTATTTTCAAGGCATGGAACGCAGTCGCTATATGGGCCTGATGGCCGCCTTCGGCGGCTTTGGCGGAGTTGCGTTTGTCGCCTTGGGCGGCGTGCTGGCGGAATGGCACTGGACCTCGCCGTTTGCGCTATACGGTTTAGCGTTTTTAGTGTTACCCGCGCTACTGTTGTTTATTCATGAGCCCGTTATTCATAAACCTTTTCCACAAGGCCATGGCGGCAACGACACTGCGAAGCCTGGCGCTTTAACCATCTGGTGTTATGCCCTCGCGGTCGTCGAATTGTTGCTGCTGTATATGGTGCCGGTGCATCTGCCGTTCTACGCGGCAGAAATTGGTATCACCAGTGGCCTGTACGCAGGCCTGGCCATCGCGTTTATGCTGCTGGTGATGTCCAGCTGCTCGCTGTTGTATCACCGGTTTCAAGCGCGACTCAGTTTTCCGCTGCTGCATGGCATCGGCTTGCTAGCGTTAGCCATGGGCTACGGCACGCTGGGCAGTGTGAATAATCCAGCACTCGCCTTATTGGCGCTAAGCTTAAGCGGTATAGGTTTAGGTTTGATGCGCCCCAATGTGGTTATCTGGCTGCTGTCGGCGACCCCACCGACGCTGCGCGGACGGGTAATGGGTGGACTGACCACCTGCTTTTTTGTCGGTCAATTTATATGCCCTTTAATTACCCAACCCATTGTGGAAGCCGCCGGTTACGCCAACCTTTTTCAGTGGACCGGCATTATGGTGCTTAGCATCACTGTAATCCTGCTGACCGGGCGTTATGTTTACCAGTTGTTTTATCGGGCCGAACCCCTTACGAGGTAGTCAATGGAATCTGTTAAATTTTTTCTCTGCAGCTTAAGTTTGCTGCTGTTGCCTTTCATAAGTTTGGCGCACGCAGCAAAAGAGTCGCACCAAGTCACCGATATTCTCGGTCGCCAAGTGACGGTGGCGAAAAAAATCGACGGCCTGATTTTGGGCGAAAGCCGGTTTATTCCCGCCTTGGGCATAGTGGTGGAAGATGCGGCCATCAGCCGGATCAAAGGCATGCAAGCAGACCTCAAACAATACGATCCAGCCACCTGGGCGGTGTACGCCAGGCACTTTCCCGCCATAGACACGATTCCTTTGGTCGGCAAGGGAGAGGCTTCCAGTTTCAGCGTGGAAAAAACCATCAGTCTGATGCCCGACGTCGCGCTCTTCGGCATCAGCGGTCACGGCCCATCGCCGCGCGATAAAGCCATGCTCAAACAATTGGAGGCCGCCGGTATTCCGGTGGTCTTTATCGATTTTCGTGAGGCGCCGCTAAAACACACGCAGCAAAGCGTCCAGATTCTCGGCCAGTTATTTGGCAACGAAGAAGCGGCGCAGGCGTTTGACAAACGCTATAACAAAATCCTGAAAACCGTGCGTGACCGCGTGATTCCTATCCCCAAACAAAAACGCCCCGCCGTGTTTCTGCACAGCAAAGTCGGGCTCTTCCCGGAATGCTGCGAAACCATGGGCAATACCATGCTCGGCACCTTGCTGCAGGCCGCCGGCGGCCGACATATAGGCGCCGAGTTGATCCCTGGCGATGTCGGCAACGTGAATATCGAACATTTGCTGAGCCAGCAACCGGACCGCTATCTCGCCACCGCCATAGGCTCGGCCAATCAAAGCAGCGCTGCCAGTCCGTATGTGCTGTTGGGGCCGGATGTCAGCGAAGCCCAGGCCCGCGATTCTCTCCAACGCGCCGCCAACGCCATGCTGGTACGCAATCTCACTGCAGTGCAAAAAGGCGAGATGTTCGGCGTGTGGCATCACTTCTATAACTCGCCCTTCAATGTCACCGCCCTCGCCGCCATGGCGAAGTGGCTCCACCCGGAAACGTTCGCGGATATGGAGCCGGAGCGTTTGCTGGCGGATTTTTATCGGGATTTTCAGCCGGTGCCCTTTCAAGGCATTTACTGGGTCGAAATGAGGCCGGATAAATCCGCAAGCGTTGCGGTAAGTCGCGCCGCACCATGAATTCGGCAGAGGTCAATGTAGCAGTGCCAGGCTTGTCGACTGTGTCGGTCGCCGACCAGTATCGCGCTCTGCTCTACCGCCGCTGGCTGTTATTGGCCGCGCTTGGCTTAACCGTTTTGATTTTGGTGGCGACCGACCTCACCATCTGTCCCGCTGCCTTTGGCTTAACCGATGTACTCGGTGGCTTGTTCAACCCGGAAACACTCAGCAAAGCGCAGGCAGTCATTCTTTAGGATATGCGATCGTGTGCAAGCGAATCCGGCCACAAAGTCGAGTCAGAGCGCTTATCACACCTCCGCAAACGCAAAACCGCAAACCCCCCACCAACCCAGCGCAAAAATGCAAGACGAAACACTAGTGGAAAGTTGACGCGAACAAGTGCTTATCCACCGCCGGCAAACCATTAAGGCCGATACCGGGATTTAGAAGTGTCTGTGCAGCTATTCCTCAGTGCGTTATCATCCTCCGCTGGCGTCGAATCACGCGCTACACTCTTGATGATCAGGCGCTCTTAGCATTTCGCGACTTGCATCTGCACATTGTCAAACAATCCGCCTTACTCGTGACGAGACCACTTGTGAATCCAATCTTTAACGACAACACCGTCGCCCGCGTTTTGCTGGTATTGGTGCTGGTCGCCGGAGTGTTTTTCTTCAGCGGCTTCGTAGTGCCAGTGCTGGCTGCCCTCATTATTTGTTTTGCCAGCTGGCCGCTGTACCAGAGCATGCTTGAAGCCTGCGGCAATCGCCGCATTCTCGCGGCAAGCATCGCTGTGGGGCTGATTCTGCTCTGCCTGATCATCCCCATCTCCGTCGCCATCGCCTATGCCTTCCAGGAAGTCAGTAGCTGGATCCACTGGTTTCACATAGGCAACCAGCACGGCATGCCCGCGCCCCAATGGCTGGTGGATTTGCCCGGCGGCGGTGAATGGCTGGCGGAGAAGTGGAACCTGTACCTAAACGAGCCCCACGCCCCCGCTTATATCCTCAGCCTTGTGAGCGGTCAGAACATCGGCGGCATTTCCAAATGGGTCTGGTCTTTGAGCAGCAGTATCGCCAGCTTGTTGTTGACCTTGCTGTTTATGCTGATCACCCTGTTTTTCCTCTATAAAGACGGCCACTCCCTGGCGGCCCAAGTGGACCGTCTGGGCGAGCGCATTCTGCCGGCTCGCTGGCGGCGCTTCTCGCGGGTAGTGCCGGCAACGGTTAGCTCCACGGTCATCGGCATGGGATTGATTGCGGCGGGCGAAGGTGTAGTACTGGGCATCGCCTACTGGATCGCCGGCGTCCCATCGCCGGTCGCGTTTGGTATGTTAACGGGCTTTATGGCCTTAATTCCCGGTGGCGCGCCGATCAGTTTTACCCTGATTTCGGTCTATCTAGTAGGCACCGGCAATGTGACCGCAGGCGTGGCGCTGTTCGTTTGGGGCAGTGTGGAATTATTCATCGTCGATAAGACGCTGCGGCCAAGACTGGTAGGCGGCCCGATCAAGCTCCCGTTCTTACCCACCTTCTTCGGCTTGATCGGCGGCGTCAAAACCATGGGACTGGTAGGTCTGTTTGTGGGCCCGGTATTAATGGCACTGCTGGTGGCCATGTGGCGTGAGTGGCTGCACGACGACACGGCTGAGCCGCTCCGCCTAGGCGTCCAAGACCCTCCTCCGCAGTGATTTGATTTTTCCGCTTACCTTCGCTCACTATCGTTCGATAGGCCTGCATAGCAGACACTAAATCCCCAAAAGCCGCTTAGCGGTTTTTGGGTTGTGTTTAACAGAAAATCACCTTTCTATCCTGAATACCCGGCTCTATTGACTCACCGTTACTTGAATCACCATCACAGACATTACTTCTAAAACTCGGCAAGATTCTCTTTACTTTTTTGAGAAACAAGCGCCATGACACATTCCAATATACGCCTTAGCGGTTTAACCATTCTGTTGTGCTTTGGGTTAATTGGCTGTGGTGGCGACCAAGACCCAACATCATCAAGCTCGAGTACGTCTTCGAGCTCAACGTCATCGTCAAGCTCTGCCACATCATCCAGCTCCAGTACATC
>CAYZVN010000055.1:0-3686 GCA_964482025.1 uncultured Saccharophagus sp. | reverse complement strand
ACATCATCCAGCTCCAGTACATCGTCGAGTTCAAGCTCTTCTACGTCTAGCTCTTCCTCTTCAAGCAGCTCTTCATCTTCCAGTGGTGAACCTTTAGAGCCTTGGATGGCCGCAGCCTCCGCCGGATTTTCACCCTCCGTCATCGAAAACGGTGTAACTCTGCGGGATACCGATGGCAATATTTTGCATGCCCATGGCGCAGGCATGATTAAAGTCGGAGAGTTTTATTATTGGTACGGCGAAAATCGTTATGACAACCAATCCTTTAAAAGCGTCAGCCTGTATCGTTCGCGCAATTTAAAAGATTGGGAGTTTATCAAGGATATTCTGACGGACAAATCGGACCCCGATTTGAATTACGCCAAAATCGAACGTCCAAAAATCATCCACAACAAAAGAACCGGGCAGTTCATTATGTGGATGCATAAAGAAGGAGGCGATAATTACGCTCAAGCTCGCGCAGCTGTGGCGGTAGCGGATCGCATTGATGAGGATTATCGTTACCTGGGCAGCTTCCGCCCGCTTAATCATATGTCACGCGACAGCACCGCATTTGTGGATGATGACGGCGCAGCCTACTTTCTCTCGGCCGCCAATGAAAATGCCGATTTACATTTATATCGCTTAACCGACGACTACACACAAATTTCCCACCTTGTGCAAAAAATTTGGGTGGGCCAACATCGAGAAGCCCCTGCCCTGGTAAAACGCGATGGTATTTATTTTCTCCTGACTTCAGGAACATCGGGATGGGACCCAAACCAAGCTCGCTACGGCACAGCTACCAGCCTTTCAGGCGCTTGGAGTTCGACCAAAGCCATAGGCAACGGCACCACCTACGATTCACAGCCTACCTACATTTTGCCTATCGAAGGCAGCGAAACCACGTCGTATTTATATTTAGGTGATCGCTGGTTGGACCCAACCTACCAAGACTCTAAATACGTATGGCTACCGTTAACCTTCCCTAGCCGAGACACCATGGCCTTAAATTGGTCCACCCGAATTGCTGTTGATACGTCTACTGGCGAGCTATTTGGAAGCGGTATGGAGGAAGTGCGCATCCAATCACGTCACAGCAAAAAATGTTTAGACGTATCGGATGCTAGCCTCTCTCAACGGTCCAATATTTTGCAATGGACTTGTGGCCAAGGCCATAACCAGCGCTGGCGTTTTTCTGAGCTAGAGCCGGGGTACTTTCAAATTAAAGCCTTACACAGCAGCCAATGTCTTGATGTTGCCTCCGCCAGCACAGAAGATGGCGCTAACATATTACAGTGGCCCTGCAATGGTTCCGACAACCAACTCTGGCAATTTCAACATCATGACGATAGCTCTTTTTCGTTAGTCTCTAAGCACAGCGGAAAATGTTTGGATGTCGAAAAATGGAGCAACGAAAACGGAGGCAATATTCAACAGTGGGAATGTTTAGGAAGAGAGAATCAGAAGTTTGTAGAGCACTAAACGTCAATAGCGTTTTAATACCGGCCGCCACTCACGAGTCATCCACCCTGCCCCGCAGCGATTTGATTTTTCCGCGCAGGTTTTTTTCGTTCAAGCGCCTTTCCTTGCTGCTTTTACTAGGTTTGGTGGCGTAGCGGGTTTTTTGTACCTTGCCGGCGTTTCTGATCAATTCCTGCAAACGCGCCAGCGCATCTTCCCGGTTTTTTTCCTGAGTGCGAAATTGCTGGGCCTTGATAACCAACACACCCTCCTTGGTAATGCGACTATCCTTTAACGCCAACAGGCGCGTCTTGTAGAAGTCCGGCAAACTGGAGCTAGGAATATCGAAACGTAAGTGAATCGCCGACGACACCTTATTGACATTCTGCCCACCCGCCCCCTGAGCGCGCACAGCGGTCAGCTCGATCTCCTCATCGGGAATCGCGACTTTGGCGGTGATAGGTAACATTTCTGCCTCTCGTATAACAGCTACAGTATGTTGACCCGACAGTATCCTTGAATTTCCGCTAAAAACAAAATATGGCGAGAAACCGTCTCGCGGGCTGGGAGCCCCGATAGAAAAGGCACAAATACACAGCAAGTGGTATTTGTGCCTTGTATGAACGGTGCCTTTCCCCTCAATTCATACTGCCTGATAACAGCTGCTCCGCCCGCTGTATCGCCGCACTCTGGCTTAGAGCCAGCCCCTCGATATCTTCACCGTACTTTTCACGCACAGCGGCGTCGGCTCGACGCTCAGCCTCAAGGCGCGCTGCTGCTAATCCTGCTGTCTGGAAGCATTGCGCATCTTGTGTCGCTAGCTGAATTTCCCTCTCCACCAATGCTGCACGATCGATTGCTCCCTGCTGAAACTGTTGTCTCAAACCATCGCCTGGTTCACCCGGATACCGGTAGGTCAGGCCTGCTCCAGCCATGCAATCGCGCCAATCTTGTAGTGCACTTTGATAACTCTCATCCTCTTCAATAAGAGCGTCTACTTTTTCCAAGAGCTGCATTTCCAGCACTTCCCTCTGCACCTGCCCAACATCATCGCCATAAACCGCGCGCCGAGCTGCTGCCAGACAGGACTCGGTATCCCAAGCAATCACACCAAACCCCGGCACATCAACATACACCCCTGTACTGTCTTTGGCAGGATTATTAAGATCCGGCACTTTTCCACCAAATGCCTCATCCCATGCCGCTTGTGTGGTTTCGTCGAGATTGGAGTACAAATCGTGGTTAGCATCGGGTGATAAGGGCAGTTCATCCGAATCTAATGAGGTGGATATTCCATAGCCTAACTCACTCGCCACCTCGACATCGCCCCGCGCCACCTCCGCACCCCATGGGTCAAGCTCTTCGTTCGAAAGGTAAGTGTTTTCGATATACTCAAACCCTCGCTCGTTCATACAGCGCGCAACGGCTTTTTCTTCCGCCTCATAAAGCGCACGCGATTGCTCTTCGGTTAGAGACAATTCTTGCAGAGGCTCAACAAACTCCTGATGCTCTATCACCTGGGCTGCAGCGGGCACCACCTCTGCTGGCTTGATCGCACTGAGCGCTGCGGGCTCCACCAACACTGGTTGAGACACTTCGACCACATCGGGCAATAGAGGGTCTTCCGTATTGGGGGCTCTCAATAATAAGTAGGCGAAAAACACGAGTACCATTACGGCCAAGCCATAACCGCACCGTTTTAACAAAAGGCGTTGCCGGGACATCTACTGCCTCATAGATTGACTATGCGTAATAAACGAGAGCATTACTGAGTTAATAAAGAAATAGCCTAAAAATATCCCTGCACCAACCATTCGGCTACCAAGATCCAGATATTTTTTTTGAGATAGACACTAGGGATGGAAAAGACCCCTCTAAAAGAGGGATCTTGATTGATATTACTGCTTAGGACAGTTTGCCACCTTTGTTGCACTGGTCCACTTATTGGAGGAAACTATATTTTTCCATGCTGCGTTGACGGTGACTTGGCTGTCTGGAATATAGGGACCTGAAGTATAGAGGGCATGCCTTCTCTTCAATAAAAACTTCTTACCTTTTTGGTCGTAGCCGTCATAGAGGCAGTTATTATTTACTCTACCATTGTTATAAAAACGGTCCGCTCTGTTATTCCAGCCAAAATGACCCCAGTTATCATTATTACCTTGCACTCGGCTTGATTTTCCTGTCGCGTCATCAGAAAAGCAAGTGTACCCTGCAGCACAAGCAAGTGCAGACTGGGCACC
>CAYZVN010000054.1:21078-22458 GCA_964482025.1 uncultured Saccharophagus sp. | reverse complement strand
GGTGTGATTCCACGGTCTATTCGATGTTTGCTAGGTGAGTGCCTCGTATCGCCGAGGCCGCAGAATTTTAGGCCCCTTACCAAGGCAGATCAACCGCTTCGATCTTTGCAAGTTCTAAGTCCGTCACCCAACTGGTATATTCAACGCCACTCTAGGTCTCCCTTGCTGCTTGCTTTCCGATCTGGGTGCAGAAAATTAGAACACCAGGACAGCCCAGATGGTGAACCAACGCCTTGAACAGCTCGCCCACGACAAGATCGACCAGAAGCTCCAAAACGTAGGTCGGTTGGCAGTGCAGTGCTGTCGCGGAACCAGAGATTTCCCCCAGACACCTCCCGTTCCAGCCCACTGGCGTTATGATCCCCATCGTCGACTTGCCTTATCCACCACCCCTAGTGGTGACGGCCGCCATACGGCGGGGTTCTCAAGCCGACTCAATTGTCGCAACACTGATGCGACAATTGAGTCGCACCTGTTTGAGCTTATCGTAAAAGCAAATCTACAGCTGCGTAATATCAGTCAAGCAAAATTCTGGTTGTCCCAACGCAAAAAAGTGGATCAGCAAAATGCTACGACCATGTACTTGGAGTCTTCAATCCTTGGCCTTGAAGCAAAATATCCTGAGGCGAGGGCGCTGTTGGAGCAGGTAAATCAAACCACTCCAATGAAATTCCATGTGTTAAGTCAGCTCGTTTTAGTTTGTGAGCAGATGCGTGATTATTCAGGAGCGGCGGCTTATTTAAAGGCGGCTTTGAGGGTCGCTCCAATGGATAAAGATATGAGCCAGAAGAAAGCGCTATAGGCGAAGCTAGGGGTAATGTGATGGCACTGATGGCGGGTATTCTTCTGGTGCAAGTAGAAATTATTAATGATGAGGGAGCAATATGAGAACGGCTAGAGAAACCGCTTTTAGCGGTGAGTTGCAGAAGTTAAGGAGTTTTATGTTGAGCTGAGGGCGCTGTTATACAAACGCGCATCCCAGCGGTTCCCGTCTTTCTATGCAACACCAATTACCCAAGCGGATTGCCAGAGCGCCGATGCCTGGTCGACGCAAGACACCCACGGGCGTAATGATTGGTTTTGGACGGTGGAATACCCAGCGTATCAAAAGCTCTTCAAACGCTTCGACATAGCGTTCAAGCAAAACGGCAAGTTGGTCAGTCTGTCTTATGGAGTGCCTACTGCGCACAATACTGGTTTGAAAATTAACCTGATTGAGTCAACGCCGTATAAAGACGATAAATTGGGCATGAAGTCGTTCGAGCTGATTGCATACTCTGCCCAGGTGTATGCCGCCATATTGGGTGCTGATGAAATTAGAATCATGCGACCCACGTCGGAAAGGACTCGCTCATACTATGGAAGTTATGGGTTTGAGTA
>CAYZVN010000054.1:13171-20978 GCA_964482025.1 uncultured Saccharophagus sp. | reverse complement strand
AGCAAGATGAATCCCAAAAAGACAAAAGATGATATGCGAAAATCTCTGCAGGAGGCATTAAAAAGAGCGGACGCCAAGGAGGCGCAATTTGTTGCCAATACTTCGCATGCTGCGAATCTCAGGAAATCGGTGAGACCTGAGGAATTATCCGGAACGTGAAAGGATTAAACCTTCGATTTCATATGCATACGGTAAAAACAGCTGCGCTTACCGCCAAAAAAATAATTTGGGAAACGTGAGGACGCAATGGAGTACGTGATAATGATCGTGTTCGCGGCCGGTATTTATGCCGTGGTGCGACATACTAATCTTGATTTAATGGAGACAAAGAGGCGCCGTTATATAGATGAATTTACTTTTCCTCGCACTATCAGTGATCGCTTGCAGGCCAAATATCCTCATCTGACGGAAGCGCAAGCAAATGATGTGATAGAGGGCTTGCGCGATTATTTTCATATTTGTAACGCGGCCGGAAAAAGCATGGTATCCATGCCATCGCAAGCGGTTGATGTTGTTTGGCATGAATTTATTTTATTCACCATGCAGTATCAGCATTTCTGTAAAAAGGCGTTCGGTCGGTTTTTGCATCATGTGCCGGCGGAGGCGATGAAGTCGCAGACCTCTGCGCAGAGGGGAATCAAGTTAGCCTGGAGGTTGGCGTGTCAACGCGAGCGTATTTCACTGGTAAAGCCGCACCGTCTGCCACGGTTATTTGCGCTAGATAGTATTCTGAATATTCCTGACGGTTTCACTTTCCAATTAAACTGCCAGCGACGACCCGGTGCGCAGGGTACCTCTTATTGCGCCAGCCACATCGGCTGCAGTTCTGGTGGCTGCGGTTCATCAAGCGGTTGTTCATCGTCGTCTGGTTGTAGCAGTGGCTGTGGTGGCGGTGGGGACTGACGTGGCGGATTGCAGTTGGTACGTCTATATGATCCTCACGGATAAGAACTGCCTTTACACAGGCATCGCCAGGGATGTGCAGCGACGGTTGCGGGAACATGAGGATGTGGCTGAGGGCAAGGCGAGGGCGCGTGGGGCTAAGTACTTTCGTACGCAACGGCCGCTGCGGGTGGTTTACACCCGGGCGTTTTCGGATCGCTCCGAAGCACTGCGGGAGGAGCGTTTGCTCAAGGCGTTACCGGCGGCGCGAAAGCGCGAACTCTGCGGCCTGTAGGTCTCATCAGGTGTTGTTGACTTCAGATGTGGGTGCGGACATAAGGATTGGTTAGAATAGAGCGCTTTGCCCATTCAATGTTCGAGGATTTTATATGACATCCCTCAAAGACCAGTTGCTGAAGGCGGGTTTGGTCGACGCCAAAAAAGCCAAGCAGGCAGAGAAAGAGAAGCGCAAGCAAGCCAACCAGGCGCGTCGTACCGGGCAGTCCGAGCAGGATGAGGTGAAAGCGGCTGCGCAGGCGGCAAGAGAAGCCAAGGCTGAGCGGGACCGCGAGCTGAACCGGCAGCGCGATCAAGAAGCGCAACAAAAAGCGCTGCAGGCGCAGATTCGCCAGCTGGTGGAAAACCATCGACAGAATAAAGGTGCGGGCGCCGGTGATATGGAGTACAACTTTACCCACGCCAATAAAATCAAAAAGATGCGGGTGTCGGCGAAAGTCCATCGCCAAATTGTGCTCGGCCATTTAGCCATAGTGGCACTGGGTGAAACTTACGAATTGGTGCCGCGAGTGGTGGCCAACAAAATTGCTCAGCGGGATCCAGACGCGATTTTGGTCGATAATTACAACGCCGAAACGGTAGAGGCAGTGGAAGACGATCCTTATAAGGATTACGTCATTCCCGATGATTTGATGTGGTAATAAGGGCTGCGCGGCTAGAGCACGTGCAGCAAAATTGCGAAATAGTGGCTTACGCTCCCCGCTAAGACAAAAATATGCCAGATGGCATGAAAGTAGGGGCGGCGATGATCGAGAACATAAAAAATCACGCCGGCCGTATAAAAAACCCCGCCGGCGAGAAGCCACAAAAATCCCTCATATGTTAGTGCTCTCATTAGTGGCTTTATCGCCACCAGGCAAAGCCATCCCATAATGATATAGAGCGCGATCGAAAGAGATTCACGGCGCGGTTTTAAGGTCGCCTCCAAGGCGATACCAACGATTGCCAGCCCCCAAATGATGCCAAACAGCGACCAACCCCAGGGGCCATGTAAGGTAACCAGGAGAAATGGGGTGTAGGTTCCGGCGATCAGCAGGTATATCGCGGCGTGATCGAATTTTTGAAAAATCTCTTTCGCCCGCCCGCGAAAGCTGTGATAGAGGGTGGAGAGGAGGTAGAGCAAAAACAGCGATGTGCCGTAGACGCTGAAACTGACGACCTTCATTAGGTGTCCCTGGTTGGCCGCTTGACTGATTAAAATAATCAGCCCCGCAAGTGCCAGGGCGGCTCCCATTAAGTGGGTAATACTATTGAGTCTTTCGCCTTTATACATCGTCGTCGTTAAAGCATGCTTCGCGGTCCAGTCATCTTGCCAGGACATCAGGGAACAAATAGTAAGACCACTCTAACGCCCATATATTACGGCGATGTGGTAGTCGATTATTAGACCCAAAGTATAGGCAGCGGCATAGGTAGCACCGCTCATATCATCGGCGATGAGTGGGCGGCGGTAGAATTTGAGCAAGTCGCGTGCCGATTAGTCTGGTTGCCGCTCGTCAGTGAAATCTAGCGTTTTTAGGCAGAGGACAGCGGGACGCAGGTTTGGCTTTCAATTTGGTTTTTAGGTCGACGTTGTAATTTTTACGGTAGGGAAGACGTTTAGGGAACGCGGCGGCCTAGGGCTTTGGCGGCAATTCATAGCCGTCGCTAAGAGTTTCAAGAAAAGCCATGAGCGCCTCGATTTCCGCTTCCGTCAGATCAAGTTTGGCACGCAGCAAGTTGCTTTGAGTTTCGGGAAAGGTTGAGAGGCCCCAGCGCTTGCGGTCGCCCACATCGTTGTAATAGTCGATCACTTCGCGCAAGGTTTTAAACACGCCGTTATGCATATAAGGCGCCGTTTTGGTGATATTGCGCATGGTGGGGGTTTTGAATCGGCCCTGCGCGAGCTTGCGTTCTTCTTCATTTAGTTTGGGGTTCTGCGCTGCGCCCTGATCGGGAATGCCATTATTCAGCGCGACATTGGGTGGCGTCAGGATATTGTGATAGCTGAAGTGGGTGAACAGCTGTTTGTTGCCCTCGGTAACGCCGGTGTGGCAGTCCATGCAAGCGGCTTTGGTGTCATAAAGTTTGCGTCCCAGCTTCTCCTGTTCTGTGAGTTCCACCAGGCCCTGCTGGGCATAGTCAAATTTTGAGGTGAAGGGCGCAAAGGTATCGGTCATTTGAAACGCCTGCAGCGCATCGGCGGCGGCATTCATCAAAGTCTCGTCTTTGGCAAATACGTCTTTGCCGTAGATCTCCGCAAACAGGTTTTGATAGCTCAGCTTGTGCAAGCTGGCTGCAAGGGTTTCTGGAGTGTTGCCCATTTCGATGGGGTTGAGCAGGGGGCCGAGAGCCTGTTCGGCGAGGGTGTCAGCGCGGCCATCCCAAAATTGGCCGCCCTCCCAGGTGTTGCGCCACTCGTTATAGATAAACGCTCCGCTGAACTTGGCGTACATCAATGACGGGGTGTTGCGCACCCCTAAGGCGCCATTGGCCCCTTCGCTGACGACTTTGCCGTCACTGAAGGCCATATCCGGGCGGTGACAGGTCGCACAAGACTGACCGGGCGGATTCGAAAGCGAGGTATCGTTGAATAGAATATTGCCCAGCGCGGCTTTCTCCGCTTGTTTGGGGTCGGCTGTATCTGCTCCGGACGACGCATTCACGGCGAACACTAGGCTGAGAATGCAAAGAGCAGCGGCGCAAGGGTCGCTAAAACGCATGAGAACTTCCACAGGGCTTTGACTATAAGGACACGGTCAGGATAGACAGACCGAGACAAACGGACAATCGACCGTGCCCCATTTCGTGTCAATTTAACCTTGAGCCAGCCCCAGCCAGCGTCTCGCGCCCTGAATGCGTTTCAGCACCAAGCATTCGAGTAGCAAAATCACCGCTATGGATGCCGCCAATAGCGGCAACAGCAGCGCCAATACCAGGATAACGCCCCCCACCACTTTGCTGACGCGCTCATTCGGCAGTGGTGGAGGGGCTCCCAAGGCATCTTTGGGTTTGCGGCGACGCCAGAGAATAAAGGCGCTAAGGCTCATCAGCATCAACCCGCTGGTGGTGAATACCCCGAGCAACTGGTTGAACCAACCGAACAGTTGCCCCTCGTGGGCGGCTATGCCGGTGCCGATAATGCGGTCGAGCACCGGCTTTTCGGCGAAATCTTGGGTGCGGATGAGATCGCCGCTGTCGTCAAACCAGGCATCGGCACGCAGCGGCCGGTTTTGCGTCTGTGAGCGGGCGACCCAGGTGTTGGCTTGAACATCGGCGGGTGCCAGCTCAACGGGCGGGGCGAAATTGAGGGCGAGCGCGTTTTGTACCAGCACTTCGGGCAGGTGAATTGTCGCCGTCTTCACCGCATTGGCAGGCTCCACCGCGTTGGCGGGCTCGCTGCTGCGCAAGCTCCAGTCCGCCGGAGCTGCGCTATGGTGGTGTGGGCTGTTCAGCTGGCGGAGTTCCTTGAATGCGCTGCCCCACACCAGCGCCCAGGGTAGGCCGCTAATCAGCAGAAACAGTGTGAACCCGGCAATCCAGATACCTGTGACCGCGTGTAGATCGCGCCAGAATACCCGACCGCCGTGGCGCAGACGCGGATACAAAACGCCCGCCGCGCCGCGCGCACTGCGCGGCCACCACAAATAAAGCCCGGTAATGACCAGCACGATTGCCCAACTACCGGCCAGCTCGACCAGAATCGAGCCGGCGTTACCGGCGAGCAATTCGCCATGAAACCGCTTCACGACCTGCATCAACTCACCGCTAGCCGGAGCGCTGTGCAAAACGGCCAGCGTAACCGGGTGTACATAAACCCGATGGTTTTCACCTGCTTGCTGCAGGGTAATGACCACCGCATCCTGCGGTGATTGCGGCAGTTGATAATTGACGAACTGGCTGTTCGGATGAGCTGCAAGGGCGGCGGCGATTTGTTCGTTGGCCGTGCTGCGCGCGCCGGTCTCTGGCAAGCCTCGATAGGGCGCCTCAATCCAGGCATCCACTTGGGGTTTGAATAAATAAAGTGTTCCAGACATTGCCAGGGTCACGATAAAAGGCAGGCAAAAAACCCCCGCGTAAAAATGCCAGCGCCACAGGGTGCGGTATAACAAAGCAGAGGTGTTTTTGTTCATTTTGGTCTGCGTTTTGTCGAGTTAAAGGGAGGTGTTCTTCGTGCGATCTTACAGCTCCCATGCCAGCGAAAAATACAATGTCCGCCCCGGCCAGGGGTGCGCCACATAAGTAAGCTCGTTGGTGAGATTATCGACTCCCACACTGAGCTTCCACTGTTTAACGCGGTAATTAGTTTTGACGCCTAAGAGAGTGTAGGCGTCTTGTGCGCCATACACGTTTTCATGGGTATCTAAATTGTCGGCACGGCCATAGTTGGCGCTGGCATATTGTATGCTGCCGCCTATATCCCAAGCATCGCTCAGGTGATAAGTCGCCAGTAGGTTAGCACGCCACCTGGGCATGCGCGGTGGGATTTTGCCAATCCGCGTAGGATTGGCCTCGTTACGGATAATTTCGGCTTCGGTGTAGGCGACATTAAGGCGCGTATCCAAGCGATTAATCAGGACATCGTAGGCATTGAGAATAAACTCGGCGCCGCGAGCCTCCACTTCATCGATAGGAAAAAAACTGGTGACGGAGGTTAGGGTGTTGGTTTGATTTTCGATAACGTTTTTGATCGTTTCTTGAAACAGGTTCACCCGTATATAACCATTGCTGAGACTGCGCTCCAACAGCAGGTTATGGTGGAGACCGTTTTCTGGCTGCAGAGTGGCATCGGCGTCTGTCCCCGCTCCGCGTATATCTCTAAAGCGTAAAAATAATTCTTCGGTTATCGGAAAGCGGTAAGCTCGGGCGATGGAGTAGCGGAATATCCAAAGGTCCTCCGGTTTATAGCCGACTGAAAATTTGGGTGAAAAGGCTTCTTGCGACTGCCCCGGAACAGCCAAGCGTTCGAGTTCCTGTTGTGCATTATTCTCCCAGAAATACCCATTGCGACTGTTCCAGTGCTCGTAGCGCCCGCCGATGGATATATCCCATTGAGGCGCTATATCCCAATTCAATTGCGCAAACGCCGCACTCAAATCCGTCTTTCCACCGCTGTGGCTGGTTTTTTGATCTCTACTTCCCGCTGAGTAATTATTTGAAAGAAAGCTTCGCGCATTCAATTCGTAGGCTTCATAGCGGACGCCGCTGATGAGATTTAAACCGCTAAGACCAAAGTCATCGATGGAAAATTTCAGCTCAGCGGTGTTCCAGCCGGTATTGTCAAAATCGCTGACGGAGCCTTGGGGAGAATATTCCGAGTCTTGTGGATTGCGCGCAGAGGTGCGCGTTTCATCTTCTAATATAGCGAAGCGGTTTAAGTTGGCTTCCAGACGCGCGCGCGCGCTCAACTCGCCTTTTAAGCGCAAGCCTGCCGAGAGACTGCGTCGGTCCATTGTGCTGATGCCGAAGCGCGCAGCGGGAATGTTAAAGGTTTGCCCGTGCGCAGTGACGCCGCCGCGCCAAAGCGTTTCACCAGTCCCTAAGTGCAAGTAGGCGTTAGGCGCATCCGTCACCGACTTGCGGTCTTCATAGGCGAGGTTGAGCAGGGACTGCCAGCGCCCAAAATCGTAACCCAACTTAAGTTTTAGGTTATCGGTCGTGTTATCGATGATGCCGCTATCACCGTAAACCGCGACGGGCTCACCCACTTCGTTGTAGTCCGCTTGTCCGCCATAGGCGGCTTGTGGGTTTTCGGGTGGCGCAGTGCCGGTTTTCCCGTAATAAAACATCTGTGGTTGCGATGCGTTTTCCAGGTGGTTGACGGAGAGGTATAGGCTGAGGTTGCCCACTTTATCCGCGTAAGACGCGAACGCCTTATGGCCGTTGAGGGTGTCGCTAAATGCATAGGCCGAGAAATCTTGCGCAAAATAACTCGCATCCAAGTGGACTTCCCGCTCTTGGGGAATAGCGGTTTCAATCAAGATAACGCCGCCCATGGCGTTGCCGCTGTATTCAGCGGAAAAAGGTCCATAAATGACTTCGACCTGAGCGATCTCGCTGGCGGAGACCATGGTCCAGCGCGGGGCACCGCTCCAGCGCGTTTGCAAAAAATAATGCAGCGGCACGCCATCGGCAAACACCATAGAGCGCGAGGTTTGAAACATATTGGAGCCGCGTATACCCAAAGTGCCGTTGGCGTCACCAATAAATCGCCGTCGAATTACGACGCTGGGCTCGTACTTCACCATGTCTTCTGTGGTGGCGATATTGATGCTCGCCAAGTCCTCTTGCAGCAGCACGCTGGTAGGGTTGGTGTAGCCGGCTTGGCTGCTGCTTTTATGCTCGCCCCAAACCAGCACCTCTTCAGTTGCAGTGGTCGGCTTCGCCTTGTGTGACGCTATAGAAATGCTGGGGAAAACAAATAGAAAAAAGACAAAAGCGGGTAAAGATAACGTGTGAAGTCGGAGTGGCACCATGATTATGAACAGACAATCCGTGATATTGGAGTTGCCATCCTAAGAGTTAGGGGGACAGGGTCAATGTGGCAAATTGTCGCACTCGCCTTATTGCTCCGCTTGCCAGAGCTGGTTTTGCGGAAATTGCCAACTGTTTAAATGGTCAAACCCAGGTTAAATGGTCAAACCCAGGT
>CAYZVN010000054.1:0-13071 GCA_964482025.1 uncultured Saccharophagus sp. | reverse complement strand
TTAAATGGTCAAACCCAGGTTAAATGGTCAAACCCAGGTACACCACACCTAAATAGCGCAGACATTTTCCGGTCGCGACCAGGATAAGGAAGGGCGCCAAGCGAACATTGAATATTCCTGCCGCGAGGGTGAGCAAGTCACCGACCACGGGGAGCCAGGAAAATAATAAAGAATATTGGCCGAAGCGCTGAAAATAGCCCTGTGCTTTGCCCACCTGGCTGTCAGAAAAATAAAACCAACGTTTGTTTTTCAGGCGCTGAAGGTATTTTCCCAGCACCCAGTTCAGCAGTGCGCCGCCGGTGTTGCCCAGAGTCGCAACCGCGACCAGGAGAAAAGGATCGAAGCCTTGGCGCAGCAGGGCAAAAAGCGCCACCTCTGAGCCCATGGGAACTAGCGTGGCGGCAACGAAGGCGGAAATAAATAGCAGTAGAAGTTCGCTCATAAGGCGCCGTGTCAGTGAACTTGGTACCGCTTCGCGGCTCTCAGGAGGCTTGATCGTACCAACCGAGGTGATGAAACCAAGCATTTTTCGCTTCTCGGCATTGCTGCTACAATGCGCGCCTTTGCGCGATTCATTTCATTACACCTGGGCTTTTATTGATCATGACCTGGAAATTCCCCTATCGAATTCTGCTGCTGTCCTTGAGTTTCATTGTCACTGTCTCCCAAGCCGCGCCTCTGATAATCCCGTCTCCTCCTCAAGTCAGCGCTACTGCCTATGTAGTAATGGATGCCGCTACGGGCGAGATTCTGATTGAGGAGAACGCCGACGTTCCTCTGCCCCCGGCGAGCTTAACCAAGATGCTCACGGCTTATATCGTTTCCGAGGAGGTTGAGCGAGGTAAGCTTAAAGAAACCGATGAGATTCTGATTAGTGAAGATGCCTGGCGTCGCGGCGGTACCGCTAGCGGTGGCTCCACCATGTTTCTTGAAGTCGGCACCCGAGCGTCGGTGCTGGATTTGCTCAAAGGTGTGATTATTCAGTCGGGCAACGATGCCTCGATTGCGCTGGCTGAGCATCTGGCTGGCAGTGAGGCGGCGTTTGCGGAAGTGATGAACCATTACGCGCAGCTTCTTGGCATGCGTTCATCTCACTTTAAAAACTCCACCGGCTGGCCGGCAGAGGGGCACGTGACCACCGCGCGCGACCTTGCCATCCTGGCGCGGGCGGTGATTAACGACCATCCCGATCATTATTCGCTCTACGCGGAGAAGTACTTCTCTTATAACGGCATCAATCAGCCCAACCGCAACTTGCTGCTGCATCGCGACCCAACCGTCGACGGTTTAAAAACCGGCCACACCGAAGAGGCCGGTTACTGCTTAGTTGCCTCGGCCGAGCGTCAGGGGATGCGGCTGATTTCCGTGGTGATGGGCACCCGCTCCGAAGCGGTGCGCGCGGAGGAATCCTCCAAGCTGTTAGCCTACGGTTTCCGCTTCTACCAAACTCACAGCCTCTATAGCGAGAACCAAGAGTTGAGCCGCTCCCGTGTCTGGAAAGGCGAAGCCAACGAAGTGGCGCTCGGCGTGGATAAAGATGTCGTCATCACCATTCCCCGCGGTGCCAGTGAGGCATTAAAAGCGGAAGTTGTGGTGGACAGCCGCATTACCGCACCGATCACTCAGGGGCAGGCTCTGGGCGAGCTGCGAGTGATTCTGGAAGAGAAAGAGATTTACAAAACTCCACTAGTGGCTCTGACTGCTGTGGAAGAGGCGGGATTCTTTGCCCGCCTATGGGATAGCTTAGTGCTGTTTTTGACAGGTATTTTTGAGTAATGAGTGACCTACCTCCACCCAAAATTGAGTTTCCCTGCCCGGATTACGTCATCCGGGTGATGGGTGAAGCTTCGGAGCATTTCCGCTCATATGTGCTCGAAATATTCGAGCGGCACGCGCCGGATTTTGACCGCACTGCGGTGAAAATCCGCGCGAGCAGTGGTGGTCGCTACGAGTCGATCAATGTCGCGATTACCGCGACAGGTGTCGAGCAATTGCAAGCCATTTTTGTCGATTTAAAGAAACACCCTGCGGTGCAGATGGTGCTGTAAAGGGCATTGAAGTTGTCGTCCATCCCTGAGAATCCTGCTCTTGCCAAGCCCCTGTTAACGCGCTACTTGGGCGTCCAACCCTATGAGGCAGTGTGGCAGCGTATGCGCGACTTTACCGATCAGCGCAGCGCGCAGACCGCCGATGAGCTGTGGTTGGTGCAGCATCCGCCGGTGTTTACCCAAGGCCAAGCCGGTCGACCCGAACATCTGCTCAACCCTGGGGATATTCCCGTGGTGCAGACGGACCGGGGAGGGCAGGTAACCTACCACGGCCCCGGTCAGCTGGTGGCCTACCCGCTGCTCGACCTGCGCCGCCTCCACATAGGCGTGCGCGAGCTGGTGAGCTTGCTGGAGAACTGCGTGATCGAGTTTCTCAGCCGCTGGAATCTAGCAGCAGTCGCCCGCCCCGATGCGCCAGGTGTCTATGTGGAGGGGCGCAAAATCGCCTCTCTCGGCTTGCGCGTCAGGCGCGGCTGCAGCTTCCACGGGGTCAGCCTTAACGTCCAGATGGACCTGGCGCCGTTTCTGCGCATCAACCCCTGTGGCTATAATGGCCTGCAAATGACCCAAATGGCCGCCTGGGTGGACCCGGCGAGCCTCGATTTTGCGAACCTTGAACAAGCGTTCGCGCAGTTGCTAGCAACCAACTTAGGTTTTGCTGGTAGCACACGAACTTGATTTTAATCCGCTTTCACCGAGCCCCTTATGACCGACAATCTCCCTGTAAAACGCACTCGTCGCCTGGCCCAAGGGGAAAAACTGCGCGATGCCGACAAGGTCGAGCGCATACCCGTCAAGATCATCGCCACCGACAGTTTGTTGCGTAAACCGGACTGGATCCGCGTGCGCATTCCCGCATCGCCGGAAGTGGATCGCATCAAGAAGCTGCTGCGTAAGAACAAGCTTTCGACGGTCTGTGAAGAGGCCAATTGCCCCAACTTGACCGAGTGTTTCAGCGGTGGGACCGCCACTTTTATGATCATGGGCGATATCTGCACCCGGCGCTGTCCCTTCTGCGATGTGGGTCATGGCAAACCCAATCCTCTGGATGTGGATGAGCCCAGGAATCTCGCCGCTGCCATTGCCGAGATGGGCCTGAACTATGTGGTGATCACCTCGGTAGACCGGGACGACCTGCGCGACGGCGGTGCGCAGCACTTTGCCGACTGCATCCGCGAAGCCCGTGCGCTGTCACCGAATTTAGAGATCGAGATCCTGACCCCCGACTTCCGCGGGCGCATGGATGTGGCCTTGGACATTCTCGAGCAGGAGCCGCCCGATGTCTTCAACCATAACCTGGAGACAGTGCCGCGCCTTTATTTACAGGCGCGCCCGGGGGCGAACTTCAAATGGTCTTTGGAGCTGCTGAAGCAGTACAAAGCGCGCCGCCCCGAGTTGCTCACCAAATCCGGTCTCATGGTGGGGTTAGGGGAAACCAAAGAAGAGATCATCGACGTCATGCACCAGATGCGCGAGCACGATATCGATATGCTCACCATCGGCCAGTATCTCCAGCCATCGAAAGATCACCTGCCGGTGTTGCGCTATGTTGAGCCGGCGGAGTTCGATGAGTACACCGCGATTGCCAAAGAGCTCGGCTTTAAGCGCGCCGCATGCGGCCCCTTGGTGCGCTCGTCGTATCACGCCGACAAGCAGGCCCACGGCCAAGAGGTGAAGTAGCTCCGTGGCGCAATGGGCCATTGCGGGTCTCCTGGATCATCCCGAATGGCTCGATCTTATCGTCGAATGGCAGCACGCCGAGTGGTTGCGCCTGCGCGACTCCGCCGCTCTTTCACCGGTCGAAGTGAACCGGGCGCTGCACGAGCGCCGACGGCAGATGAGTACCCATCTACACCGTGATTCCGTTCCCACAACCTTAGTCGCTCATGCGGATGGGCAGCCGCTGGGCAGCGTCAGCCTGGTGCGCTATCCAACCGACCCCCAAGCCAAGCACTGGCTGACCAATCTCTACGTCCAACCGGCCTGGCGCGGCAGAGGCATAGGCGCATTTTTGTTGGCCCAAGGCGAAGCGGCAGCGCGCAACTTGGGCCTTGAAGATCTCTGGTTGTACAGCTTCGATGCGACCGACTATTACCTGAAGTTGGGCTGGCGCCGAAAGAAGAGGGTGGAGCTGCGCGGTTTGCCGGTGGAAGTTCTGCATAAGGTACTGAATCGCGCAGCTTAGATCGACAAGCTAGGCACGGCGAAAAACGGGCGACAAATGAGATTTGGTGTTTGATTTTTGCTCAGTCGCTGTGCGTTTTCCTTTCTCGATCAGGTAGAATGCGCGCCTTTTCTCCCGCAGGTCTCGCTACATGTCCAATTCCACACCCAAAGTCGGTTTCGTCTCCCTCGGCTGTCCCAAAGCCTTGGTGGACTCTGAACGCATACTCACGCAACTGCGCACCGAAGGCTATCAGGTGGTGCCGAGCTACCAGAATGCCGATGTGGTGGTGGTGAATACTTGCGGTTTTATCGACAGCGCCAAGCAGGAGTCCCTTGATGCCATAGGCGAAGCCATCAATGAAAATGGTCGCGTCATAGTCACCGGCTGTATGGGTGTCGAGGAAGACATTATCCGCAAGATCCACCCCAGCGTGCTCGCGGTCACCGGCCCGCAGCAGTACGAGCAGGTGGTGAATGCCGTCCACGAAGTGGTGCCGCCGAAACAAGACCACGATCCCTTTACCGATTTGGTGCCGCCCCAGGGCATCAAGCTTACGCCGCGCCATTACGCCTATTTGAAAATCTCCGAAGGCTGCAATCACCGTTGCTCCTTTTGCATTATTCCGTCCATGCGTGGCGATCTGGTGAGCCGACCGATTGGTCAGGTGTTGGATGAAGCCGAGCGTTTGGTGAAGGCGGGAACACGGGAGCTGTTGGTGATTTCGCAAGACACCAGCGCCTATGGCGTGGATACCAAATATCGCACGGGCTTTTGGCAGGGGCGTCCAGTAAAAACCAAAATGTACGACTTGTGCGATGCCCTGAGTGACCTGGGGGCCTGGGTTCGGCTGCACTATGTGTATCCCTATCCTCATGTGGACGACATCATCCCGCTGATGGCAGAAGGCAAAGTGCTGCCATATCTGGATATTCCGTTTCAGCACGCGAGCCCCGCGATCTTGAAAAATATGCGCCGTCCTGCGCACCAGGAAAAAACCCTGGATCGCATTCACCGCTGGCGGGAAATCTGTCCGGAAATTTCGCTGCGTTCTACCTTTATTGTGGGCTTCCCGGGGGAGACGGAAGAGGACTTTCAGATGCTGCTCGACTGGCTGGATGAAGCGCAGCTGGATCGCGTCGGCTGCTTTGAATATTCCCCAGTTACGGGCGCCGCCGCCAATGAATTGCCCAATCACGTTCCAGACGAAGTGAAAAAAGAGCGCTGGGAACGGTTTATGGAAAAACAGCAAGCCATTTCCGCTGCCAAATTGCAGAACAAAATTGGCTGGGAAATGGATGTGTTGGTGGACCACGTGGAAAACGGCGTTGCCACCGCCCGCAGTTACGCTGATGCGCCGGAGATCGATGGTGTCGTTACGATTGAAGGGGATTACGGCTTGCAACCTGGCGATATGCTGCCTGTCGTTATCGAAGGTGCCGACGATTACGACTTATGGGCGTCACCCTTAATGGAAGACGAAGAATAAAGTCGTCCTTTAATACGAATAAATACCAATAGTCTTATCGACCTACGTGGGGCAGGGATAATCGCGCATATCCGAGGCTAACTGCTTAGTTTGCATACGCAGCGAAGTCAGCCAGATCACCAGGGTGTATTTCGTGGGGGCGACACCCTAGAATGGCCGGTGCCGCCCAGTTTGGGGGCACCGTTATGGGCAAAAAAGCGGTAGCTGTCGCTGCTGCTCCTGGTGGAATCTCCATGAGTTCAAAGTTTGTACATCTGCGGGTGCGCACCGAATTTTCCCTGGTGGATAGCATCATTCGTATCAAGGGGCTGGTTAAGCGGCTCCAGAAGCTGGATATGCCGGCGTGCGGAATTACCGATCTCACCAATTATTTCGGCCTGATCAAGTTCTATAAGGCGGCACAAAGCGCCGGTATCAAGCCCATCAGTGGCTGTGATTTCCTGGTGCGCGGCGAAGAGGAAGATGCGCCAACACATCTGATTACCTTGTTCGCCCAAAATGCCACGGGCTATAAAAACATCATCCAGCTCATTTCTCTGGCGTATCAAAAGGGCCAGTATCTCGGCCAGGCATATGTGCGCCGTGAGTGGGTGGCGCAACACAGCGAAGGCATCATCGCAATCTCCGGGGCCAGGGCAGGGGATATTGGCAAAGCGCTCGTCGCCGACCGCATAGAGCAAGCCGAGACGCTCGCGCGCGGCTGGATGCAGGATTTCCCCAACCGCTTTTATATCGAGCTGCAGCGCACCGGGCGTGAAAACGAGGGTGTCTATATCGAGCGCGCCGTACGCCTGGCAGATCGGCTGGAGCTGCCGGTCGTTGCCACCAACGACGTATGCTTTCTCGACAGCGAGCAATTCGAGGTACATGAGGCGCGGGTGTGTATTGGCGAGGGCCGCACCTTGGACGATCCCCGCCGCGAGCGCCGCTACAGCGAGCAACAATATCTGCGCAGCGCAGAGGAAATGGCAGAACTCTTCAGCGATATTCCTGAAGCACTCGATAACACCGTGGAAATCGCGAAACGCTGTTCGCTGGATATTCAGCTCGGCAAATATTTCCTCCCCGAATTCCCGGTTCCTGAAGGTCTAACCGAAAACGACTTCTTCCGCAAAGTCTGCTTTGAAGGTTTGGAAGACCGATTGCGGCGCATTCTGCCTCCAGATACGCCCAACTATGCCGAGCGGCGAAAGGCCTACGAAGATCGCCTGCAATTCGAGTTGGATATCATTATCCAGATGGGCTTTCCCGGTTATTTCCTGATCGTAATGGATTTTATTCAGTGGGCGAAAGACCACGATATCCCGGTGGGCCCGGGGCGGGGATCGGGGGCGGGCTCTCTGGTCGCCTATTCGCTGAAGATCACCGATCTCGATCCGTTGGAATATGACTTGCTGTTTGAGCGCTTTCTCAACCCCGAGCGGGTTTCCATGCCGGATTTCGATATCGACTTTTGCATGGATAACCGCGACCGAGTGATTTCTTACGTCGCCGATGCCTATGGCCGCGACGCGGTCAGCCAGATCATCACCTTCGGTACCATGGCAGCCAAGGCGGTGGTGCGCGACGTAGCGCGGGTGCAGGGCAAATCCTACGGGCTCGCTGATAAGCTCTCCAAATTGATTCCGCCCACGCCGGGTATGACGCTGGAGGTCGCCCTGGAACAAGAGGCGCAGCTGAAGGAGTTTTTGCAGAACGACAGCGATGCTCAGGAAATCTGGGATATGGCGCTGCAGCTGGAAGGGGTCACCCGCAACGTGGGCAAACACGCCGGGGGCGTGGTGATTGCGCCGACCAAGCTCACCGACTTTGCACCGCTTTATTGCGATGAAACCGGCGGCGGCTTAGTTACCCAATTCGATAAAAACGACGTCGAAGAAGCCGGTTTGGTGAAGTTCGACTTCCTCGGTCTGCGCACCCTGACGATCATCGACTGGGCGCGCATCATGATCAATGATCAGCTCGCCAAAACCGGCGCACCGCCGCTCGACATCACAGCGATTCCACTGGACGATCAAGCGACCTTTAAGCTTCTCAAGCGCGCCGAAACCACCGCCGTGTTCCAGCTGGAATCTCGCGGCATGAAGGATCTGATCAAGCGTCTGCAGCCGGACAATATCGAAGACTTGATCGCTCTGGTCGCCTTGTTCCGCCCGGGCCCTTTGGAATCGGGCATGGTGGACGACTTTATCAACCGCAAACACGGCCGCGCCCAGGTGGCCTATCCGGACGCCAAGTTCCAGCATGCGAGCTTAAAGCCGGTACTCGAGCCCACCTATGGGGTCATCGTCTACCAGGAGCAGGTGATGCAGATCGCCCAGGTGCTGGCAGGCTATACGCTCGGCGGCGCCGACATGTTGCGCCGGGCCATGGGTAAGAAAAAGCCGGAGGAAATGGCCAAGCAGCGGGCGATATTTGAGGAAGGGGCGAAGAAGCAGGGGATCGACCCAGAACTGGCGGTTCGCATTTTCGACTTGGTGGAGAAGTTTGCCGGTTACGGCTTCAACAAATCCCACTCCGCCGCCTATGCCTTGGTGTCCTATCAAACCGCGTGGCTGAAGGCGCATTACCCCGCGCAATTTATGGCCGCCACCATGTCCTCGGATATGGACAAAACCGACAAGGTCGTAACCTTTATCGAAGAGGTGCGCAATATGGGCTTGACCCTGTTGCCGCCGGATGTGAACCGAGGTGAGTTTCAGTTCACCGTGGACGACCACAACAACATTATCTATGGCCTTGGGGCGATCAAAGGATTGGGTGAAGGCCCGATTGAAAACATCATCAGCGCCCGCAAGGACGGCCCCTTTATCGATCTGTTTGATTTTTGCGCGCGGGTAGATGCGCGCAAGGTCAACAAGCGCGCTCTGGAAGCGCTTGTGCGCAGCGGCGCTCTCGACAGACTAGGCCCGAGCATGGCTTCGGCTGCGCTCAGCCAACAGGATTTTGATGGCCGGCCCGCGAACGTCGAGGGGCCCCGTGTCGATCCGGATTACGATCGGGCGGTGATGTGGGCCGCGCTGGGAGAGGCGGTAAAAACTGCGGAGCAGAGCGCGGCTAACGCAAGTGCGGGGATGGTCGATTTGTTCGGCGACATAGTGGCGGAGGATGCCGAGCACCGCAATGTCTACGAAGACTTCGTCAAAGTAAAACGCTGGAGTATCAAGGAGCGCCTCAACGGGGAGCGAGAAACGCTGGGGCTGTATCTGACGGGACACCCTATCGAGGAATTTCAGGATGAGCTTAAGTACCTGGTGTCCTCTCGTATTGCCGACTTGAAGCCGGACAAAGCAAAACAGACAGTGGCGGGGTTGGTTGTCGCTTTCCGGGTGATGAAAACCAAGCGTGGTGACAGCATGGCCTTTGTGACCCTGGATGATCGCAGCGGTCGGATTGAGGTGGCCGTATTCAGCGATACCTATACGACCTACAGAGACAAGCTGAACAAAGACGCCATACTCGTGATCGAGGGGGTGATTAGTCACGACGAATACAGCGGCGGCTTGAAGATGCGGGCGGATGTCGTGTCCGACTTAACCGAAGCGCGCCTCGCACGTGCGCACGCGATCAATATAATCTGGTCCCACGCCGAGCTGGCCGCCAACAGCGTGCAGCAGCTAAAAGAAGCACTGGTGCCCCATAATCAGGGCAGCTGTGCGGTTAGCCTGCAATATGAGCGGGGCGATTGTGCGGCGCAGCTCTGGTTCGGGCAGGGCTGGCGTGTGAAACCCACCGACGATCTATTGATGCACTTGCGCGGGCTCTATGGACACGAGAAAGTCAAAGTTGTCTATCGCCAGGGCATAGCCGCCACAATCTCGTGAAGATTGTGTGCAGATAATGCTAAACTTGCGCGCAATTTTTCTTTGGCGGTCCGGCTTTCGCTCCGCCCCTAGCCATAACCAGAATTGAATATGAATCTGAACTACTTGTCTTTCGAGCAACCCATTGCCGAGTTGGAAGGAAAGATTGCCGAACTCCAACTGGTGGGTAGCGACAACCGCTTGAACATCACGGAAGAAATCGAACGCTTGCGCGAAAAATCCGCCAAGCTTACGGAGAGCATTTACTCTAACCTTACCTCTTGGCAGATCGTCCAGGTCGCCCGCCATCCGCACCGCCCTTACACATCCGACTACATCACCCGGCTTTTTACCGATTGGGAAGAGCTGCACGGCGATCGTCATTTCGGCGACGACAAAGCCATTATCGGTGGAATAGCACGACTCGACGGCAAGCCGGTTATGGTCATTGGTGAAGAGAAGGGCCGCAGCGTCCAGGAGAAGGTGTCGCGCAACTTTGGTATGCCCAAGCCGGAAGGCTATCGCAAAGCGCTGCGCTTGATGGAGATGGCCGAGCGCTTCCAGCTGCCGGTGCTCACCCTTATCGACACCCCCGGAGCCTATCCGGGTATCGACAGTGAAGAGCGTGGCATCAGTGAGGCCATCGCCCAGAACCTGGCGGTAATGTCGCGCCTGCGCACACCGATCATTTGCACCGTTATTGGAGAAGGCTCATCGGGTGGCGCCTTGGCAATTGGCGTTGGGGATCACCTGAATATGTTGCAGTACGCGACTTACTTCGTTATCTCTCCCGAAGGCTGCGCCAATATTATTTGGAAGACCGTGGACAAGGCGCCTTTAGCGGCGGAAGCCATGGGCGTTACTTCCACAGTGCTGGAAGATCTCGGAATCGTCGATGAAACCATCCCCGAGCCACTGGGCGGTGCGCATCGCGATATCGAAGCCATGTCGCAAACTCTGCGCGAGCGCCTGTCCGAGCAGCTTGACCGCTATTCGGCGATGCCGATGGACGAGCTGCTGGAGAAGCGTTACCAACGCCTGATGAGTTACGGCAACGATTGATTTGGCGTAAACAGGGATGTTCGCTCGCTGCTAAGTTAAAGCAAATTGCTCATTAGGATTCGCCAAGCTCGATACCCTCAGAACGCGGATACGGAGAATTGGCAGGAAAATAATGTGCTGGTGCTTAAGGTTATTGGCAGCGGCCAAGGTTGAAAGGTATTTATAGCCGTCATCCACCTCTTCCTTCATGCGCCCACAGCTTGAGTTTGCTGTAGGCGCATTTAAGCAATCAATAAACGTTATTCACCTGCATCCCAAACCCGCCCGGAAGCCGTCCCGCTTTTCTCCACTAAAAACACTTCAACCGCTAATACTTGGTAGGTCGGATCGTCGCTAGCGTCGAAGTTGTTCATATCCGGAAGCTTCCAACCATTTTCTTCCCAGGCTTTTACGTGATCCGCAAAAATAATTTTGTGGTCAACGCCGAGGGGCATTTGCTCTTTCGGTTTGCTCCAGTATTGGTAGAAGGTCGCAATGTTATTAATGGACGGTTTTTCGGTACGCACGGTGCGGTAGGTGGTGTATTCAATGCCGTTGCTGATGAAAGAAATACCTTCCTCACCACCTTGGGCCGGGGTGCGCACCCAGCGTTGGATGATGTAGTACTCCACCAAATGGGCGGGGTCGGCATGATCCATATCTTTGTCGTAGCCCCAGCCATAGAGCGTCACATAACTTGCGCCTGAGTCTTCGTTGAGGTTGTAGCCGATCACACGATTTCGGTCGCCGTACTCCCAGCCGGGGCCGCCCACGTAGTTGTAGTTGCCGCCAATCCAGTTGATTTTGAAATTTCCTTGTTCGTCCAACTTAAACGAGGCTTCACCGCCATCTTTCCAGTGCGTGAAAAACACATCGCCCACATGGCCGGTGGCATGGCTTTGAGTAAGGTGCGTCTCGCCGCTAAAGCGTTGGGTGTAAGCTTTGAATTTGGTGATTTCCGGCTTGCCGTTAACGGCATCATCGGTAGGTGGTTGCACTTGTGCTAAAACAGGCGCGGCAGGTGCGGTCGGAGCGGGCTCGCGTTGGCAGCCCGCAAACGTAAGAAGCAATGTGCAGATGAGGGCGAATTTTGCGGAACAGGATTTCATTCGATGCTCTCCAATACAGCCAATTCGGCTGGTTGATGCGTTTTATGATGCGCTGAGGCCATACGACAGTAGCCAGGGGAGCATTATAGGCGGTGGGTGGCGATTGGCCGTCGTTTTCCCAACTTAACCGAAGTTGCCTCTGACGAAGATTCTTACTGATGATCGAAGGCCCGAGATCGCGCCCTTATTGTCATAGCATGACCTAGTCCACGGAACTCAGGTTCTCCTCCCGCTTCGACCTCCCTATAATGTAACCCGTTACATCGCGCATTTTGTAAACAAATTGATTGTCTATGCTAGCAAGTGGGTGGCGCTGGTGGTGAGCAATCACAATTGAAACGGCTTTTTCCGTTATAAAAATTATTTTTAGGGGAACTGCAATGAAATTGAACACCTTTAGGTCATTTCTCGGGGGCTGTGCATTAGGAGTGGGGCTGATCGCCTCATCCGCTTGGGCGGGATTTTCTGTGTCGGGCACTCAGTTGCTGGATGGTGAGGGTCAGCCTTTTGTGATGCGTGGAATCAATCATGCCCACACTTGGTATAGCAGCCAGACCAATACAGCTATTCCCAATATCGCCGAAACCGGGGCGAATCTGGTGCGAGTGGTGCTCTCAAATGGCACCCATGGGGAAGGTTGGGTACGCACACCGGCACATGAAGTCGCGAATATTATTACTCTGTGTAAGAACAGCAAGCTGATCTGCATGCTGGAAATTCATGACACGACTGGATATGGCGAAAAGGCAGAAGCGACCTCTTTGGCTCGGGCTACCCAATATTGGGTGGATATGGCGGATACCCTGAAAGGCCAGGAAGATTATGTTCTGATTAATATTGCCAACGAACCTTTCGGTAATGGCCCACCCGCTAGTGACTGGATCGACGGCCATCGCACCGCAATCCAATCACTACGCAATGCAGGCTTAACGCACACTCTGGTGGTGGATGCGCCCAACTGGGGGCAAGACTGGGGGGAGCAAATGTTGAATCATGCTTCTGAGGTGGCCAAGGCTGACACACTGCAAAACACCATCTTCAGCGTTCATATGTACGAGGTGTACCAGGACTACAACAAAATTCGCAGCTATCTTTCCGACTTTATGAGCCGACACAATTTGCCGATTATCGTCGGTGAATTTGGCGCGGATCACCAAGGGAATTTTGTCGACGCTGAATCCATAATGCGAGTTGCTGAAGAGTTGGATGTTGGCTATATCGGCTGGTCTTGGTCCGGTAATGGCAATTGCTGCACCGCGCTGGACATCGTCCATAACTTTAATCCGTCCAGCCTTTCCAGCTGGGGGGAGATGTTGGTTAACGGCGCTAATGGCATCAGGGCAACCTCAACACCCGCAACTGTATTTGGCGGTACCGGCTCTTCCAGTTCCAGCAGTTCATCAAGCTCTAGCAGTTC
>CAYZVN010000053.1:0-22680 GCA_964482025.1 uncultured Saccharophagus sp. | reverse complement strand
AAGCTGAGAGAAACGATCAATCACTTTTTTCGCTTCATCACCTTTCGCCCAACCGAGAAACACCAACTCCAGGTGCCAGTCCGGTCGCATCGACTTCAAGCGCACAAGAGCCTGATACAGCACATCGTAATCCTTGCGCCGCGCATCCACGCTGCCCGTCACCGCAAAAACGCTCGCGGAGTCGGCCACAACGGGAATCGGACTGCCCAGACAACTGAACGGCATTTCATAATCGCTCAGATTATTAATACCGCGCTTTTGCAGCGCATCCTTCATGCACTTGGCCACACCTTCGCTGGGTAGCATAAGGGCGCTCATTTTTCGGTACAGCTGCTCGCGGTGATGCCACGCTCGTCTAATCAGAACATAACGGACAAAATAAGACGCGACGTTCCACAAATTGCTCGGCGACCAGTCAATCGACTCGGCCGGGAACAAGCTGGCATTGGTATTGTGAATTCGCATGATGGTCGGGCAGTGGAAGTCCAGGCTCGCAAAAAAAGCGAATTTCTTCTCCAGGGTATTAAAGTACACCACATCCACGGCGCGAAGTTTTTCTTCATGCTCCCGCCAGAAACGTACGACCGAGTGCTTTTTTGGCATAACCAGAACCTCGGCGAAAAGCTCTGTAGTAAGTCCTGTTTTCTTCCAGATTTTATCGGTCGTCCACAATACCAACTCAAAGCGTTGCACCAGAATTGGACACATAGTCGCAAGGACCTCTGCATGGTAGTCCAGTTCGATGATCAGCAGGCGGGGAAGCGAGGTACGCCGAGGAGAGGAAACGCAGTTCATATCAAGGCCCTGAAGAACAAGCGGCGATTTTATACACGGAGATGTAGTTTGCAACCGACGGCGCTTATTTCTTACCTTCACGTCACCGTTATCGCGAGAAATGGCGCGATGTACAACAAACGAATAATGACGACCGAAAGCCAGCCCGCCATCACTAAGGGATTACCTGCGGGTGCAGGCGCTCGTGCAAGCCGCACAGGCACGCAGTCCGATACACCCGTAATTACGCAAAACAACGATGTGCAAACAACAACTGGGGAAACAAGATGGGATGGAACAGAGGCCCCGCAAGCACTCCCGCTTGCACTGCCACTCACCGAGGGCATTTCGAGCCGCCACTACAAGTGGCGATTTTTACACACAAAAAAGGGCAAGCCCCGAAAGGCTTGCCCTTTAAGAATCAACTGTCTAACAGATTAGATAGCGACGATATTCTCTGCTTGTGGGCCTTTTTTGCCCTGAGAAACCACAAATTGGACTTTTTGGCCTTCAACCAAAGTTTTGAAGCCATCACCAACGATAGCACTGAAGTGGGCAAAAACATCTGGGCCTGACTGCTGCTCAATAAAACCAAAACCTTTGGCTTCGTTAAACCACTTAACAGTACCTGTAGTTGTGTTCGACATAGAGTTACCTTGCAATATAAATGTAATAATGCCTTTTTAGGGGCGGGACTGCCTGAAAATAGAGACTGAAATTTAAACCGTATGACGAAGCGTTACAGAGAATACGCTGATGTGCAGGATATAAATACGAGACTTTTTTCTAGCTGATTGGCACTTTATAGAGGTCGCCCCAGGTTGTCCAGAAATATTTGCTCATAGTCGAATGAGAACTTATTCACTTTTCTGAGTGATCGCTCGCGCCAATGCCGCCACGGACAGGGGCGCCGAACCCTCGGCCTTATTACTGAGAGTGACAAACACATTCTGCCCCGCTCCGGCGGTGCCTGTGATGACCTGGGTCAGAGCGGCGCGGGTGTCCAAATCCGGGTCAACCAACTGGTGGAATGGCGAGTATTGGTGCCCCGCATCTTCATACCCATAAGCCCCGTGCAGCGGATTGAGGTTCCAACGACACACCAAGGGCCCAGGCCAAAGGGCGCGCAAAATGGGCAACTGCTCTGCGATGCGCGGCATTTTTGCATGGAGCCCCATGCAATAAGTCGCCCCAGTGCTACGCAGCACCTCCACAAATTCGCGCGTCAGCCAGGCAGCATCGCGCACTTCCACCGCCACCACGGCATCCGGCGCGTCGTTTCGCAGATGAGGAATGGCCGCCAGCAAGGCGTGCAGGCGTTCGATCAAGCTGGGCACGCGGCTCAACCAAGTGGTGGGTAAAGGACTGATTTGGAAAACCAGCGCACCGAGCTTTGATCCCAGCCCTTCCAGTGCAGGGGTAACGAACTGTTCAACCGCATCTTTTGGATTTAAAAATTGGGGGTTTTGGCTCATACCCCGCCCCGTCTCATTGCGTACCAGCGCATCCGTGACCGCGCTTGGCGCTTTCACCACAAAGCGAAAGTCCTCGGGAACCCCTGCGGCATACTGGGCATATTGCATCACGGTGAGCGGGCGATAAAAACCGCGATCGATACTCACAGTGCGAAACAGCGGATGTTGCGCATAGGCGGGAAGACCGTGACGCGACAAGGTCGACTCTGGGTAATTGCCATCCCATACCAAACCAGCCCATCCCGGATAATGCCAGGAGGAAGTGCCTAGGCGCACCGATTGCGGCAACGCCTGAGCCAGAGCGACCAAGTCGCCGCCCGGGGTTATAGGTTTCACCTCTTCGCGAAGAAGCGCTTCGGGCTCGTCGCCAAACAGGGATTTTTGCATATCATTCACATCTATTGCCGAAGCGCCTCCGTAGATTCAATAAGGCCAGATAAGAAAAAGAGCGCCAATGATAGAACCTGCGCGCCTACCATCAGCGCCACCCCGAAAAGCCCATGATCAAGATCAACCACACGCACGATTGCTGTCATTGTTCGCGGTGTGAAATGTTACTGTATCCGCCACCCAATTTATCGAGCTCACTTTTTGCGCTCAGATAACGCTTTAATGTTATAGGAGTCTTCCATGGTTCCATCCCCCAGCCGATGGCCTGCTCGATTAGACATCATCCAAGGGATTACAGGGTTGCTGTTGGTGTTATTTATGTGGGCCCACATGGGGTTCGTGTCCAGCATCTTGCTGGGTGAAGATGCCATGTATTTCGTCTCGCGAATGTTTGAAGGTGAACCCATTTTCGGCAGACCCTATCCACTTTTAGTAAGCTTGGTCGCCGCAGTCGTCTTTGGTTTGTTCGTACTACACGCTCTGGTCGCCCTGCGCAAGTTTCCCTCCAGCTACCGCCAGTATCGCGCACTGCATTTTCATTTGGGCTGGTTTCGTCACCCCGACACGATTCTCTGGGCGCTGCAGGTTGTAACCGGCTTTGCCCTATTTTTCCTCGCCTCTGTCCACCTTTATCAAATGGGTTTCCACCCCAGTGATATAGGGCCTTACGCTTCTGCCGACCGGGTCTGGAGCGGACGCATGTGGCCGCTGTATCTGGTGATGCTGTTTGCGGTGGAGCTGCACGGCGGCATAGGGTTTTATCGCTTACTGGTGAAATGGGGCGTATTTCTCGGTGACAACCCCAAGCGCAATCGCCGCCGCCTGCAACGAATTAAATGGGGTATCACCATTTTTTTTCTTACTCTCGGTTTAATCACCCTCGCTGCCTATATGAAAATTGGTTATGACCATGCCGATCGTGTAGGGGAACGCTATATTCCAGCGGCTCAACAAGGAGGCTTGTGATGGAAATTGTGCATACAGACGCCCTAGTGATTGGCGGCGGTCTGGCTGGCCTGCGCACAGCCATAGCGGTACGCAGGCGGGGTTTTAAAGCCATAGTGCTGAGCCTAGTGCCCGCCAAACGCTCTCACTCCGCCACGGCACAAGGCGGCATGCAAGCGAGCTTGGCCAGCAACATTAAAGGACAAGGCGATAACGAGGATGTGCATTTCCTCGACACCGTGCGCGGCTCGGACTGGGGGGCGGACCAAGAAGTGGTCCGTATGTTTGTCCACACCGCCCCCAAAGCGGTGCGCGAACTGGCCGCCTGGGGCGTGCCCTGGAATCGCGTGAAGGCAGGCGATCGCGACAGTGTGATCGACGGCAAAACAGTCACTCTCCACGAAGAAGCCGGCGCCCACGGCTTAATCGACGCCCGCAACTTCGGCGGCACCGCCAAGTGGCGCACCTGCTTTGTCTCCGACGGTACGGGACACTCGGTGCTTTACACCATGAGCAATCAGGCTGTGGCCGAGCAAATACCTGTGCACGAACGCATGGAGGCACTGAGCCTTATTCATGATGGCGAACGCTGCTGCGGTGCTGTGGTGCGCAACCTAGCAACCGGGCAGCTGTTGGTTTATATAGCCAAAGCCGTGACCATCGCCACTGGCGGTTGCGGCCGCCTTTACCGCGACACCACCAATGCCGTGATCAACGAAGGCATGGGTGCCGCCATGGCACTGGAAACAGGAGTCGCGAGCCTGGGCAATATGGAGGCTGTCCAATTCCACCCAACCGCTATAGTGCCCTCGGGCATTTTAGTCACTGAAGGCTGTCGCGGCGACGGCGGGCTCCTGCTGGACGCCAACGGCCATCGTTTTATGGCGGATTATG
Organism: uncultured Saccharophagus sp.; assembly: GCA_964482025.1. Lineage (GTDB taxonomy): Bacteria > Pseudomonadota > Gammaproteobacteria > Pseudomonadales > Cellvibrionaceae > UBA5868. The sequence continues at coordinate 18,202 of CAYZVN010000053.1, read as the reverse complement.
AGCCCGAGAGGAAGGAGCTCGCCTCTCGCGATGTGGTCTCCCGCTGCATGGAAACTCATATTCGCCAGGGTAAAGGCGCGCGCAGCCGTTTTGGTGATCACCTATGGCTCGATATACGCCTGCTGGGCAAGCAACACATCGCCACCCGCCTGCGCGAGGTCAATGAGATTTGCCATCACTTTCTCGGTATAGACCCGGCGCAAGAGCTTATCCCAGTGCGTCCGGCGCAGCACTATTCCATGGGCGGCGTGCGCACGGACTACACCGGCCAGTCACCACAGCTGAAAGGTCTGTATGCGGTGGGCGAAGCGGCGTGCTGGGATATGCATGGTTTTAACCGGCTGGGAGGTAACTCCCTGACCGAAACCGTGGTCAGCGGCATGATCGTCGGCGAATTTATTGCCGATTACATTGCCGATGCGGCGGCCCACTTCCACTATTCCGAGCGCCTGGTGCAGCAGGCAGTAGCGGAGCAAGTACGCTTGCTAAGCTCGTTCAATGGCACGGAAAATCCCGCGCACATCATTCGCGATATGCAAACCATCATGTCTGAGCAAGTCGGCATCTTCCGCACCCGCGAAGCTTTAGAGGACGCCGTGGCGAAACTCCAAACCCTGCGCCAAAGGGCCGCCAATATAGGCGTGCAAAGTAGCGCGCGCGGCGCCAACCCCGAACTGGTCAGCGCTTATCGAGCGGGGCGCATGCTCAAACTCGCCCTTTGCGTCGCCAACGGCGCACTGCAGCGAGAAGAAAGCCGGGGCGCCCACTTCCGCGCCGACTTTCCCCTGCGCAACGACCGCGACTGGCTGAACCGCACGCTCGCCACATGGGCAGACCCGGAACAACCGCTGCCAAACCTGCGCTACGAAGCTCTGGACGTGCGGCGGATGGAGTTGCCGCCAGACTGGCGCGGCTACGGCGCGAAAGAGCGCATCGAACACCCGGATACCTCGGTGCGCCGCGCCGAGATTGAGGCCCTGCAACCGTCATCAGCGTCATCCTCGCAGCACAACCAACAAGACGTGGTTATGCCATTTCGCCATCTACTGCCCCCACATCTACGCGGTCCTAATGCGCGTTACCAAGGGAGCCCGGAGAGGGAACAGTCGTGAATCAAATCGCTCTAGTAGAAGCCTCGCGCATACTCCGCCTGACGGTCTTGCGCCACAACCCTAGCGAGCCCGAGCTCGCCCCCTACCTGCAAACTTTTGAGATTGAAGAGGCGCCAGGTATGACGTTGTTTATCGCCTTAAACCTTATTCGCGAACAACAAGACCCGAGCCTGCAATTCGACTTTGTCTGCCGCGCAGGGGTGTGTGGTGCCTGCGCGATGATCATCAATGGCAAACCGCGTTTAGCCTGCCGCACTTTGACGCGCGACCTGCCAGAGCAGGTGCAGCTCGCACCTCTGCCCGGCTTTGAGTTAATTGGCGATCTTTCGGTGAATACCGGGAAGTGGATGCAGCACATGACCGCGCGCCTGCAAACCTGGATTCACCAAAAAGAAGGGGGAGCGCAAGTTGACATAGACGCCCTGGAAGAGCCTATGGAGCCGGAACTGGCGGAGAAAATTTACGAACTGGAGCGCTGCATTGAATGTGGCTGCTGTGTCGCTGCCTGTGGTGCGGCACAAATGCGCCCCGAGTTTATCGGCGCCGCCGGCCTGCTGCAGCTTGCGCGCTTTCGCTTAGATCCCCGCGATCAGCGAGAAGATGCCGATTACTATCAGGTAGTGGGCGACGAATCCGGGGTTTTTGGCTGTATGACCTTGCTCGGCTGTGAAGATGTCTGCCCTAAAGATTTGCCACTTGCCCAACAGATTGCCTATCTGCGCCGACAGATGGCACGCATGTACTAAACACCGCCGATCACATCTATGCCAACCTTAACCAGCGCTGTTATCCGTTCCACTCGCCCCACCTTTCTCGCCCTGGCGCCCATCTGTGTCCTGCTCGGCATTGCCGCCGGAGTCTATCTGCACGGCACTATAGTGCCGGGATTGGCGGCGCTGGTGGTGTTGGGCTCCATCTGCGCTCATACCGCTGCCAATGCCTTTAACGAATATTTTGATTTTGCCAGCGGCCTCGACCTGTACACGCAAAGAACGCCCTATAGCGGTGGCAGTGGCGCCCTGCCCGCTCTACCTAAAGCCCATAAATGGGTTCTGGCCGCCGCCATCTTTGCTCTAACACTAACCTTATTGATTGGCTTGTATTTAGCAACTCAGGTAGGGCCTGCGCTAATAGCCATAGGCGCATTGGGTGTGCTCATTATCCTCATTTATACCCGCACCTTGAATCGCCTACCTTGGCTGTGCCTGATAGCGCCGGGATTTGCCTTTGGGCCTCTCGTTGTTTTAGGTACTTATCTCAGCGTCAGCCCACCCCAATTCGTGACCCTCTCCAGCTGCTCCCATGTTCTATTGATCGCACTGGTGCCTTTTTTTCTGGTTAACAACCTACTTTTACTCAACCAACTTCCAGATATAGACGCCGACCGCCGAGCTGGCCGGAGAACCTTTCCCATACGGTATGGGGCTGTTGCAAGCCTAGAGATGTACCGAGCATTTCTGCTGGCGGCGGGCGCGGCTTTATTTGTGGCCGTGCTATTTAATCTTGCCCCTAAACTCTCCTTAATTGCGTTGATCTGCCTGCCCTTGGGTTACGGGGTTTATCGCGGAGCCATACAGGCAAAGTTTCGCCTGCCCGGCCTCTTACCCCACCTCGGCCGCAATGTGGTGGTCGCGCTCTTAACACCGTTTCTCTATAGCCTAGCCCTCATTATAGATTCAACCCTTTAGATAAAGTCCCAAAAACGGAACTTTACGTGTTAAAAAACGGTTTATATACCTGAATAGGGACTTTAAAAACAAGATGATCAAGATCTTTAATGTGCTATAAAAGGAACTTAAACTGATTTTTTATATCCAGTATTCCGTTTGAGCAACATTATGGATCTCAAGACAAAGTCCCCAGCCGCTATAGCCGAAGAACTTGGCGAGCGCTTAAAGCAGGCGCGCCTCAATGCCGATTTGACCCAAGTGGAGGTGGCGCAGCGGGCCGGCCTCTCGCGCAAGATGGTGTTAAATGCAGAGAAAGGTAAGTGCCCGTTGGAGGCCTTTGTGGCGATTATGGATGCCTTGGACCTCACGGGGCAGCTCGATCGCTTTCTGCCGCCGCAGCCTATCTCTCCCCTGCAACTTGCCAGGTTACAAGGCAAGCAGCGCCAGCGCGCTTCGGGACTTCGCAAAATATCGGATGAGGATCTACCGGAATGGTAATGGAAGCGATCGACGTCAATTACCGAGACCTGAATGTCGGCGCGCTCAGCTTTGATACCGCCAGGGGCGTGGGTGCATTCGAATACCACCCCAGCTTTATCGACCACGGCATCGAGCTCGCCCCGCTTAAAATGCCACTGTCTCGGCAAATTTACAGTTTTCCCGAATTGTCTTTTGCAACCTTTAAAGGACTGCCTGGATTAATTGCCGATTCGCTCCCCGATGACTTCGGCAATGCGGTGCTCAACGCCTGGGTTGCCAGCCAAGGTAAGCAGCCCCAAGACATAAGCCCACTCCAACGCCTGCAGTACATTGGCAAGCGCGGCATGGGTGCGCTGGAGTTTGCCCCCGCGACCTCGCTGCGAACTCTCAATGCGTTGCAACGGCTCCATATAGAATCTCTGGTCGCCATCGCCCAGGAGGTTCTAGAAAATCGCAGCCAATTCAGCGTCCACCTAAGCGATCGCGAGCAGGAAGACCGCGATGCCATGATGGCGCTGCTCTCCGTCGGCACCAGCGCCGGGGGCGCCCGCCCTAAAGCGGTTGTCGCTTTTAACCAGGATTTTACCGAGGTGCGCTCGGGCCAGGTCACCGCCCCTGCGGGTTTTACTCATTACTTAATCAAGTTCGATGGCGTCAGCGAGCACAACAGCGCCAAAGAAACCTTCGGCGATCCGCTGGGTTTTGGCGCTATGGAATACGTCTACCATCGAATGGCCACGGCCTGCGGCATTCAGATGATGCCGTGCCGACTCCTCAATGAGGGCAGCCGCCGTCATTTTATTACCCAGCGCTTTGATCGCGTGGGCAATCACAAGCGGCATATACAGACGCTCAATGGCATAGCGCACGTGGATTACAAAATGCCTGGCTCGTTTTCTTATGCGGAATTATTTGGCGTCGCCCGCCAGCTACGTTTATCGGCGGTCGAAGCAGAGCAAATTTTTAAACGTATGGCCTTCAACATAATTGCACGCAACCACGACGATCACGCAAAGAACTTTGCGTTTGTCCTGGACGAGCGGACCAATAAGTGGGCCTTAGCTCCCGCCTACGATTTGGCTTACAGCTATAAACACGGAAGCCCCTGGGTAAACAGCCACTGGATGAGCTTAAATGGTAAGCGTGATAACTTCACCCGCAGCGACTTCTATTCACTGGAAAAGCTCAGCCCGCTTTTTACCCGCCGCAAAATAAATGACATCCTCGACACTACCATCGCCGAGGTTTCGCAATGGCAAAAGCTAGCCCTTGAGCACCAAGTGCCCGTGTCGTTAGCAGAGGAAATTCAGCGGAATTTGCGCCTCCAGCTTTAGTCGCTTTGGCGCCCTTGAGATTAAAATCATGCAAATTGAAATTACACTTCCCGCTTTTCGCTGTCAGAACGACGAGGATGTATTTCTTTCCCGGCTGCAAGAGTTGCCCACATTGAGTGATTTTAAACGCACAGGTTCACACCTCTATGTAACACTGGCAAACCGTGCCGCTGCAGACGCACTGCCGACCTTAGAGGATATTTGCACCAGTTGGAGCGCCCGCTGCCAAGTTGTCGATCCCGGTCAATAACTCGTTTAATAACCGAGGCTACCTATGAAGACCCAAAACCCTCCCGCATCCGAGCACTTTCAACAGCTCTGGCAACGCCGTTTGTCCCGCCGACAGCTCTTGCAGATGGGCGGCTGCTTGGGGGCGGTGAGTTTTTTAGGTGCAAACGCCCTGGCCTCAACCCGCAGTCCTTTAATGGGCTTTGCCAATGTGCCCGTCTCAAGCGCCGACAAAGTGGTGCTGCCGCCGGGCTACTCCTATCAAATACTCTTATCCTGGGGCGACCCGATTCACCCCGGCGCGCCCGCTTTCTCCTTAGAAGCCGATGACGCAGCTCAGGAAAAGCAATTCGGCGATAACACCGACGGCATGGAACTGTTTTCCCGTCCCGGAAAAAATGGTGACACTTTGGTCTTGGCGATTAACAGCGAATACTACAACCCGCGATTTTTCTATCCTCACCAAGGACTCGCCAAAAACCTCAGTGAAGTGCGCAAAGCCCAGCACGCCCACGGTGTCACATTAGTGGAGCTTCTCGGCAGCTCGAAGGGTTGGCAAATAAAACTCGACTCGCCCTTTAATCGCCGCATTCACGGCAATACTGAATGCTTGATCACCGGCCCTGCGGCCGGCACCGGCGTCCTTAAAACCTCCCGCGATCCCAGTGGCCGCAAAGCCTGGGGTACATTGAACAACTGTGGGTCGGGGCGCACGCCCTGGGGTACCTATCTCACCTGTGAAGAAAACTTCAACCTTTACTTTGGTCGCAACAATCCATTGGGAAGTAGCGGTACTCAACCCCGTTACGGCCTGAGCACGGGGGTCTACCGCTGGTGGGAGCACGACCCGCGATTTGATTTAAACCAGGAGCCCAATGAACCCAATCGCTTTGGCTGGGTAGTGGAAATTGATCCGTTCGACCCCAAAGCCCCGCCCAAAAAGCGCACGGCTCTGGGACGCTTTAAGCATGAAAACGCCGAAACTGCCCTCGCGCCCGACGGGCGAGTGGTGGTGTATATGGGCGACGATGAGGCCGATGAGTTTCTCTACAAATTTGTCTCGCGCAACGCTTATAAGCCTGGGGCGCCGGGCAATGCAGACCTGCTGGACGAGGGTACGCTCTACGCCGCCCGCTTTAATGACGACGGCACCGGCCAATGGTTGCCATTGGTGTTTAACCACCCGGGCCTCACCGCCAAAGACGGTTTTAAAGATCAAGCGGACATACTCGTGCGCGCCCGCGAAGCCGCCAGCACCCTGGGGGCGACACCTATGGACAGGCCCGAGTGGGTCGCCTGCCACCCCTCTGCGCCACTGGTATTTTGCACCCTCAGCAACAACCCGGGGCGCACCACGGCCAACAAACCCAACCCGCGCACCCGTAATATTTACGGTCAAATTGTGCGCTGGTGGCCCGATGGAATGGATCACGCCAATACCGGGTTTCACTGGGATTTATATGTTATGGCCGGCAACCCGGCGGTCCACAAAAACGCCAACGCGGGCTCGCCCAATCTCCATACCGACAACATGTTCAACAGTCCCGACGGCTTAACCATCGACGGCTTTGGTCGTCTGTGGATTCAAACGGACGGCAATACTTCCAATACCGGTGACTTTGCCGGACACGGCAACAACCAAATGCTCTGCGGCGATCCCGTCACCGGCGAAATTCGCCGCTTTCTCGTCGGCCCCATCGGCTGCGAAATTACGGGCCAAGCCTTCACGGCGGACCACCGCACTCTATTTATTGGTATCCAACACCCTACCGGGGCTTGGCCCAACGCCGAACGCGATGGCGTGCCGCGCTCCTCCGTGCTTGTCATTACTCGCGACGATGGCGGCATCATAGGGGCCTAAACTCACAACAGGGGCCTAAACTCACAAGCCATAGGCGCACCAACCGAAGCGCTCTTTGCTTCGTCCCCAAAAGCCAGTAATCCCCCTATAAACTTGATAAAACGCGGTTTGCTGCATAAGCTTTTTTTGATTAAGCTTGCGACGGCTCCGATCTCGCAGGGTCGAACCCTCTACCACGGACGGGTTAACAGCCGATCACAATAATGAAAAGCGAAGAGCCAACACCCCAACGCTCTTCGATGACTCAACCCAATCCAGCTCTGATATTGCAAAAAAGGAATCATCATGGCATCCGCTAAATCCAGACCCCATGCACGGTGGGCAATTTCGTCATTTGTTTTTGCCTGTTTTATTGGAATTGCCGGCTGTTCAAGCTCGGACAGTAATCGCGCTAGCACCCCGCAGATAATTGGCAACACGTCTTCCTCTTCATCATCCTCGTCTTCCTCCAGCAGCTCGACATCATCCGGGGATGCCTCCTCCAGCGGTATCGCGCAGCCCGATATTCCGGTTAACCCTGTGGGCTTGGTAGATGGCGACGGTAACCCCGTTAGCGTTGAGATTACACTGGCCAGCCCTTCCATACAGCCCAAAGGCGCAACCGCTATTCACCTGAACTTCGTCGATGAAGCTGGCGATCCGGTTGATGCCGTGGGTTCCAACTGGAACGCGAGTTCATCCTGCATCACAAATGGAAAAGCCGAAGTCTCCGCACCGGTTACCGCCGACGATCAAGTCAGCTTTAACTACACCACGCGCGGCTGCGTCGGTGAGGACCGAATTATCTTCACCACGCCGGATTTTGAATCCACTTCATTTTCTGCCACTGTCATCATCGAAGATACGGTTTCTTATATCTCCTGGGTGTCTTCCGAGCCGAGCAGCATTGCAATCGCTGGCAGTGGCGGCCCGGAAAAGGCCACAATTGTCTTCCGTCTTAATGGCTCCTATGGGGAAGCCGTTGCCGGCGAAACCGTCAGCTTCCGCATCGAAGGCCTGGCCGGTGACACCATCCGTCTGGTGGACGATACGGCAATTTCTGACAGCGAAGGCTATGTGCACGCCACCGTTTTGGCCGGCTCCATCCCTAATGTGGTGACCGTCGTTGCCCGCCATGAAGCCAGCGGCAATGAGGTGCCTTCTGGCGGGCTAGTGGTTGCAACCGGCTTGCCGTCGGATGGGCATTTCCATGTCGCGTTAACTGTACGCTCCATCAATGCATGGAACCGCATCAATGAGCCAACCACCGAAGTGATCGTTGCCGCGACAGATCGCGTTGGCAATCCCGTTGTCGATGGCACCGTGATTAATTTCGTCAGTCCCGATGCAGGCTCCGTCCCGCCCTCCTGTGTTACTGAAAACAACACTTGTAGGGTCGAATGGAAACCCGATGGTCGCAATCCCGACAACGGCAGGGCGCGAGTGCTGGCGACGGTGAAGGGGACAGAGAATTTTATTGATACCAATGGCAATAATATCTTTGATGATGGCGATATCTTTGCCGGCTTTGACTTAGGCGAGCCCTATGTCGACCTGAGCTATAGCGGAAGCTACGAACAAGGCGACTATTTTGTTGACACCAACGGAAACCGAACTCGCGATACAGGCGATGGACTCTGGAACGGCTTGAACTGCCAGCACTCCACACTGTGCTCGGAGGAGATTCAATACGTCGATCTCTCCGCCATAACCACCATCTATATGTCCAATGGCGCCAATGCGGCAATTTGTAATGCAGGCGCATTTACCAACCCCCTTTCGGTTAGTACTAGCACCACTCTAATTGTCGACGGGCTGTATTTATCCGACGGAAACAATTTAGCCGAAAACTCCGTCGGTGGCTGTGCCACTGGAAACTCTCTCCCCGCCGGCACCGAAATCACCTTTAGCGTTGATGAAGGCACCCTGCAAGGTATGACCTCCTGGACCGTTGGCGATGAAGAATATCTGCCCAACGGCGGTGAAGAAGGCTTCCGCATACGCTATAAGGCGGGTGATGAAGCCACCGTCGCGCTGTTGACCTTGACCGTTACAGTGCCGGGTGAAGGCCCCAAAGAGTTTTACTGGGATATCAACGTCGAAGAATAAAAGTCTCTAGTCAAACCTAAAAAATCCCGGCAATGCAAATTGCCGGGATTTTTTTTGCGCTAGCGGCAGCCTCTACACAAGCTGCCAGCTCTGCCCTTCTGTCGCATTTTTCCGTAAATGCGCTGCCTTTTTCTTACTTTATCTTCTTTAAAAAGCTGTAGATTAATTCATAGGCACCAGTCGTATTTCCGTTTCGGTGCCACTGTCGTCCTCAGCTGCTATCACCATAAGGCCGTCTTCCAATCTCATTTTAAAAGGAATACCACCGCTGACATGCTCGCCGATAAAAAGCACTAAATCTAAGTTGTACACACTATCCATTACCGCCAGATTGCGCAGCGCGAAGGTCGCCTTTTCGCGATCACTACGGATCTCACTGATTTCTCCACCATCGCCACCTGTGGCAACCCCGCCATAGGAGGTGATACTGCCGGTGGTGGCGCTGGTGAATTCAATAACTTCACATACGCCTTCCGGAGGATCCGGAAATTCCAGCTCATCACAAGCCGCTCCCCAGGATCCCAAAGCGAGCGGCAACCAATGATCCGTTACCGGTGTTAATGAATAAAGTGGCTCCAGTAGCGGCTCCAAAAAGCCGTACGGATCGCTGGCAGTAACGATATCGCCAATCAAGCCAGGTTCAGACTCCTTCAACGAAAGCGTTCCCACCGCTTGGTGTTCCGGCACCGAAACCTGCAAGGTGGTTGCTAAGGTGCCATCGCCTTCAATGTAGTCCTGTTTGTCATGGATACGAATGGTAAGCGCGTTGTTGTCAATGCCGTAGAGTTCGGGCAGACAAGCGTCCTCCTCATGGCTGTAGAACGTTAAAATCAGCATTTCTGTCGTGAAGGAGGCATTCACCTGGCAAGGTTCATAAAACCCATGATCGATATTCCAGTGACCCGTGATAGCCAGTTCCGGTTGCGGTGTGTCGTCTTTACAAGCCGCCAGCAACATCAGCAGCAACAGACCCGACCATTTTTTATGATTCATAAATTCTCCTTTTTAAGGACCAAGATTGACAAGAGAGGAGCGCAAGCCACAGACGTTCCTCAGGATTAACAGACGCACTCATCGAGGCTAATCAAGGAGGTGACAGAGAGGAATACGTAGATTTACGCAATATCGGCAAGAGTTTTGGCTTCTGTGATAGAGCCATGACAAAACCGGAGAACAGTTTAACAAAGCTGCGATGCTCGCCAATAATGCCAGGGAACAAATCCGCACCCTAAATGCCTACAGGCTTCTGCATAACGGTAGTGCTTGCTGCTACTGGGCAAAAAACATCCTCACAAGGCGCTTTTAGCTCATGTAAACTCCGTTTGTTCGGCCGTTTTTGCCGCGTCTCACCTTCGCCCGCGAGCTATCAAGCGACCTCTATGCACATGGCCCTGATACCGATGTACACATGAAGCCAAAACCCGCCACTAAATTCGACTTTACCTTTTTAGCGCCAGCAATTTTGTTCAATGTGGCCTTTCTCCTCGGTACCCTACCGCCGCTGTTTTGTCTCGATGCCACAGTGTTCGCCTATATTTCCGTCGGCATATTTTTGCTGTCGATTCTGATACACATTTATATTCTGTTGGTCTGGAAGCGATATCAGAATTCATCTCCGCTCGGCTATGCGATTGTTCAACCCGCTCTGCATATGATTATGCTGGTTTATGCACTCGCCGTTGGCGCCGCAGATTTCTGCGCCGAAAAGCCAGTTTCATCGGAAATGCTGCCACTGGATCATGCTTTGCTACCACCGCCACCAGACATTCCCGAAAGGTTGTTCGACGAGAATTTCAACGACAAAACGCCAGAGTGACAAGCAAAACGCCAGAGTGAAAAATAAAACACCATAGTGGCAGAATGACCATTTGGCGGAACTGTGCTATAGCTCTCAGATATCGCCTACACCACGTCTTATATCCGCCAGCCTCACAGGTTTCTCACATTCTGATCTTATATTCTGCTTAGAAAAATAATCTCCGCATGCTGCAATGCAACGGACGGAGACGCTCGGCAAACAGTATTACATCTGATATTTACAATAAAACTCGATCAGGTAACTCGCATGACTACTTTACTGAGACCAACATCAGGAGCTATCCGCCTCCCTCTGACTGCACTGCTGGCGGCCGCGCTTTTGGTAGGCTGCGGCGGCCAGGGTGGAACAAACCCCACTTCAAGCAGCTCTTCATCGAGCAGCAGCTCCAGCTCATCTTCCAGCAGTTCAAGCTCGTCATCTTCCAGCTCTTCTTCAAGCTCCAGTTCTTCTTCAAGCTCATCGTCGAGCTCCAGCTCGTCCTCCGGCGATCTCATCAACACACGCCCCTCCGGCGGCCAGAAGAACATTACGGTCGGCGGCAGAAACCGCTCTTACCATATGCACGTCCCCTCCAGCTATCCGACCGATCGTCGCGTGCCTCTGGTTTTGCGTTTTCACGGCTTGGGCGGTAATGGCGGCCAGGAAATCAACTCTGGCTATCGCGGCATCGCTGATCGCGAAGGGTTTATTTTGGTAGCACCTTCCGGTATAGACTCGGCGTGGAATGTCGGCCCCTGCTGCACCAACGACCGCTCGGTGGATGATGTGGCCTTTGCCAAAGCCATTGTTGAAGATGTTAAGAAAGTGGCGAACATTGATGAAAGTCGAATTTACGCCACTGGATTTTCCATGGGTGGCGGCATGACTCATTATCTCGCCTGCCATGCATCCGATGTGTTTGCGGCTTTTGCGCCCGAGGCCTTCGACTTACTGCAGGAAAACGTTCAACAGTGTAACCCGCCCCGCGCTGTTCCCCTCCTCAGTCAGCGAGCCACGAATGACTTTCTCGTTAAGTATGAAGGCGGTCGAGACTGTACAACCGGTCCTTGCATTACCTTCCTAGGCGCGGTGAATACCAACAACACCTGGAAACAAAAGAACGGCTGTACAAATCAAACCTCTCGCCAGGGCCAGTGTGAGATCAGTACCCAGTGTACCGATGGTGTGGAAGTCGGCCTCTGTACACTCAACAATAATCACGCTCCAGGCAATGCGGATACTGGCTGGAACTTTATGAAGCAATTTACGTTACCCTAATGGTGCCTTGCTGTTCCCCCGGGGTTTCTCCGGGGGCTTTTTTCCCTTTCGTATTGCGTGTTTCACCACCTCTTCTCACAACCGGAACCACACTCCCGTAAAGGTTTTTTGGGAAGGATCTTTGAGCTTTTTACATTCCACGCCGTCCACCATACGCGCGCCCTGATCATTAAAAAACATGATTTCCTCACGATTTTCCGGCGTAAAAAACGCTTCGGGGTTAGTGATGGTCGCATTGGGTAAATGCACCCGCTGCGGAGGATGAACCCCATCCCAGGTATAGAGCGCAGACGGCTCATCGCCCGCGTAAGATCCCGCCGCAATCAAATAACGTCCGCGCCACCAGCTCAGCGCGCGAATACCTCGGCCGTCCAGATCGAGCAACAGTGGATCGCCAAAACGCGCCGGCTTACCTTGAATAACCTCTTCCGGGTTGAGCAGAACGACCATCAACGCTTTATCTTCCGGCTGCGGATTGCGAAACCCAATCCACATCCCGCCTTCTTTGCGCTCGGTTAATCCCTCGATATTGAGTCCGCCCGGCTCTTTGGGCGCTTTCTCCGCAGCCTCCGCCAAATTGAATTTCTGCATCTGCGGATCGGCAATTAAATCCGCTAATAGGGTGTCGTTAACCTTGCCGACAACCTTCATAGGTGTCTGCACATCCCCGAGGGTTGTGGCAAAAAAATTAAGGCGTTCTGCACGATATTTCCCTGAACTACTGCGACCGTGAGAGGTAATCCAATAGGCATTTCCGCGGTAGTGAGTCGCGCCCTCAATATCGAGTTCAGGCGGTGCCTTGGGCGGCATGCCGGGCTTTTTCCGCGGACGGGGGTGCAGGCCGACGCCCTCGGATATGTCGTATACCGCGAGCGGTTCTCCGCCTTTATTTACGTTGTAAACTCGCAGCACATTGTCCTCGTCATCGGCGATAACGAAATGGTCAACCGATAGCGGCACCGCCCCGGAGGCATCGCACATGCCCTTAAAAACAACCGGCTGCCTCTTCGCCGAGGCGGCCTGCACCTGAGAGCAGGCCGACAGAGATAGCACGATTAGAGCAGTGGAACCGACAGATGCGGTAAATCGAAATAGCAATGTATTCTTGCGCATATTAAGAACTCTTAGTCGAGTATTACCGAAGTGCGGCAATTACAACAAACGCAAAGAAACGCCAGCAACCCCCTGGCGGAGACTTTACAGATCTTTACACCAACATATGGCAGGCTGGGTTAGGTTGCCAGGCAAGGTTCAGCGATTGTAAGAGTGCTTCTGTTTAGGCAGATCTACAATTTACCGCGTGTGACCGCCGCCGCCATTTATTCTCCGTCAAGCGCTTTTTGCGTCGCAAAAAAAATCCTTAATCAGTTGATTTTAATAAGATTCTCCACAATATCCTGAGACTGTTTTACAGATGGCCTCAGTTTTGCAACATCTCAACCATCGAAGGCCTGCCAGATCATCTGGAATATCACAGGCGCTTCTACACAATAAGTTAAATGGGTTGAATTTCTATGAGACTTTTTATCGCTCTTAGACTGCTTAACGACAGCCAGGCCAAGGCCCTTATCGAGGGCACGTCCGCACAATCTCAACGCGGCGAATTGGTGGATCTCAACATTACGCGCTTGCATCCGGCGCTGCGCAATATCAACGAATATTTGCGCGACCACGACATACTGCCGGAGTTTCGCCACCCGACGCGCGCCCGCCGGGGCCGCCCATCCTCGACTGCTAAATCGTCACAGCTAAATGACCAGGCGGGATCGCGCTTGTATTGGTGCGAAGTCGAAACGGAATTGCCAGCGGATAGTTGGACTGCGATGCCCGAAGTAGAAGCGGTAATACCCAAAGACGAGTTTGCGAAGTTTGTGCTGTCCATACGCTGCAAGTCGGGTGCGGCCTATATTGCGGCCTGTGAAGACTTTGCTCGCAAACTACCTATCGGACGCGGCGAAACCCGGCGCTCAAAAGCGGCATAAGCATCGGCAATTTATGGTCGATAAAAATAAAAAGAGAAAGAGAAAGGCTAAGGTTCGATATAGAAGACAAGGAGGGGTCCATCCCTCCTTATAGGTTAGCTACTGCAGCAGTTTAGCGGCGGCGTGAGCAAGGAAGATATAGTAACCGCCCATAGGGATAACATATTCATTTTGCCCCCAAAAGAACGGCCAATCACTTTTGTTTTCCGGGTAGTCCGGCGATAACACCAGAACGCCGGGCACCACGCCACCTGGGATAAAGGAAAAGTCGGCGCGATTGTTGCCGTACGCGTTCGTTTGCGATTGCGCGCCTACGCCGGATACGAAGGAGTAATTCGAATCTGGATGGGTGCCAAAAATATAGTTGAGGCTGCGGTAAACCAAGTCGCGATCAACCAGCTGTGGGTATGCTTTGTGTAACCAGTAGTTGCCGATACCAAAGCCCATAACGGCGCTGTTACCCGCCCAGCCGCCACGTGTAATCGGCACGCCATAAGGGTTTTCACTTTCGATCTTACCCACTGCTTCCAAGTGGAGACGCGTCAGAGATTCCAGCTCACGATTGAAGGCTTCGTCCATAAACGGCCGCGCCGACACCAGCATCGCGATATTGTCGCCCCAGAAGCGCTCGCGCATCATCGGTAACAATTCGGTGACGGCAGCGGTGTAACGCGAGTCGCGCGTGCTAATTAACAGCTGTACCGCCGCTTTGAGCTTTTCATCCTCCAGCTTGCCGCCGGTGGTATTACCGAAGAAATATCGATTTGGCTCGCGCCCAGCTTCGTATTCCCAGACTCTTTTTGCCGTATCGAGGCATTCTTCCGCCAACGCATCATTGTAGCCGCGCAGGGCGCGACTGGCGGCAGCCAAGGCAGCGGCGGAGCCGTAGTTCAACGCGGTGGTGTTCGTGGTAAACGCCCAGCGATCATCGAAGCGCCCGCTGTAACGACCATCTTCTTCTTTCACGTCCTCCAGCGGTGTTGGGTCGACCGTTGATGGGTTATACATTTTGCCCACCTGACGTTCCGCTGCATGAGGATCCATTTTGGGGTTGTAGATCAAGTTATCGGTTTTGGTGGAGCCATCTCCCAAATGCGGATACTGATACAAATGCGCCTCGACAATTCCCGGGATGGCGTGACCAATCGCACGATGTTGAGCGATCAGCGCCAAAGTGCCGTGTTCAATTTGCTGTAACAAATCGTTTTGGCCGTCTGGTCGATTGATCTCGGTATATTTTCTCTCCTGACTCACCGTGGTGTTGTCTCGCTGAATACCAAACTCTTCATAGGCGAAAACCAACCACTGCACCGCTTGATATTGCGATTGGGTACGAATATCAAAATCGCCGGCGTCATACCATCCACCGTAATTCAGGCCGGGAATATGTTCGAAGGGTTTAAAGGGCGTATCTAAGTTTTCATCGTGGGCAAATAAATCAAAATGCTCGTAATTCGGCGGTGCCTGCAAGGCATCATCCATATGCGAAAGGCCATGCCAAACGCGATAGGCTTCGCGCACGCGCATATGATCCATTTGTACGGGGAAAAAATAATCCAGAGTCGGCTGCCACACATCGGCAAAGACATTGCTATCGATACGGAACGCATTGGTCACTTGATCGCCGTACTGCAGCTGATAAAGACCGGGCTCCACCACCTGGGAAAAATCGAATATCCGATATTGGTAGCGCAAATAGTCGCCCCACTTTTCCGGGGTTGCGCTGACGACTGTTTTCTTATCGCCATTTGCCTCGACACGCAGCAGCGTCATTTTGCTGACTTTAGCGTCCCGACTATCCAGCTCCAGCACGGCGCGTTTCGCCTGCTTAGGGTGGTAGCCCACCTGAGAGTGGCCAATCACGGGTGGTCGCACCCAGTTCGCCTGCGCATGCGCTTGTAATTCCCACTCCACCACTTTGCCGGTTTTGCCGGCGGGAATCAGACTGCGTACGACATACCAGCCGTTCTGCGCCTTGGTGCGACCGTCATATAACAAAAGCTCACCGCCGACATTGCGAATGGCGATGCGATGTTGCGGATTTTCGGGCGCTAAAACCAGTTGCTGCCCACGTGCCAAAGGTGCCGGCTCGGTCAAGCCTGCCGCATTTTTCACCATACCACCGGCACTGGAAGGCGAGCGCGGAAATTGCCCGGTGTTACCATCGGCTAAAAACGATTTGTCCCAGTACACCGCCGGCAAGAACTCCATATTAAAACCAGCTTTGCCCACTAAGTCCTGTGGCAGTGGTTCATCTAAGTGAACCGTCACCGTAACCCGGTCACCCACAGCCTTGGCATCCACCCGGTATTGGAACTGAAGTTCCGGGTATTTCAGAGTGGTGCTGATGACGCCGGTTGCTTCGTCCACTGTGCGCTCTACAAGCTCACCCATGCCGTCCCACTGCTCAGGCACCGGCAGCATGCGGACATCGCCATTGGTAATGGTACGTTCACCGTGGTGAATGATCTCAATCCCGCTAGTTTTGGCATCAAAAAACATACCTCCAGGCGCGTTGCTAAACGCCAGTACATTCACCCCAGGGGCGGCAAAGTAGCCTTGCGGGTGCAGCTGCAGCGATTGTTGGGTGGGTTGGTTGGCACATCCGGACAGGTAGAGGAAGCCGGCAGCCAATGCGGCCAAGCCTCCTCGGAGTTTGATATTCATGAATATTGCACTCTCTTTAGATTGTGTTGACGCGCTATACGATTAGCGCAAGACGAATCGCCCAACCCATCCGGTGGTGTGACGCATGCAACAGTATAGGTATCTCGGACTATGAGGAATTGATCTTATTTATCAGCGATCTGACAGTCTTTTCCTGGCCGACTCTGGATATTTAGCCTAAAGGCGCGCGGGCGCGTCTCGGCCCGGCACCATGCGACGGTTCGCCGCCATGGACGAAGTCGCACAAAAAAAGTGTCTTTCTCCTCTCCCCTTTCATCCCCAGCCGGTTATGCTTCCCCGGCACCTCTAACACCAAGGATCTGGATATGATGCGCCCTAAACGGCACCCATCGCAGCACCGACGCAGCTTCACGGCGGATCGTCGGGTATGCCCCGGCAAAACAGGGGCGACAGCAAGAATAGGAGGTTTGACGTTGCTCCTTGTCGTCCTGGCGGGGATGTGCGGATGCGACGGAAAATCCACGAGTAATACACGTTTGGAGCCGCAAGCACATTCGCCAACCAGCACTGCGGACATAGTGCCGCCCAAGCCAATAGACGCAACATCTTTACCCGTCGCCGAAGGCAGGCTCAATGTGGACGGAGCATTTCCGGGCCCCGGAGAAGAGCGCGTGGCGCTGGTAAGTCCGATCAGTGTGACCTTTGCAGATCCCTTGATGGCAGGCCAAGACCTCACGCACGCCATTCAGGTGAGCACCGACACCGGCCAGATTGCCGGCAAAGTCACCCTAGAAGCCATGGACACGCTGATCTTCCGTCCAAACGATATGTGGCAACCCAACACCCGCTACACCATCGAAGTCGATTCAACCCTAATGTCGGCTGAAGGCCTGTTAGCACACCAAGCGCTGCGCTGGGAGTTTCACAGCGTTGCCGACGTCCATACCACGCCACAAAGCATTATCGATTTGTGCATGTCGGAACTCGATGTGGAAATGCTGGCGGCGGTCAATCAGGCCCGCAGTGTCGCCCGTTCATGCGGCCAAATGTCTTACGACGCGACCGGCAAACTCCACTGGAGCTGCCTGCTGCAAGAAGCCGCTATCAGCCACACGCAAGATATGGCGAAGCATGGCTTCTTCGCCCACCAGGGCAGCGACGGTTCAAATTTTGCGCAGCGCATTCTCCGCACCGGTTATCCGGCGCGCGTCGTCGGTGAAAATCTGGCGGAAGGCTACACCACCGTCGCGGATGTTATGGTCGGGTGGCTGAACAGTTCAGAGCATTGCAGCACTTTAATGACCCCTGAATTTACCGAGTTTGGCCTTGGCCATATGGTCACTGACAACTGGGATTATTGGACGCAGAATTTCGCCCGGCCGGGCACCCCCTAAACGAACCGACGACCACCCATGAGGGCCGTGCATAAAGGCAAAACGACCTTTTTGCAGATCGCGCAAAATTCCGCGTCTGCTAGTGCCAAACCCGGTCAACTCAGTGCCACTTAAAAACCACAAATATTGTGTTTTCCCCCTTAATTTAAAGCCTGAAAGCGCGCTAACCAACATTGCGTACAATTCGAATGAGCGCCTCTCCTTTGCGCGCCACCGCACATTATGGTCCGAACGACATCATGGCAGTTCCCGCCGATTTACGGGAAAAATGTTAATTTGGTCTTAAATACCAATTGAACATGAGACACAGTTAATATTTGGCAAAAATGTAGGGTGATTTTTTCCATAT
>CAYZVN010000052.1:0-22886 GCA_964482025.1 uncultured Saccharophagus sp. | reverse complement strand
CCGCATGGTTTCTCGTGATGGGCTCTGCGCTCTCCGTCGTCTATGTCACCCATCGTGCTCGCCTCGCTACCCATGAACTGGAGAAATTGCGCCATGCTGCAGCGGACTTGCAGGCGGAGTCTGGTCAGCTGTTGCTGGAGCGGAGCACTTTGGCTGCCTATACGCGAGTTGAACAAATGGCTTTGAAACAACTGGATATGACCGTACCTGAAATCGATCAAGTGGTGATCGTAAAACCATGAGCAGAAAAAACACCAGCGCCAATAAAATTCCGCGACTGAACCCCGAAGGATCGGTATTCAGTCGTGCGCGCGTGGTTTTTTCGGTATTGGTATTGATGGCTTTGCCAGCCGCTTTGGTATGGCACCTTGCACATCTGCAAGTTATTCCCAACACCGAAAAAGGATTCACCTTTCTCCAGCAGCAGGGCAAGGTCCGCACGCTGCGGGAAGAAGTCATTCAGTCTTATCGCGGCGTGATCACCGATCGCAATGGTGAGATTCTGGCGGTCAGCACACCGGTGAAATCCATTACCCTCGATCCTCAAGTGTTCGATCTTAAAAATACCGCCGTACTCGCTCAGGCGCTCGATATGAAAGCGTCCGACCTCGCCGCACGGATCGGTCGTTTCAGCGACAAACGGTTTATGTATGTGGCGCGCAACCTGCCGCCGCAGGATGCCGAAAAAGTAATGGCGCTGAAGTTGGCGGGGGTCAAATTAGAGCACGGCTTCCAGCGCTTTTATCCCGCAGGTGAAGTCGCTGCTCATGTGGTTGGCTTTACCGATATTGACGACCGTGGCCGCGAAGGTATTGAGCTGGCGCTCAACGATTGGCTGTCGGGTACCCCCGGCGCTCGGCGGGTAGTGGTCAACCGCAAACTGGATGCAGTAAAGGATCTGGGTGTTGTGCGTGCCGCCGCGTCCGGCAAAGACGTCCAACTCAGTTTGGATTTGCGCCTTCAGTACCTCGCGTATCGAGAGCTGAAAAATGCGGTGGCGGAGCAGGGGGCAGCCTCGGGCTCCATCGTGATGCTGGACGCCCATACCGGCGAAATTCTGGCGATGGCCAATCAGCCCTCCTATAACCCCAACAACCGCGCGCGCGTCCAGCCAGAGCAGTTACGCAACCGCGCGATCACGGATGTGATCGAGCCCGGCTCCACTATGAAGCCGTTTACCATAGTCGCCGCTTTGGAGAGCAAGCGGTATTTCCCCAATTCAACTATCGACACCAACCCGGGCTATTGGCGGGTCGGCGGGAAAACCTATTCCGATTTTCGCAACTACGGCGTAATGGACTTGACCACCGTAATCCAGAAATCCGGCCAGGTCGCCATCAGCAAGTTGGCGATGGACCTGCCCCCGGAAGATCTGCGGGATGTGTTTTACCGGGTGGGCGCAGGTCAGCCATCAGGTACGGGTTTTCCCGGTGAAGCTCTGGGTCGCTTACCGAATCACCGACGCTGGCATCCCACCGAACGAGCGGCCTTGGCATTCGGGCACGGTTTGTCGATGACGGCGTTACAGCTCGCTCATGCCTATACCGTATTCGCCACCGACGGCATTTTGCGGCCCAGCTCAATATTAAAAGTAGAAAACCCTGTCGCCGGCACGCGCGTGATTGACGCGGAGCATGCACGACAGGTCCTGGATATGTTGAAGACGGTTACGCAGCCCGGCGGCACGGCAACGCGGGCACAGATTAAAGCTTATCCCGTTGCCGGAAAAACGGGCACTGCCCACAAAGTCGGCGAAGGCGGCTATGTCGACGATAAATATGTCGCGCTGTTCGCTGGTGTTACTCCCGCCGATAATCCGGAGATTGTGATGGTGGTGATTATTCATGAACCACCCGCGGAACATTATTACGGTGGTGAAGCGGCGGCGCCGATTTTTGCCAGAGTGGCGGAGGGCAGCCTGCGTATCTTGCAGGTTCCGCCCAGTCAGCAAAAGCCCAGTCACAGTGTGGCGGTGCGCTGATGGCTGCGCCTGCTTTGGTTGCCACCCCGCTGCGGCTCGCGCACTTGCTGCCGGAACTCCGCCTACCGGATCCGGTCGCCGCGCTGCAAGTCAGCGGTGTCACTCTGGATAGCCGGGCTGTTACGCCCGGCGATTTGTTTGTGGCCTTAAGAGGCAGTCGTGCGGACGGCAGTGAATTTATCGAAGACGCCGTCAGTCGCGGTGCGGTAGCGGTGTTGGTCGAAGCGACACCGCAGTTGCGTCCAGGCCAGGTTCGCCTAGTGGTCGATACACCGGTGATTAGCGTGGCGAAGCTCACCGCGCGAGTGAGCGAAATCGCCGGTAGATGCTACGGCGACCCCTCGGAATTGATGCACGTTATCGGTGTTACCGGCACTAATGGCAAGAGCACTACGGTATCGCTATTGGCACAGTTGCACGGCTTGGTGGCCGGGCGGGCGGCAGCCATGGGCACCCTGGGCGTGACGGTGGACGGCGAGCTGATACATGACTTTGGCCTGACAACACCGGATGCCGCGCTATGCCAAAAACTATTGGCGCAACTGCGCTCTGAATCGATCAGC
Organism: uncultured Saccharophagus sp.; assembly: GCA_964482025.1. Lineage (GTDB taxonomy): Bacteria > Pseudomonadota > Gammaproteobacteria > Pseudomonadales > Cellvibrionaceae > UBA5868. The sequence goes on along the minus strand of CAYZVN010000052.1, from coordinate 20,342 downwards.
CTGGTAGCGATGGAAGTCTCGTCCCACGGGCTGGACCAAGACCGAGTCGCCGGGGTCAATTTCCGGGCGGGTGTGTTCACCAATATCACCCATGACCATCTTGACTACCACGGCACACTGCAGAACTACGCCGCTGCGAAACAAAAGCTGTTTGAATCGCTGGGATTGCAGGCGGCCATTATTAATCTCGACGATCCCTTTGCCCCGCAAATGGTCGCTGCCGCCAAAGCGCGGGCCGAGGTTTACAGCTATTCGCTGCTGCACTTCGCCGCCGATGTCTTTGCCAGAGAGCTTTCCTACAGCGCGGACGGAGTCGAGTTTCGCCTGGTAAGTCCGTGGGGAGAGGCGCTGGTATCGAGTCCGCTGCTCGGCGAATTCAACGTGTACAACCTGCTCGCTGCGGTCACTACCTTATGTGCCGTCGGCTGCGACTTGCCGGCGATTCTTGCGGCCATTCCCCATCTGCAACCAGTGCCAGGGCGTATGCAGCGCATCGCCGAAAGTGCGGATGTAATGGCGGTGGTGGATTACGCGCATACACCTGACGCCCTAGCCCAAGCTATAGCGGCGACCCGGGTGCATACATCGGGCGAGCTCTGGCTCGTCTTTGGTTGTGGCGGGGACCGCGATCGCAGCAAGCGACCTATGATGGCCTCCGTGGCCGAGCGCTTTGCCGATCACGTAATTGTGACCAGCGATAATCCTCGCACTGAAGACCCTGAGGCAATCATCCGGGATATTTGCAGCGGTTTTGATCGCGACACTCATTTATGTATCTCCGATCGCGCACAGGCAATTGGCCATGCAATTGCGCAGGCGCAGCCCGGCGATGTGGTGTTGGTTGCCGGCAAAGGCCACGAAGCCTATCAAATTATCGGCACGGAAAAGCGGGATTTCAGCGATGTAAAAGAAGCCGTCCAAGCGCTGCGCGAACGCCAGATAAAAATGGGAGGGACGCCAGATGCGCTTGACTGATCTTATTAAGCCACTACAAGCGCGCTTGGTGGGTGCCGACGTGGCGTTCGAGACACTGACTACCGACTCTCGCCAACTGCGCCCGGGAGAGTTATTTGTTGCCTTGCGCGGCGACCATTTTGATGGCCATGATTTTGCCTGTGTCGCTGTAGATCGCGGCGCTTGCGCCATGGTGGTGGAGCGAGAAATTGAGACCGCCAATGTACCTCAATTAATTGTCGCCGACTCCACCAGAGCGCTCGGCACCATTGCTGCACTTAAACGTAATCAATTTCGCGGCCAGGTCGTTGCCGTGACCGGCAGCAGCGGAAAAACCAGCGTGAAAGGATTGCTGCGAGAAGTGCTCGCAGTCGTCGGCACCGCGGTCGCCACTCCGGGTAATTTCAACAATCATATTGGTGTGCCTCTCAGCTTGATGAGGTTAACCCAGCAGCAGTATGCGGTGATCGAAATCGGCACCAGTCATCCGGGAGAAATTGCCGAGCTGGTCAATCTCGTCCGCCCGGATATTGCTTTGGTTAACAACGTCAGCGCCGCCCATATTGCCGGGTTTGGTTCGCTGGAGGCTATAGCGGCGGAGAAGGGTGAGATATACCGCACTCTGACCGCACAAGACACAGCGATTATTAATCTCGATGATGCGTTCGCTGCGCAATTTATCGAGGCGACCAAGCACTGCCGGCAAATCGGATTTTCCTTGACCGACAGCGAGTATCAATTTGCTGCCGTGCATGCACGGCAAATCACCTTCGACTCCGCCGGTCGTGCGTCTTTTGATTTGCACTTTGAGGGCAGCTGCGTACCGGTGAATTTGCAATTGCCGGGTAAGCATAATGTGGTGAATGCATTGGCTGCGGCCGCTTGTGCCCTAGCCGCTGGCGCGCCTCTGTCGGCAATTCCCGGCGGGCTGAATAATTTCACTGGCGAAAAAGGTCGCATGCAGCTTCTCTCCGGCCCACGCAACTGCATTTTGGTTGATGATACCTACAACGCGAACCCCGGTTCGGTGCGCGCTGCCATCGATTATCTCAGCGAGCGCCATGGCTCACGAATTTTGGTGTTGGGAGATTTGGGCGAATTGGGGGATGCGGGGCCGCAGATACATTGCGATATCGGCCGCTACGCCGCAGAAAAAGGGGTTTCGGCATTGTGGAGTTGTGGAGCACTGTCCGCACAAGCCAGTTCCGCCTTCGGTGCCGAGGGTCGTAATTTCACAAGCAAGGCAGAGCTGGTAAAAGCGCTGCTGACACGAGTTGACGCCAACAGCGTCATTTTAGTTAAAGGCTCCCGCAGCGCACGCATGGAAGAAGTCGTGCAAGGGGTTTTAGACGCGAAGGAAATTTCCGCATGTTAGTTTGGTTGGCCGAATATCTTGAGCAGTTTTTCCGGCCCCTGGCCGTTTTTCAGTATCTGACCCTGCGCGGCATTCTGGGCATCATGACCGCGTTATTTGTCTCGTTGCTGCTCGGTCCTTGGTTTATTCGCAAAATGGTGGAAAAGCAAATTGGCCAATCGGTGCGCAACGATGGACCCAAAAGCCATCTGAGTAAATCCGGTACTCCCACAATGGGTGGAGCGCTGCTGTTATTTGCCATCTCCATCAGTGTATTGCTGTGGGCGAATTTGAATAATCGTTTTGTTTGGGCAGTGTTATTTATCACCTCAACCTACGGCGTTATCGGCTGGGTGGATGATTATCGCAAGGTTATTGAGAAAAACTCCCGCGGCTTGCCCGCGCGCTGGAAATATTTTTGGCAATCCTTAGCCGGCCTCGCGGTGGCAATATTTTTGTACAGCACGGCGCAGAGTCCGGCGGAGACAATGTTGTACGTTCCCTTTTTTAAGAACGTCGCCATCGACCTGGGGTGGGGCTACATTCTGCTGGTCTACTTGGTTGTCGTGGGCGCGAGCAATGCGGTCAATCTGACCGATGGACTCGACGGCTTAGCCATTATGCCAACGGTTATGGTGGGCTCGGCGCTGGGCATCATTGCCTACTTAGTCGGCAACGCAAATTTTGCCGGTTATTTACATATTCCCTATATCGCCGGTACCGGTGAATTGGTCGTATTTTGTGGCGCTTTGGCGGGTGCGGGTTTAGGGTTCTTGTGGTTTAACACTTATCCCGCACAGGTTTTTATGGGCGACGTCGGTGCGCTGGCGCTGGGGGGCGCGCTCGGTGTTATTGCCGTAATGGTCCGCCACGAAATCGTATTTTTTATTATGTCCGGCATTTTTGTTATGGAGACCGTATCGGTCATTCTGCAGGTGGCGTCGTTCAAGCTAACAGGGCGACGTATTTTTCGTATGGCACCACTGCATCACCACTTTGAATTAAAAGGCTGGCCCGAGCCGCGCGTCATAGTGCGGTTCTGGATCATTACTGTCATGTTAGTTTTGGTGGGTCTGGCGACCCTTAAATTGAGATAGCAACATGTCCGCGCTGATTGCCACCAATCGTTTTGCGCTGATCGTCGGTTTGGGAGCGACGGGGTTCTCTGTCGCTCGCCATTTCGCTCGTCAAGGTCGCGCCTTTGCGGTGGCCGATAGCGCGCCGCGTGCGGACAATCTCGAACGCTTTCGTGCCGAGTTTCCCCAGGTGCGGATTATAACCGGTGAGCTGGATTATCAGCAGTGGCAGGGCATTAGTGAAATCATCTTAAGCCCAGGGGTGCCGCGCAAGCACCCGGCTATAGCGGCGGCCTTGGCCGACGGCGTAGAGGTGATAGGTGATATTGAATTATTCGTGCGCTTGGCGCGTGCCCCCATAGTGGCGATCACCGGCTCTAATGGCAAAACAACCGTCACCACTTTATTAGGCGAAATGGCGGTGGCAGCTGGGGTTGCGGTAAAAGTCGGCGGTAATCTTGGCACTCCGGTTCTGGATTTTCTCGATGAAACTGCCGAACTCTACGTGTTAGAGCTGTCCAGTTTTCAATTAGAAAGTACGTTCAGTCTTAAGGCCGCAGCGGCAACCGTGCTGAATGTGTCGCCGGACCACATGGATCGCTACGATAATCTTGCGGATTACCACAGGACCAAGCAGCGCATTTATCAGCACGCGCAGCATTTAGTGGTCAATCGCGACGATGCTCTAACACACCCGCCTCTGGCGCAAGACGCGCAGGTCACCCGATTTACTTTGGGAGAGCCGGATTTAAAAGATTTTGGCGTGCGCCGCGAAGAGGGTCGTCAATACCTTGCTCATGGATTGAAGCGACTGCTGGACGTCTCGGAATTAAATGTTCGCGGCGCGCACAATCTTGCTAATGCATTGGCGGCGCTGGCGCTTGGGCGCGCGATTGGATTTGCGGAAGAGGCCATGCTGGCTGCGCTGCGAAGGTTTCCGGGGCTGCCGCATCGGTGCCAACTCGTTGCGCAAAAAAATGGAATCGATTTCGTCAATGATTCCAAAGCGACGAACGTGGGCGCGACTGAAGCCGCGCTTTCCGGCTTGGCGGCGGAGCGGGCCAATATAGTGTTAATCGCCGGCGGCGATGGCAAAGGCGCGGACTTTTCTGCGCTGGCAGAAGGTGTAAAGCGCAGTGTGAAAGCTGTCACTGTGATCGGCAAAGACGCCGACAAAATTGCGGCAGTTTGCGCGCCTTTGGTACCGACGGTGCGCTGCCAATCCCTATCCGAAGCGGTGCAAAAAGCGCTGGAATATGCGGCGCCTGGAGACACGGTGCTCCTGTCACCGGCCTGTGCCAGTCTCGATATGTTCAAAAATTACGAAGAGCGCGGAGAGCAGTTCCGCCGTATTGCGGAGCGCTTATGTCAGTCTTAAATATCACGGCGCTGCGTTGGGCCAGGCCCGATAAGCTGGAACTGGATTGGACCTTGTTATTGGTTGCCATTGGCCTGGCGTCTTTTGGTGTGATCATGGTGGCGTCGGCATCGATTGATTTTGCCGCTCAGGTTTACGGCGACCCTTGGTTTTTTGTGAAACGGCATCTGGTTTTTCTGCTGTTGGCCATTATTTGCAGCTTCCTCGTGTACAGCTTGCCCGTGGAAATGTGGAATCGGATTGCAATTTTGCTGCTGCTGGTTGGTGTTGGTCTGCTCATAGCGGTATTGATTCCAGGTGTCGGTAAAACGGTTAACGGAGCACAGCGCTGGATCTCCTTGGGGCCAATTTCCGTACAGGCGTCCGAAGTGGCGAAATTCTGCTTCATCATTTTCTTCGCCAGCTTCCTCGCGCGAAGAACAAGCGAGTTTCAAACTCGCTGGAGCGCTTTTTTCAAGCTGATCGGCATCCTCGGTATTTTTGTCTTGCTGGTGTTGCTAGAGCCCGATTTCGGCAGCGCCGTGGTGTTGTGCATTACCGCCGGTGCCATGATGTTTATGGCCGGAGTGCCCATTATTCGTTTTATTTTATTGTCTCTGTCCGGCGTGGTCGCGCTCGCGATGCTAGCGACCCTGTCCGAATACCGATGGCGGCGCTTGGTGACTTTTCTCGATCCATGGGCAGAGCAGTTTGACGATGGTTATCAGTTGGTGCAGTCACTCATCGCGTTTGGCCAAGGTGAATGGTTGGGCTTGGGTTTGGGCAACAGTTTGCAGAAATTATTTTTCTTACCGGAAGCTCATACAGATTTTATTTTCTCCATCATTGCCGAAGAGTTTGGTTTATTGGGAGCGGTTGCCATAGTCGCCGCTTTTTCGGTGTTGGTCTGGCGAATTTTTTTGATTGCACGCGCCGGCAGCGAACAACAGCGCCCATTTATCGCGTTTACTGCGGTGGGCATAGGTGTGATGCTGGCGGCGCAGGCATTTATTAATATGGGAGTCGCCTCCGGGTTGTTGCCAACAAAGGGGTTGACGCTGCCATTTGTCAGCGCCGGTGGCAGCAGCCTGATTATCTGTTGTTGCTTTATCGCCTTGCTTCTGCGCATGCAAGCGGAATGTCGTACGGCCGAGACCGGGGGACGAGCATGAACACTGCGGCAAACGGGCGTGTGATGGTTATGGCCGGTGGAACAGGGGGCCACGTATTTCCCGCACTGGCCGTAGCCAATGAATTGCGCGAGCGCGGCTGGCAAATCGATTGGCTTGGTACTGATCGTGGGATCGAGGCTCGTATTGTTCCGGCCGCGAACATCCCCTTGCATTTGCTGCCAATCTCCGGCGTGCGGGGCAAAGGTTTGCTAGCGCTTATAGGCGCTCCCTGGAAAATTGTTCGCGCGATTTTTGCTGCGCGAAAACTTTTTCAAAATGTTCAGCCGCAAGTGGTGCTGGGAATGGGCGGCTATGTCGCAGGGCCTGGCGGGATTGCGGCGCGCATGATGGGCATTCCTCTGGTGATCCACGAGCAAAATGCGCGAGCCGGCACCACGAACAAATGGCTGGCAAAATTCGCGACGCGGATATTGACGGCATTTCCTCAAGTACTGCCGGCGGCGACTTGTATAGGCAATCCCGTGCGCGCGGAGATCGCCGCGTTACCGACGCCATCGGAGCGTGGAACCGGAACACACCAACCCATGCGAGTGCTTGTTCTTGGTGGCAGCCTAGGAGCGCAAGCATTAAATGAAATAATGCCCGAGGCCGTGGCCGATTTGGTCCGCAGCAACCAGATCCAGGTGCGGCATCAAGCCGGCGAAAAACATTGTGACGCAACCGATGCACTTTATCGTCAGCACGGCATAGCTGCGGAAGTCACCGCATTTATCGGCGATATGGCAGAAGCATTAGCGTGGTCGGATCTGGTGATTTGTCGTTCGGGTGCGCTGACGGTTGCCGAGTTAAGTGCCGCAGGAGTGGCGTCGCTTCTGGTTCCCTTTCCTTTCGCCATTGACGATCACCAAACGGCCAACGCCGAGTGGTTGGTCAATCTGGGCGCAGCGGAATTGCACCAGCAAGGTACGCTGACACCCGATTTGTTGAAAGAGCGACTTATGAATTTTATTGCGCAGCCAGCTCGGCTGATCGAAATGGCTGAAGCCGCAAGACGTGCAGCAAAAACAGGTGCGACAAAAAAATGTGCCGATATTTGCCAGGAGGTTGTTAGTGGCGAGCGTTAAGGTTCATTGTGTGCCGGAGATGCGACGCATTCGCCGCATCCATTTCGTCGGTATCGGCGGCGCCGGTATGTGTGGCATCGCCGAGGTTCTGCTGAACCAGGGTTACGAAATATCCGGCTCCGACCTCAGGAGCTCGGAGACCACTCAGCGCCTCGCTTCTATGGGTGCCAAAATTTTTATCGGACACCAGGCGGACAACATTAGCGGCGCAGATGTTCTGGTGATTTCCACTGCCGTTAATCCGCAGAATCCCGAGGTTGCTGCGGCGCGTGATGCACGAATTCCCGTAGTTCGCCGCGCAGAGATGCTGGGTGAACTGATGCGCTACCGTCACGGAATTGCCGTCGCCGGCACCCACGGTAAAACCACAACAACCAGTTTGATTGCTTCCGTACTGGCCTCGGGAGATCTGGACCCGACCTTTGTAATTGGCGGATTGCTCAACAGCGTTGGAACCAACGCCCGGCTCGGGGAAAGTCGTTATTTAGTGGCCGAAGCGGATGAAAGTGATGCGTCATTTTTGCATCTACAACCCATGGTCACAGTCGTCACCAATATAGATGCCGACCACATGGATACCTACGGTGGCGACTTTAATAAGCTGAAGCAAACTTTTGTCGATTTCCTGCACAACCTGCCGTTCTACGGCTTGGCCGTTATGTGTGGCGATGATCCCGTCATTAACGAGGTGTTGCCTTATGTTGGCCGCGCAACGGTTACTTATGGCTTTGATGATAAAAATGATTATCAGGCTATTGGTGTGATGCAACATGGAAAAATTCAGCGCTTTCGGGTGTTGCGTCCTAACCATCCAGAGCCCTTGTCAATATTTTTAAATTTGCCCGGCCGTCACAATGTATTGAATGCACTGGCGGCGATTGCCGTGGCGACGGAGGAAGGTGTGGCGGATACAGCAATTCAGGCAGGTCTTGCAGATTTTCTGGGAGTGGGCCGCCGCTTTCAAGTTTACGGCGAATTTCCCCTGGGTATTGGCGAGCCGGTGATGTTGGTCGACGATTATGGCCACCATCCGCGCGAAGTTGCGGCCACCATAGCGGCGGTGCGGGCCGGCTGGCCAGAGCGTCGATTAGTGATGGTGTACCAACCGCATCGGTATACACGAACCCGAGATCTTTTTGAGGACTTTACTGAGGTGCTGTCTTCGGTAGATCAATTAATACTGCTGGATGTCTACGCCGCAGGGGAAGAGCCGATACCGGGAGCAGATGGTCGCACCTTAAGTCGAAGCATCCGCACTCGTGGTTTAGTTGATCCCATTTTTGTCGAGACGATTGATGCGGTGCCCCAAGCTCTGATCAACATTCTCAAACCTGGCGATATCGTCATTACCCAAGGTGCTGGCAATGTCGGCACCTTGGCTGCTGAACTCGCGCAAAAATACTTGCAGGTAGCCGCTGAATTATGAAGCCGAATTTTGCTAATCAAGAAATGATCGCGCGCTTTGGCCAAGTGGCCGTACTTTACGGCGGAACTTCAGCGGAGCGGGAAATTTCACTGCGCAGTGGCGGCGCGATTATTCAGGCACTGCGCGAGGTGGGAGTTGCCACCACTCCGGTGGATATCGGCAGCGATCCTTTACAGCAGCTGCAACAGCTTTCCGTCGACCGCGCCTTTATTGCCCTGCATGGCACTGGCGGTGAAGACGGTAAAATACAAGCACTCCTCGAGTGGCTAAATTTGCCGTACACCGGCAGTGGTATCGCCGCATCCGCCCTGTGTATGGACAAATTGCGAACCAAGCAATTATGGCGAGGAGTGGACTTGCCAACACCCGACTGCCATGTGCTTAACGAAGACACAGACTGGACGACCACAATTGCGGAGCTCGGTGGCGTTGCGATGGTAAAACCGTGCCATGAAGGATCGAGTATCGGCATGGCAAAAGTCAGTAATGCGGTGGAGCTTGAGCAGGCTTTTAGGGTTGCCGCTCGCTACGATCGTGTTGTTCTCGCCGAGCGTTATATTCAAGGCGCAGAATACACGGTCGCTGTTTTAGATCAGCATGCCTTGCCGCCAATAAAACTGGAAACAAACCATCAGTTTTACGACTTTTCCGCAAAATATCAGGCTGCCGATACGTCCTATATCTGCCCCTGTGGTTTGCCGGAGGAGCAGGAAAGTCGCTTGAAAGAGTTGGCATTGGCCGCTTTCAACGCTGTTGGTGCTCGCGGCTGGGGGCGAGTCGATATCATGGCCGATGCCCGCGGAGCGTTTTATTTATTAGAGCTCAATACGGTGCCGGGAATGACGGACCACAGCTTGGTTCCCATGGCCGCGACGGCGGCGGGATATTCTTTTAACGAACTGGTTCTGGCTATTCTGAGCCAGACGTTGGAATAAATAATGGTGGGAGCAACGCGCAGAAAACGGCCGGTCCAACCGCGCAAAACTGCTCGGTCAACGGGACGTATTACGCGTTCTGGCGCCACCAAAGCCAGAGGCAAGGTCAGCTTTGGACGGTACCGCTATGTCGGTTCCGCGGTTCTGAAAACGCTGCTGATCGCCGGGCTGTTTGGCGGAATTGTGATGGCGGCTTGGTACTTCAATCCGCAGGAAAAGTTAGAGCAATTTACCAATCGGCCGGTTAAGCAGGTGCAAATTGAAGGTAGCTTTCAATTTATTTCATCAGAAGCGCTGCAGCAGCAGATTGAGCTTTATGTCGAAGACTCTTTTTTAGGGTTAGAACTGGGTGAATTGAAGCAGAAGCTGGAGCAAAACCCATGGGTCGATACAGTCGCGATTGCCCGTGTCTGGCCAGATAAATTGATCGTGCGGGTAGTAGAACAACAGCCTATTGCACAATGGGGAAAAAAAGGCTTCCTAAATATGCGTGGCGATATCGTTGAAGTCGAAAAAACGACTAAAATACAAGCATTGCCATTGTTGCAAGGTGACGATCGCTACGCGCAGGAAATTATGGCGCAATATCTGCGGATTGGAAAATTGTTGGCGCAACAGGACTTAGTGCTCGCAGCGGTGGAGTTGGATGATACCCGCGCTTGGACTTTGACATTGCAGACGGGAATAACAATAAAGCTGGGCCGCGAGCGGCTTTGGGAAAAACTTCAGTACCTGCTGACGGCTAAACGTGGTGAGCTAGGCAAAGACTTTCAGAATATCCAGCTGGTGGATATGCGTTATCCGAGCGGTTTTGCCGTAACGTGGAAAAGTGCGGAAGCAAACCAGTACGTTGCAGACAGTTAAATGAACGAATGCAATAGCTGGATCGACAACATATCAAGACAAAGAGTGAAGCAAGGCAATGGCGCAATCGAGTGGGGGAAGAATGATCGTTGGCTTGGATATAGGAACATCCAAGGTAGTCGCGATTGTCGGTGAAATTTCGGCCGAAGGTGAGCTGTCGGTTGTCGGCCTGGGGTCACATAAATCGAACGGCCTAAAAAAAGGCGTCGTAGTGAACATAGATTCCACCGTGCAGTCGATACAGCGAGCGGTGGAAGAGGCGGAACTGATGGCCGGTTGCCAAATCCATTCCGTGTACGCGGGCATCGCCGGCAGTCATATTCGCAGTCTGAATTCACACGGCATAGTGGCAATTAAAGACCGCGAGGTATATCCGCAAGATATCGAGCGTGTTATCGATGCCGCGCAAGCTGTGGCAATCCCGGCGGATCAGAAAATCCTTCACATATTGCCTCAGGAATATGTGATTGATGAGCAAGAGGGCGTAAAGGAGCCGCTGGGCATGTCGGGGGTACGCCTAGAGGCGAAAGTCCATCTGGTGACCTGCGCGCTAAATGCCGCGCACAACGTGGAGAAGTGCATCAGGCGATGCGGCTTAGAAGTTGAAGACATCATTCTCGAGCAACTCGCCTCTAGTCATTCCGTGTTGACGGATGATGAAAAAGAACTGGGCGTGTGCATGGTGGATATCGGCGGCGGCACAACCGACATCGCGGTTTTTTATGACGGTGCTATTCGCCACACAGCGGTTATTCCAATTGCGGGAGATCAGGTAACCAATGACATCGCAATGGCGCTTCGCACACCGACACAGTATGCCGAGGAAATTAAAATTAAATACGCCTGCGCTTTGGCGAAGTTAACCGGGGCAGAGGAAACCATAAAAGTCCCGAGCGTTGGTGATCGACCGCCGCGTGAACTGTCTAGGCAAGCCCTAGCAGAGGTGGTTGAGCCGCGTTATGAAGAACTGTTTACCTTGATTCAGGCAGAACTTCGTCGCAGTGGTTTTGAAGATATGATTCCAGCGGGAATAGTGCTGACCGGTGGGACATCAAAAATGGAAGGAGTGGTCGAGCTGGCCGAGGAAATATTCCACATGCCGGTACGTCTAGGCGCACCGCAAAGCGTGCGTGGGCTGAAGGATATCGTCAACAATCCGATTTATTCCACGGGTGTTGGACTTCTACTTTACGGCATGAAACAGCAGGGAGGGGGAGGCGGCGTTTTTCCAAACAATGACGAAAGTTTATGGGCTCGACTTAAGGGCTGGGTACAAAAGAATTTTTAACGCGGTATTTTCAGGGGAAAGAGGGGAAATTTATGTTTGAATTAGTTGATACCTTACCGCAAAACGCGGTTATTAAAGTGGTTGGAATCGGTGGAGGCGGTGGCAACGCTGTCAAACACATGATCTCCAGTGATGTCGATGGCGTCGAGTTCATTTGTGCGAACACCGATGCCCAGGCATTAAAAGATATAGACACGCGCACCGTACTGCAGCTAGGCAGCGGCATGACGAAGGGGCTCGGTGCTGGCGCGAACCCCGAGGTCGGTCGGCAGGCGGCGATGGAAGATCGAGATCGCATCGCCGAGGTACTTAGCGGCGCCGATATGGTGTTTATTACTGCGGGGATGGGTGGTGGAACCGGTACCGGTGGTGCGCCAGTGGTTGCAGAGGTCGCCCGCGAACTTGGCATTCTCACGGTCGCCGTGGTGACTCGCCCGTTTGCTTTCGAAGGGCGTAAACGTATGGCTATTGCCGAGGCGGGCATCAAGCAATTGAAAGATCGCGTCGATTCGCTGATTACTATTCCCAATGAAAAGCTGCTCGCGGTGTTGGGGAAAACCACTAGTCTTCTCGATGCATTCAAAGCGGCGAACGATGTTCTATTGGGTGCGGTACAGGGTATTGCCGATCTGATTATTCGTCCTGGCATGATTAACGTGGACTTCGCCGATGTCCGCACCGTTATGTCCGAAATGGGCATGGCGATGATGGGCACTGGTATAGCGCAGGGCGACAATCGCGCGCGCGAGGCGGCAGAAGCGGCAATTCGCAGCCCCCTGCTCGAGGACGTCGACTTGGCAGGTGCTCGCGGTATTTTGGTTAACATTACCGCTGGCATGGACCTGACTCTGGGAGAGTTCACCGAGGTAGGTAATACCATTGAAGAGTTTGCCTCCGCCGAAGCGACGGTGGTGGTGGGCACTGTTATAGATCCAGAAATGACGGACGAGCTACGCGTGACAGTAGTTGCGACGGGCTTGGGCCACCCGGAGAAAGCGGCGGTTCCTCCCACTAAGGTCGTGGACAACACTCGCAGCTCCGATGGCACGCCGAACTATGCGGTATTGGACAAGCCGACGGTAATGAGAGCCAATAATATGGGCAATCGCGGCACGGGTAATGCTGCACGTGCGCTCGATACCCGCGAGCGCGACATGGAGTACCTGGATATTCCGGCATTTCTGCGCCGCCAAGCAGATTGACGGAAGTGCAAACCCCGCATCCGTTCCCCCTGCGGATGCGGGTTTGTTCAGGCTGAGTTCAGATTAATTAAAGCACACTGCTTGCCTCGCTGAGGTGTCGTCTCGCCCTATTAAAAGCATTGTATAGCTGCTTGGGTAACCGGTAATAACCGAGTGCGACGGGCACTTTTTCAGCCCCCCTCTCTTTTTTATTTTGCTAATATGCGCGCCTTTTGCGCGAGCTATCCGTGCGACCAGTGCGCCGCTATCAGGACCAGGAAGATGATTAGACAGAGAACCTTAAAGAATGAAATCCGCGCAACGGGCGTTGGATTGCACACTGGTAAAAAGGTCCTGTTGACACTTCGTCCCGCCCCTGTCGATTCCGGCATTGTATTTCGGCGGGTGGATTTGGACCCGGTAGTGGAGATTAAAGCCAAAGCAGAAAATGTCGGCGACACCACTTTATCGACCACCTTGGTCAGTGGCGATGTGCGCATCTCCACGGTTGAGCACTTGCTGTCGGCGCTGGCGGGTTTAGGCATCGACAACGCGGTAGTGGAAGTCAGTGCGGACGAGGTTCCCATAATGGACGGCAGCGCCGGTCCGTTCGTTTTTTTGATTCAGTCTGCCGGAATCCAAGAGCAAAAAGCCCCTAAACGCTTTATTCGCATCAAAAAGCCCATTACCGTCGAGGAGGGCGATAAGTCCGCCAGTTTCCGCCCGTTCGACGGGTTTAAAGTCTCTTTTGCGATTGATTTTGATCATCCGGTATTTCGCGATCGGTCACTGCGTGCGTCAGTGGATTTCTCTAGCACCTCGTTTGTGAAAGAGGTGGCGCGCGCGCGAACGTTCGGCTTTATGCATGAAATTGAATATCTGCGCTCCAAAGGTCTGGCAAAAGGCGGTAGCGTTAACAACGCAATCGTCATCGATAAATACCGCGTGCTGAACGAAGAGGGTCTGCGCTATGAAGACGAATTTGTTAAGCACAAGGTGTTGGATGCAATCGGCGATCTCTATTTGTTGGGATATAGCTTGATTGGGGAATTTGACGCTTACAAATCGGGACACGGCCTGAACAATCGCTCTATTCGGGAGCTGATGCGTCAAAAGGATGCCTGGGAGATGGTGACCTTTGAAACGGAAGATGAGGTTGCGCCGATTTCTTATGCCAAACCACTCGTAGCAGTGTAAAACTCTTTTCTCATATGTTTGCGCAAAAAATGCGCAGCTCCGAATAAGTATTGCCTTTTTGGCGTCTTCTATGCCATAGTCGGCCCCCGTCAGGGGTGGCTGGAGTCCCCTTTCGCTTGCGCACATGGAAGTTCATGTACTACATAAAGAAGTAACTCAAACGAAACTTTCCGCAATTGAGTGAGTTCAGTGCTGTTACGGGACTGAATCCAACGAGCGAAATCAGCATCAGTGAAAGTCATTATCCTCAGTAAAAAATACGGCAACTGCCGTAGTTTTAATCTCGGTATCTGGTCGGGCGCACTCCTTTCGGTGTGTTTTGCCTGTCTTCTCGGCGTTCCTGCAGCTGCCTATCTTACTTATCTTAAACACGCTGACGATTCTGAGAATCGCCTGCTGGAGTCGGAGATTCGCCAGGTTTGGGCGGAGCGGGTACAAGAGCAGGAGCTATTGGTAGCCCAGGCGAGCCAGGAAGCGGATAACAAATTAGCGGCTTTGACGCTGCGTGTGGCAGAGCTGCAAGCCCGTTTGGTGCGTATCGATGCGCTCGGCGAGCGGCTCACCTCAATGGCCAAGCTGGATAATGGTGAGTTTGATTTCAGTCAGCCGCCAGCACTAGGTGGTCCAGAGTTCGAAACCGCTGGCGAGAGTTTTACCCCCCCTGAGTTTACCCAGGCTATTGAGGATCTTGCTCAGCAAATCGAGAATCGGCAGCATCAGCTGCAAACCCTTGAAGCTCTGTTGGCCAACCGCAAACTGGAAAGCGATGTTTTTATTGCGGGTCGCCCTATCACCAAAGGTTGGATGTCTAGCCGTTTCGGGCGTCGAACCGATCCGTTTACCGGTAAGATCTCCTGGCATTCCGGTGTCGATTTCGCCGGCAAAGAAGGCTCCGATATTATCGCAGTGGCCGCAGGTGTCGTCACCTGGTCGGGCGACCGTTATGGCTATGGCCAGATGGTGGAAGTGAACCACGGTAAAGGTTTCATGACCCGCTATGCTCACAATAAAGAGAATCTTGTAAAAGTCGGTGACGTGGTCAAGAAAGGCCAGATCATTGCCTTGATGGGCACGACCGGTCGCTCCACCGGTCACCACGTCCATTTTGAAGTGTACAAAAATGGTCGCGCAGTAGATCCCTCTACTTATATACACCGCGCCAGCCGTTAGATCCCCTCGCTTTTCTTTCTCCTCCTGGTCCCGCGTTACTATTTAACGCCTCTTTCAAGTCATTTATGATGCGAGCTTTTCAACTGGAACGGCTCCTTCTCTGGAATTTGGCAACCCCATGATTGGAACACTAGCAAAGAAAGTTTTTGGCACGAAAAACGATCGTGAACTCAAGCGGATGGGCAAGCTCGTCGCCCAGGTCAATGGTCTCGAAGAGGGCATTCAGGCGCTTTCTGACGAAGCACTGAGGGCGAAGACAGCTGAGTTTAAGCAGCGCTACAGTAATGGCGAAACGTTGGACGCCATGCTTCCCGAGGCATTTGCAGTTTGTCGGGAAGCCAGCCGCCGCATCATGGGCATGCGTCATTTTGATGTGCAGCTGATTGGTGGTATTACGCTCCACGAAGGGCGGATCGCCGAAATGAAAACCGGTGAAGGTAAGACATTGGTGGCCACGCTCGCCGCTTATCTGAATGCGCTGTCGGGTGACGGGGTTCATATAGTGACGGTTAACGATTACTTGGCCGCGCGAGACGCCAACTGGATGCGACCGCTGTATGAAGGTCTCGGGCTGAGCGTTGGCGTAGTGGTTTCTATGCAGTCGCAAGAGGAGAAGCGCCAAGCCTACGGGGCCGACATCACCTATGGGACAAATAATGAATACGGCTTCGACTATCTGCGCGACAACATGGCGCTGCGCAAAGAGGAGCGAGTGCAGCGCGGCGTGAATTTTGCGGTGGTGGACGAAGTTGACTCCATCCTTATCGACGAGGCGCGGACACCGCTGATCATTTCGGGTGCGACGGAAAACAACACGGAGCTTTACGTGTTGATGAACAAGCTGATCCCGCAACTGCAATTGCATGACGAAGAGGCCGAGAAGATAGGCCACTATACGGTCGATGAAAAGACTCGCCAGGTTGAGCTGACGGAAGACGGTCACCAACTGGTTGAGGACCTGCTCGCCAAGAATGGTCTCCTGCGGGATAGCCAAAGCCTGTACTCCGCGGCCAATCTCGGTCTTTTGCACCACGTGCATACGGCGCTAAAAGCCCACAAGCTATTCAACAAAGATGTCGAATACATTGTCGAGGATCGCCAAGTTGTGCTGATCGACGAGCACACTGGCCGCACCATGGCGGGACGCCGACTATCCGAAGGTCTCCATCAAGCGATTGAAGCCAAAGAAGGTGTGCCGATTCAAAGTGAAAGCCAAACGTTGGCCTCTACCACCTTCCAGAACTATTTCCGGCTGTATAAGAAGCTCGCGGGTATGACCGGTACGGCCGATACCGAAGCGGTGGAGTTTCGCCAAATTTACGGACTGGATGTGGTGGTTATTCCGACCAATCGGCCGATTCAACGACGCGATTTAAATGACCTCATCTATCTGACGGCCGAAGATAAATACGAGGCGATCGTAGAGGAGGTCAAGCGGATTACGGCGACTACAGCGCCAGTGCTGGTCGGTACGGCCTCGGTTGAGACGTCCGAAGAAATGTCCCGACGCTTTAAAAAAGCGGGCATAGCGCATGAAGTTCTCAATGCCAAACAGCACGCCCGCGAAGCGGATATTGTTGCTCAGGCCGGTAGACCTGGTGCGGTGACCATCGCGACTAACATGGCGGGGCGCGGAACGGACATCGTCTTGGGTGGTAGTTGGGAGGCGGAAGTCGCCCAGCTGGAAAGTCCAACCGAAGAGCAGGTCGCGGCGATTAAGGCAGAGTGGAAAAAGCGCAACGAACAGGTGCTGCAAGCCGGCGGCTTGCATATCATCGGTTCGGAGCGCCACGAGTCGCGGCGTATTGACAACCAGTTGCGCGGCCGAGCCGGCCGACAGGGCGATCCCGGCTATTCCCGTTTTTATCTGTCTCTTGAAGATAGTCTGATGCGTATCTTCGCCTCGGATCGAGTGCGCAAGATCATGACCGCTCTGGGTATGGAGAAGGGCGAAGCTATTGAGCATCGCATGGTCACTAATGCGATTGAAACAGCACAAAGGAAAGTGGAGGCGCGCAACTTCGACTACCGTAAGCAGCTGTTGGAATACGATGATGTCGCCAATGATCAGCGCCAAGTCATCTACAACCAGCGCAACGACCTCCTTAATGAGGAAACCATTGAGGATGCTATCCACGGTATTCGTGACGACGTCATTAATGACATTATCTCCAGCTACATTCCCCCCCAATCCCTGGCTGAGCAATGGGACGTGCCCGGTCTTGAGCAAGCGCTGGAAAACGAGTTTGGCGTAAAGCTACCGGTTGGTGAGTGGCTGGATGCGGATAAAAAGCTGTATGAAGATCCGCTGCGCCAAAAAATTGTGGCTGAGATGGACCGTTTCTATCGCGAGAAGTGTGAGCGCATCGGCTCCATTATGCGTACCCTCGAAAAACAAGTGATGCTTCATGTGTTAGATACCCTGTGGAAAGAGCACTTGGCGAACATGGATCACTTGCGCCAAGGAATTGGTTTGCGGGCATATGCGCAGAGAAACCCGAAGCAGGAGTACAAGCGTGAATCCTTTGTCTTGTTTCAGGACATGCTCGAAAAGCTGAAGCATGAGGTTACGCGAGTGCTATTCCGCTTGGAGCCCATGACCCAGGAGCAATTTGACGCTATGGAGCAGCAACGCCAAGCAGAAGCGGAGTTGGCGCAAAGAAAAATGCGGATGCAGCACGAGGAAGTCTCCGCGCTGGGGGCGGAGACCCAGCCAGAGCAGCCGGCGCAGCCGGCAAAGCAAGAGCCGATGGTGCGGGCGCACGCCAAGATTGGCCGCAACGAACCTTGTCCGTGCGGCTCGGGCAAAAAATACAAATCGTGTCACGGCAAATTAGCCTAGTCGAGGAGATCGTTGGTGACGACAAAAGTTGCTTGGCCGCTTATGCATGCTGTCAGCGGGATAAGGATAGGGGCGGCTCAAGCGGGAATCAAAAAGCCGGGGCGACTGGATGTCTTGGTCTTCGAGGTTGCAGATGGTGGCTCAGTCGCCGGTGTGTTCACGCAAAATGCGTTTTGCGCCGCTCCGGTTGTCGTCGCAAAGGAGCATCTGTCACATAATCCGGCGCGCTACCTTTTGATCAACTCCGGCAACGCCAATGCGTGCACAGGAGGGCGCGGCTTAGCTGATGCGCGGGCGACCTGTGCCGCCGTTGCCGATAGTGGTGGCTGCGCCAGCTCGCAGGTACTTCCGTTCTCGACCGGGGTAATTGGCGAATTTCTCCCGGTAGAAAAAATCAACAAGGCAATACCTGAAGCTATTCGTGTGCTTGACGAAGGTGGTTGGGAGGATGCAGCTCGCGCGATCATGACAACGGATACCTGCCCGAAGGGCGCGAGTACCCAGTTTCACTATCAGGGCAAAGCTGTCAGCGTAACGGGGGTTGCCAAAGGCGCGGGAATGATCAGGCCCAATATGGCAACCATGTTGGCATTTGTGGCGACTGATGCTGCGGTTTCGCAGCCTGTACTCCAGCAAATCGTCAAAGTGGCTGCTGATCGCTCGTTTAATCGCATCAGTATCGATGGCGATACCTCAACCAATGATGCTTGTATGTTAATGGCGTCGGGGAAAGCCGGCTTGCCGAAGATCGAGCAAGCACAGGGCGAACTGTTCGAGCTGCTATGTAACGCAGTGGTTTCGGTTATGCAACAGCTTGCTCATGCGATTGTGCGTGATGGTGAGGGTGCTACAAAGTTTGTTTCTATTAAGGTGAAGGGCGGTTCCAGTTCAGAAGAGTGTTTGCAAGTTGCCTATTCCATCGCCCACTCACCGCTTGTGAAAACCGCTCTTTATGCCTCCGATGCGAATTGGGGCAGAATCGTCGCGGCCATTGGTTATGCGGGTGTGCCGCTAGATGTCGGCAAAATAAAGCTCTGGCTGGACGACGTTTTGGTTGTCGACCAAGGGGCGCGTCATCCGGATTATAGTGACGAGGCGGGCACGGCCGTGGTGAAAAACCCTGAATTCTCCATCCAGGTGGAGCTGGGGCGAGGCGAAGCCGGCGAGACGGTGTGGACGTCTGACCTCTCCCACGAATACGTCACGATTAACGCCGAATATCGAACCTGATCATGCCTGTGATTGTGCGCGTTGCTGTTGGGGTCCTTCGGGATCGCGATGGGCGTGTGCTTGTCGCCTTGCGCCCATCGCACAAGCACCAAGGCGACTTGTGGGAGTTTCCAGGGGGCAAAGTCGAAGCTGGTGAGAGCTCTGAAGCGGCACTGCAGCGCGAGATCTTCGAGGAGCTCGGAGTGGTGGTGCACCACTCCGAGCCACTTATTACCATTCCTTTCATCTATCCGGAAAAACAAGTCTCGCTCGAAGTGAGAGAAATCACGGCGTTTGATGGTGAGCCCTACGGCAGGGAGGGGCAGGCTGTTCGCTGGGTGCCGTTGAAAGAGTTGGACTCTTACGCCTTTCCTCCGGCAAATGCCCCCATCATTAACGCTATCCGTTTGCCGGAGTTGGTGTGTGTCACCGGGGGCTACACCAGTGCTGAGGATTTTCGGCTGCGTGTAGCGCAAGCTATTGCTCGAGATATAGGGATGATTGTCATCCGCCCAGATGGGCGCATGCAGCCGGATGCAGAAATGATCCAGGTCGCTGCCGAGATGTGTGGAAAAGCTCGAGTGAGCCTAGTGCTAAGCTCGGCATTTGCGCGCGACTTATGGGCGTGCGTCGACGGCCTCCATTTGCGTGCTGAACACTTGGCTGAGCTGGATGCGAGGCCTATAGGTGCGGCAAGGTGGCTGGGTGCGTCATGCCATAGCTTAGCTGAGGTGGAAAGGGCGAAAGAGTTGGGAGTGGACTATCTCTTCCTTTCTCCGGTGTTGGCGACAAAGTCCCATCCCGGTGCCAAGGCGCTGGGTTGGGACGAGTTTGCCGCGATTATCGCGCGAGCGGGTATCCCCGCTTATGCGCTTGGCGGGATGCAGAGGTCGCACTTGCCCGAGGCCAGGCTGCGAGGGGGCAGAGGCATAGCGGGTATTTCCAGTTTCTGGAAATAAATTTAAATAATCTTTGAAAAGGGCTTGCGCACAATAGAAAACTGGGTAGAATGCGCGCCTCACAACGAGCGGCCCGAAGCGTAAAGCCAGGAAAGCGGAGTTGAGGCAAACTTTAAAGTATCGAAACAAAGAAAAATAAAGTTTGCACAGAAAGACAAAAAGCGTATAATGCGCGCCCGGCCTGAGAGGGCCAAGCCTGAGAATTTCGACTCAGGAGTTATTTAACAGACAGGATCAAGCAAAGCGTGTGGGCGCTTTAGGTTTGGTGTATGA
>CAYZVN010000051.1:15836-23428 GCA_964482025.1 uncultured Saccharophagus sp. | reverse complement strand
AGGTTCCCGCGCGGGAAAATCTGCTCAACATTCGCAACGCCGAACAGGAGGTGGGCTGGCAACTGGATTTTTTCTCCAACAATGCCCTCGGCCGCTTGTCCACTGGCTGGCGCATCACCCAGTTGGATTTGCGTTATCAACTCGATCTTACGGAAGACTGGAACATCTACACCTACGATAGTGACGACTTTCGCCCCGATCCGGAACAGCGTTACATAACGCTTACGCCGGAGGCGCTCAATAGTCGCTATGACCAAACCGAGATCAACTACGCGCTCTATGTGGACCAGGAATTTTCCGCAGGAGACTGGAGTTTCCGCGCCGGCGCCCGCTATGACCGCGATAATTTCTCGCAGGAAAATCTGCTCTCGCCACGAGCGGCTGCGACCTGGCTGGCGACGAACGATCTGCGCATCACCGCCACCCTCGGCCGTTATTACCAGGCACCGCGCATTGAGGACCGCGCTGCCGATGGCGGCAACAATGCGCTGGAAAATGAAGTGGTGGATCAATTCGGTATCGGCTTCGCCTATCGCATCAACAATAAACTGGATCTCTTTATCGAACCTTACTATCAAGACCTTAGCAATTTGGTAGCCGAAGGCGATCGCGTTAATCAAACCTATAACAACAGCGGCGACGGCACGTCCTACGGGGTGGATACAGCGCTCACCAGGCAATTCGATAATGGTTGGTCCGCCGATTTCAAATATTCCTATAACCGCGCACGAACCCGCGACAGCGCCGGCGAGCCTTACACCTTTGCCGAATACAATCGACCGCACGCCGCGAGCATCGGTGGCGTGTGGGAAATCAATCAACGCTGGAAACTATCGGCGCGCTGGAAATGGGCGTCCGGCCGACCCAAGGATGAGTATGTGATCCACGAAAACGTGTTGGGCGACGACGAATTTTTGCGTTATTCACGAGAAACTATCGCCAACAATACCGGACGCTACAGCGGCTATAGCTCGCTGAATTTCCGCGCTGACTATCGCCGCAGCCTCGGCCGCGCAGACGTGATTGCCTTTATCGACGTCATCAACATCCTCGAGGCCGAAAATCCCAGCACGGCGGAATTCAACGAGCGCTCGGGTAAGAATGAAGTGGAGGAGGGCGAGGCTTTCCCGCTGCTTGGGTTGCGGTTTGAGTGGTAGCGATGAGCGACGAGTTCAGGACCGTCACCGCCAGGACGGCGGTGACGGAGACCCCAGGGATGGGTTAATGGCGGTCCTGAACTCCGTTAGTGGAACTCCGGAACGGAGCCAAGTTGCGATCAAAAATCAAAGTGCCGCAATTTTCCCAGCCTGCTCTTCCAGCTTGCTTAATTTCTCCCGCGCGGCTTCCACCTTCTCCCGTTCCTTCTGCACCACTTCTGCGGGCGCTTTGTCGGTAAAGGCTGGGTTGTCGAGCTTGCTTTGGACCCGCTCAATATCCTTTTGCAGGCGGTCTTGCTCTTTAGCGAGACGGGCGAGTTCGGCGGATTTGTCGATCAATCCGGCCATAGGCACCATGACCTGCATTTTGCCCACCAGCGCTGTCGCACTCATGGGGGCGGCTTCTCTGGCGTTCAGCCAGGTGGTGGATTCCAGGCCGGCGAGTTTGGCGAGGAACTGGCGGTTCTCCTCGAGCACGCGCTTGTCTTCTGTGTTGCCGTCGGCCAGATACAGCGGCAGTTTTTTCCCGGGGCCGATATTCATTTCGCCGCGAATATTACGCACCGCGACAATCACACCTTTCAGCCACTCGATATCTTTAATAGCGGCAGGGTCGAGCTTGCTGTCATCAGCTTGCGGGTAGGGTTGCAGCATCAGGCTCGGGCCTTCAACACCTGCGAGTGGCTTCACGCGCTGCCAGATTTCTTCCGTGATAAACGGCATCAACGGATGGGCGAGTCGCAAAATGGTTTCCAGTACGCGCACCAGTGTACAGCGGGTACCTCGCTGCAGGGCAGCGCTGGCATTTTCGTCCCACAGAACCGGTTTGGAAAGCTCGATGTACCAGTCGCAATAATCCTTCCAGATAAAGTCGTAAATCAGCTGGCTGACCAAATCCAAACGGTATGTGGCAAAACCTTCGGCGACAGCTTTTTCCGTTTCTTGCAGGCGGCTGATAATCCAGCGGTCCGCGAGACTCAGCTCATAATCGCTGTTGCCGTCGGCGCCGCAATCCTGATTCTCGCAATTGCTCAGCACATAGTTGGAGGCGTTCCACAACTTGTTGCAGAAGTTGCGGTACCCCTCAACCCGGCCCATATCGAAGTTGATGTCGCGACCTGTGGTGGCGAGGGAGTAAAACGTGTAGCGCAGTGCATCGGTGCCATAGGCGGCAATGCCGTCGGCAAATTCTTTGCGCGTGGCTTTTTCGATTTTGGCGGCGTCTTTGGGGTTCATCAGGCCGGTGGTGCGCTTTTGCACCAGGGTTTCCAGATCGATGCCGTCGACTATGTCCAGCGGATCGAGCACGTTGCCCTTGGACTTGCTCATCTTCTGTCCCTGGCTGTCGCGCACTAAACCGTGGACGTAAACCGTCTTGAACGGAATTTGGCTTTGGCCGTTTTCGTCCTTCACCAAATGCAGGGTCATCATCACCATGCGGGCGACCCAGAAGAAAATAATGTCGAAACCGGTGACCAGCAGGTCGGTGGGGTGGAATTTTTTTAACAGATCGGTCTGTTCCGGCCAGCCGAGGGTGGAGAAGGTCCACAGACCGGAGCTGAACCAAGTATCCAGAACGTCGTCGTCTTGGCGTAGGGAAATGTTCTCGGCAAGCGCGTATTTGCTGCGGACTTCCGCCTCGTTGCGGCCCACGTAGACTTTGCCGGATTCGTCGTACCACGCGGGGATGCGGTGACCCCACCAGAGCTGGCGGGAGATACACCAGTCCTGAATATCGCGCATCCAGGCAAAGTACATATTCTCGTACTGTTTGGGCACAAACTGAATGCGGCCGTCTTCCACAGCGGCTATCGCAGGCTCGGCAAGGGGCTTAGTGCTGACATACCACTGATCCGTCAGCCAGGGCTCCACTACCACACCGCTACGGTCTCCGCGCGGCACTTTAAGCGCATGGGGATCTATCTTGTCCATCAAGTCCGCGGCTTCCAGCGCCGCCACAATTTGCTTGCGCGCTTCATAGCGGTCCAAGCCGGCGAATTGAGCGGGCAGGGCGGGATTCTCGTTGTTGTTGACCGAACCGTCGAAGTTAAAGACCTGCGCCTGCGCCAGAATTGCGGCGTTTTTATCGAGCACATTGATCAGCGGCAGGTTGTGGCGCTTGCCCACTTCGTAGTCGTTGAAGTCGTGAGCCGGGGTGATTTTTACGCAACCGGTGCCGAATTCCATATCCACATAGTCATCGGCAACCACCGGAATGCGGCGACCGACTAAGGGCAGTTCGACGAATTTACCGATTAACGATTTATAGCGTTCATCTTCTGGGTGAACCGCAACAGCGGAATCCCCCAACATGGTTTCCGGGCGGGTGGTGGCGACGACCAGATAACCCAAGCCTTCAGCCGTTTTGGCACCGTCAGCGAGTGGGTAACGCATATGCCAGAGCGAGCCTTTTTCATCGCGGTTTTCCACTTCCAAGTCGGAAATCGCGGTGTGCAGTTTCGGGTCCCAGTTGACCAAGCGTTTGCCGCGATAGATCAGGCCATCGTCATACAGGCGGACGAAGGCTTCTTGGACAGCTTTGGATAAGCCTTCATCCATGGTGAAGCGCTCGCGACTCCAGTCGAGAGACGAACCTAAACGACGAAGTTGCCGGCTAATAGTGCCACCGGATTCTTTCTTCCATTCCCACACCTTCTCCAGGAATTTTTCCCGCCCCAGATCGTGACGGCTGATGCCCTGGGCGGCGAGTTGTCGTTCCACCACCATCTGAGTGGCGATGCCGGCGTGGTCGGTACCCATCTGCCACAGAGTGTCGCAACCTTTCATGCGGTGATAGCGGATCATTGCGTCCATCACCGCATTGTTGAAGCCGTGGCCCATATGCAGGCTGCCGGTGACGTTCGGCGGCGGAATCATAATGCAGTAGGGCGATCCTTCACCTTTTGGGGCAAAGTAGCCGTTGTCTTCCCAGGTGTTATACCAATGTTGTTCGATGGCGGCGGGCTGGTAGGTTTTGTCCATTGAGTCGGAGCCTGTAACGATGCGTCGGAAACAAAAAGATGGGTACCTCCGCAGCGCGGAGGGAAAGGGACGCATTATACATGGCAGAGAAAGGCCCGCCAGAATGCGGACCACGCTAGTGGCTTATCTCATTGCGCGCGAAAAAGTAGGTGGCGGTGATCCCGCGCCCGTCGGCGGCGCGTGTGCTGTGATGCGCTAAAGTGCCCTGCGCGTGTTTTTTCAGCAGGTGATTCTGTAGAAATGTCTCGATAAATACACTCCGGGCGGCAGAGTCCTGGTGATTGATGGCAAACCGGCAGAGTGTGGCAACGCGGACCTTGCGGTCCGCGTGTACGAGCGATCAGCTGGCGGAGTAGATAATGACGTAAGGAATTTCCGTCGAGCTGCCGGAATAAGTCGCCGTGCAACCTTTACCGAACCAGGCATACCAGCTGGTGGCTTTGCCAATCTCTTTGCCCAGGCACTCCAAACCACTCTTCTTAAAGGTTTTGAACTCGGTGGTGTTGCCGCCGACCACTTGCGATGCGCGTATAGCGGTGTACCAGATGGAATTTGCCGGATCCTGGCGCCAACAACTCGCCGGTAGGGTGGTGGTAATGCCCGCGCTGTATACCGCATTACCTAGAGGGTCGTAAGAAGGGTTGGTGCTGGGCGAGACGTTGGCGACGCTAATCCAGGTTTCACTTCCCGGTAGCGGATACAAACCGTAATGACCGGCTTGTGAGCACTCAAACTTCACCGGGGCCGTATTAGCGGTGGTAAAGGTTTGCATGGGCACTGCAGCCGTATGAGACGAGAATTGCTGGTTCCAAAACGGACTGGTGAGCAGACAGCCAGAGAGCGCCGGCATGCTGGTCAACGCGGCAATACGCAGCGCCACCACCGCACTTTCTTTGAGTGGATTTAACGCGGCTTTAAAAGGAAGGGGATTCAATACAGAGATAGCGATCATGGTGATACTCCTTCATCAAGCATGTGGGGGGTAGGAGTAGTCTGCCGAAGCTACCGCTGTACCTCAGTGAGAAAATGGCGATATACGCGCGGAAAAAGTCACAAAAACGGCGCTGCGCAACGCTTGCGGCCGCTGCTCGACGAGCAAAAAAAGGAGGTTTGCGGTAGCCTTGGCGCCCCGCTAATCAGTGCAACAAGGGTTGTTATGGCCACCATCAAGTTTTTAGGAGCCGCTCAGGAAGTCACGGGCTCTTGTCATCTTTTACATTCGCCCGCCATAGGTCGAGTTTTACTGGATTGTGGGATGCATCAGGGCGGCGATATTATCGAGCGCTTGTCGCAAGAATGGTTTGGCTTCGACCCCGCAGACATAGACGCGGTCATTCTTTCGCATGCCCACCTGGACCACTCCGGCTTGCTGCCTAAGCTGGCGCGCGACGGTTTTCGTGGCCCCATCTACTGCACGCCAGCGACCGCAGAGTTGCTGGACATTATGCTGCGTGATGCCGCCGGACTTTATGAGCGGGATCTGGAGCGGGAAAATCGTCAGCGCCAACGTCGCGGCCATGAACCGTTGCGGCCGATCTATACCATGGCCGATGTCGAAAATGTGTTGCTCGCCTGCGAAACCTTTCCCTACGGTGAAACTTTTAAAGTCGGCAGCGCCCAGGTTACCTTTCACGACGCCGGTCATATCCTCGGCTCCGCCATTACCGAAATTCGGCTGAAAGAGCAGGGTCAAGAAAAAACTCTGGTGTTCTCCGGCGACTTGGGCAAGCGCAACGCCATGCTGATGAACGACCCGGCCACTTTAAGCCACGCGGATGTGGTGTTGATGGAGGGCACCTACGGCAATCGCGATCACCGCACGTTGGATGACACTGTGGCGCAATTCGAAGAGATCTTGCGCGACGCTTGGCGCCGTGGTGGCAATGTGATTATTCCGGCCTTTGCGGTGGGGCGCACCCAGGAGTTGCTGTTCTATAT
Organism: uncultured Saccharophagus sp.; assembly: GCA_964482025.1. Classification (GTDB taxonomy): domain Bacteria; phylum Pseudomonadota; class Gammaproteobacteria; order Pseudomonadales; family Cellvibrionaceae; genus UBA5868. The sequence continues at coordinate 17,351 of CAYZVN010000051.1, read as the reverse complement.
CGGCCTGCTGGCGCACCAGGGCAAGCTCAATGAATGGCAGGTGATTCTCGATAGCCCTATGGCGATTGCCGTCACCAAACTTTACGACCGCTGGCTGTCCGAGCTGGACGCTAAGGATATACGTCCGCTGCGGGATAGCCATAAAAATTCGCTGCGCCAATTTATTCCACGGCTCTACCTAACGAACTCGGTGGAGGAGTCGATGGCGATTAACAAGATTCAGCGCGGTGCCATTGTTATTGCCGGCAGTGGCATGTGTAACGGCGGGCGCATTCGCCATCACATCAAGCAGCGCATCTGGGACAAGCGCAACACCATGATGTTTGTCGGTTTTCAGGCTTATGGCACCCTGGGACGGGTCTTGGTCGACGGCGCTAAGCGCGTTCGTTTATTCGGCGACGAATATGCGGTGAACGCGCAAATCGAGACGCTCGGCGGCTTCTCCGCCCACGCCGCCCAGACGGAGCTGGTGGAGTGGATCAGCAACTTCACCCCTCAACCACGAGTCGCCTTGGTGCACGGCGAGCCCGAAGCGCTCGATGCGCTGGTAGAAAAATTATGGCAGCAAAAGCGCATCAAGGCTGAAGCGCCCACCCAGGGGCAGAGCTGGGTTTTTTAAAGTCAGATCGCCAGCGGCTGGGCGCGGATAATCTCCCACGCCGCCTCCACTGTGTCGACGTAGGTGAAGAGGGAGAGGTCTTGTGGGCAGATCATCCCTTCTTCCACCAACAGCTCCCAGTTAATCAGTTTTTCCCAGTATGGCCGGTCGAATAGCAGGATGGGCAGAGGCTTGATCTTGCCGGTTTGAATCAGCGTCAGGGCCTCGAACAGCTCATCCAGCGTACCGAAGCCGCCGGGAAACGCCACGAGCACCCGTGCACGCATCAGAAAATGCATTTTCCTCATGGCGAAATAATGGAAGCGGAAGCAGAGCTCGGGGGTGATGTAAAGGTTGGGCTCCTGTTCGCGCGGCAGCACTATGTTGAGCCCTACAGAACGCCCTCCGGCATCGTGCGCTCCGCGATTCGCCGCCTCCATAATGCCCGGTCCCCCGCCCGTAGACACATAAATGGGGGTGGTCTCTCCGGCTTCGCAGTGTTCCGTAATCAGCTGCGCTAACTCGCGTGCGCGCTCGTAATTCTCAGCTTGGTGGCAATTCCGTTTCGCCTGGGCCAAAAGCATTTGCAGTTGTGGGTTTTGTGGGTCTTCCTGCAGCGCCTGCTCGGCAGCGTCCAGCTGCAGATCGGCTTTTTGGCGACTGAGCGTACGGGCGCTACCGAACATCACCACCGTGTGGTGGATTTGCTGTGCCGCCATAATCATTTCCGGCTTGCTCAGTTCGAGCAGTAGGCGCACCGGGCGTAGCTCTTCGCGCAACAAAAAATCTTCGTCGTCGAATGCGAGCCGATAGGACGGAGAAGCGAGTTGAGGGGTGACGGCAGGCGTGAGACGAGCGGTTTTGGCGTCGTCTGCCGCACTGGGGAAATTGCGGGGCGTCCCGGTACTCTTCATGGC
>CAYZVN010000051.1:0-15736 GCA_964482025.1 uncultured Saccharophagus sp. | reverse complement strand
AAAAACAGGTCGGTTAAAAAGATGGGGGGCGAGGCGCTCGGTGTTATTCGTCGAGCAGCCTGCGCAAGCGCCGGCGCAGCTCCGCAGCGATCAACGGCAGGTACTCTTCAACCAAGTCGTCTACCATTTTCTGCTTTTGTTGTGCGGACTTATCCCGGCTAAAAGTGTTTTGCGGCGTCCGGGTATCGCTAAAGGTCGGTTTAGTGAGTCGCTCGGCCCGTGCATGGGTGCGCAAAATCGCGGTACTGGCGTCCAGTGCGGCGCTCGACTGGGCGATTTCTTCCACCAGGTTGCGTTTGCCTTGGTTCAGGCGGTCGAGAATGTGCTGCGGCAAAAATGGGTTGTCGCTGGTTTTCGGCAGGGGTTTCGTCAACGGCGGCGATACCGAAGGAGGCGTGACGTAACTGAGCGACTCCGCTGTGCCCAGAGCCGCCTCCTCCGGCGTTAGTTCGGGATGAAGAGTGGCCTCGCCGCTTTTTGCCTCGCCCCCCTCAGTCTTTCTCGGTGCTAGCACATTGGGGTTATCGCCCTCGAATACTATGGCTTCGAGGGTGGCGATTTGCTGTTTCTGCTCGGCGCTCTCCAAAGAATTCGGCGAGTCATCCAGTACCATTTCCGCTAGCGGCAGCGTGTGTATCTCCGCGATTTCGGTAAGGAGGTCGTCGTCTTCCGCGTACGCCAGCTCATCCGCGTAACCGAGGTCGACGTGCAGCTCCTGCTCCGGCGCTTTTTCGGTCGAATCGACGGTCTCATCCGCCGGTAGCGGCGCAGTTTCATAAGCGCTCAGCTCAGCCGGCAGATCAAGCGCTTCGCTGAGAATCGGAATATCGTCCGCATCCTCTGGCAGGGAGAGGCTCGTCTGGTTCTGGTCAGCAGGCAGTGGTTTGTCTGAATTCATTGCAGTGTGCTCTAGCAGCTAAAGCTGTTTGTGGCTAAGTATTGCCACAAACAGATTCGCCCGCAATTCTTTGTTTAGGGCGCCAGTTTGTGGGTATTCACGGAGTATCCCATATCACGGTATCGACTGTAGCGCTGTCGCGTTGGTTCCAGCACCTCCGGTACTTGAATCACGATCTCCGCCAGCCGGGAAAAGCGCTCCACTTCACGCGGCATTACCGGGCTGAGATTGATCAGCAAATCGCGCAGCGGCAGCAAATCGGCATCGGTGGTAATCACCACCGGCGCATCAGCATCTACGCGGCTATGGGGAATAAAGGAATCCGGCTTGAATTGCCACAGCTGAGTGTCGAGGAACTCGGCGGTGGCGTTATCGGCCGCCAGCAACACCGCACTGCAGTTTTGCTGCCAAGCTTTCTCCATCAAGCGGATAGCAAAATGCAGCCGCTCTTCGCTGGAAGAGGACTGCAAGACATAAAAATCGATGCGCACTTGGCGGTTTAGCCGAGCAGGTATTGCAACAGCAGGCCTACTGGGCGCCCGGAGGCGCCCTTAGCGCTGCCGCCTTGCCAGGCAGTGCCGGCGATATCCAGGTGTGCCCACTTGTAATTCTTGGTGAAGCGCGCCAAAAAGCAGGCGGCGGTAATGGACCCGCCTTCGCGCCCGCCGATATTGGCCATATCGGCAAAGTTGCTGTCGAGCGCCTTCTGGTAGTCGTCCCACAGCGGCATTTGCCAGGCGCGATCCTGCGCCGCTTGTCCCGCCGCCAACAGTTCATCGGCCAGGGTTTGGTCATTGGCGAAAAGGCCAGAGGCGTGGTTCCCCAGGGCGATCACACAAGCGCCGGTCAGTGTCGCTATATCAATTACAGCTTCGGGTTTAAAGCGTTCGGCGTAAGTCAGTGCGTCGCACAATACCAGGCGCCCCTCGGCATCGGTATTCAAAATCTCGATGGTCTGACCGGACATGGACGTCACCACATCACCCGGTTTGGTCGCTTTGCCGCTGGGCATATTTTCGGTGGCGGCGATGATGCCCACCACATTTTTGCGCGGCTGCAATTGTTGCAATGCCGTCATCACGCCTAAGACGCTCGCCGCACCACACATATCGAATTTCATTTCGTCCATGGCGGCACCGGGTTTGATGCTGATGCCACCGGTGTCAAACGTAATGCCTTTGCCCACTAAGACCACCGGAGTCTTGGAAGCCGCGGCGCCGCGATATTGCATTACGATGAATTTTGCCGGCTGATCGGAGCCAGCAGCAACGGACATAAACGCGCCCATCCCCAGTTTGGCTATCTGCTTTTCATCCATTACCGTCACCGACAGTTTGTCGCTCGCAAGTGCTTGAGCGCGCTTGGCGAGGTAAGTGGGCGTGCAAATATTGCCGGGAAGATTGCCTAAATGGCGAGCGGTGTTAATGCCTTCACCGATACTTTTGCCGCGCTGCAAACCGCTGCGCCAGCTTGAGCTGAGCTTCTCGGTGCTGTGCAAAGTGAGCTTCTTGAACGTAGTGGGGGTGACATTTTGCGTTTTGGTTTCGCTGTAGCTATAAACCCCTGTCACAGCTGCCTCAGCAAGCGTAGCGGCAAATTTTTCGGGTGCTATATCCGCAGCATTTTCGACCGACCAAACGGCGTCCTTGATGGACTTGCCTTTGAGCGCTTTGATCACGGCTTGGGCGCTATTTCTCAAATCCTGTTGCGTTAGCGCTTGGCGACTGGCGCCCACGCAAACGAGCAAGATCCGCTTAAAAGTCGTGCCCGCCGGCGGCAACACCCAAGTGCAATTGGCCACTTTGGTAGGCAGTTCCTTGAGATCGCGAAGCCGGGAAATTACGCCGTATTTCTCATCGAGAGTTTGTGCCGGTTGTGACAATGATTTATCTGCGTAAACCTGCACGATAAGGCAATCTGTTCGCAGAGTGTCCAACTGACTGGTTTTTACCAAAAAATCCATACCAAAGCCCCGATGAATTATGGAAAGAAAAGAAGACGTGTTTTCATATAGTGGCCTCTGAATCGGATTATTTCAATGTTAACGCGGGCGATGAGCAAGCTATAATGCGCGCGAACAGTCCTTCAGAACTTTCACTGCGACTGCGGTCTCACGCCAGTCAATCCAACAAAGACTGCCAATGTGATTATTTTTCGTTATCTCGCCAAAGAAGTTTTCACCAGCATGGTGGCGGTCAGTACCGTCTTGCTGTTGATCATCATGAGTGGCCGCTTTGTTCGCTATCTCGCCGATGCCGCCGCCGGCAAATTAGACGCGGAAGTATTGCTGACCCTTATGGGTTATCGCATGCCGTCTTTTCTCGAGTTGATTCTGCCGTTGGGCTTTTTTATTGGCATATTGCTAGCGTACGGACGGCTATACGTCGATAGCGAAATGACCGTTCTGTCTGCCTGCGGTATGAGCGAGCGACGCCTGGTTGGCTATACGCTGACAATCGCTGTGATCGTCGCCACCATAGTGGCCATATTGAGTTTGTACGTCAGCCCGGTGGGCGTGAAAGCGGCGGAGGATCTGTTCGTCGAGCAGCGCAGCAGAACGGAGTTCGAAACCTTAAAGCCGGCGCGTTTCCATAAATTGAGCAGTCGCGATGGCGTGTCTTACGCACAGAGTCTCAGTGCCGATAAAAAGCAATTGCAGGGGGTTTTTCTCGCCGGTACGGCAGAGACCAGCGATCAATTATCCGTATTAACCGCCGCCACCGGCCAAACCGTGCTGAACCCCACCACGGGTAAGCGTTATCTGGTATTGGAGCGGGGCTACCAGTATCGCGGCCAGCCGGGGGATGCCGACTACGAAGAAATTACCTTCAGTCGCTACTCCCAGTACGTTCCCGAGCCGGAGTTTGAAGCGCGGCCGAAAAAAGCGACCGATGGCCAATCGACGCTGGCGCTTCTGCAGTCCGACACGCTCGAAGCTAAGGCAGCATTGCAGTGGCGTCTGTCTTTGCCGGTGCTGGTGTTGGTGGTCGCGCTGATGGCTGTTCCTTTGAGTCGCACGCAGCCGCGCAAAGGCCGCTACGTCAAAATGATTCCAGCAATTTTGCTGTACATCATCTATCTAGTGGTGAGCAACGGCGCGCGTGGCTTGATGGAAGAGGGCACCGCTATACCCTATCTCCTGTGGTGGGTGCACGGCGCGTTTCTGCTGCTGGCTTTGGCCCTGTTATTAACACCTTCACTGCTGCGTCTGCGGCGTTGAGCAGCCGGTACCTTATGGGAATCGCAGCATGAAAAAAATCAAAGGGTATATAGGCAGCTCCGTCGCCGGCTCGATCTTTGTGGTTCTGCTGGTAATAGTGGCGTTGGATTTTATTTCCGAGTTGGTGGATCAGGGCGGCCGAATCGAAGCGGATTTCACCTTCAAGGAGGTGATTATTTATTCGCTGCTTTCGGTGCCCTCCAGCGTCTACGACTTCCTGCCTTTGGCGTCCCTGGTGGGCTGCCTTATAGGACTCGGTCTGCTCGCCAACACCAGTGAGCTAACCGTAATGCGCGCGGCGGGTGTGTCAGTGACACAAATAATCTGGGCGGTAATGCGCCCCATTCTCGGCTTTATTGCGCTGGGGATTTTTCTGGGCGAATTTGTCACACCCACCACCGATCAATACGCCGAAAGCCGCAAGGCCATTGCTTTGGGGCACCAGTCGGCACTGCAGGGACAGCGGGGAGTATGGAATCGGGAGGGCAATGAATTTATGCACTTCAGCGCCGTGCTCCCCAACGGCAAGCTTTTTGGCGTAACCCGGCTGGAGTTTGACGACAGCGGTCAGCTCGAGCGCAGTACCTATGTGGAGACGGCAATTTTCCAGGAGGACCACTGGTTCGAGCGCAACGGAATGCGCACAGTCTTTCACGACGATCACGTCACCACGGAGTTTTACAATACCAACGCCTGGTATTCCGAGCTTTCACCCTTGCTGCTCGACGTACTGGTGTTGACGGCCGACGACTTGCCGATGAAGCGCTTGTACTCTTACGCGAATTACCTTGAGCGCCAGGGGCAGGATGCCAAAGAGTATCGCCTCGCTTTTTGGCAAAAAGCATTGCAGCCCTTAGCCACTGCCAGTTTGGTGATGATCGCGATCAGCTTTATTTTCGGCCCGCTGCGCCAAGTCACCATGGGCTTTCGTATTTTTACCGGCGTGATTGTCGGTATCGTCTTTCGCACCACGCAAGACTTGCTGGGACCGAGCAGTCTTATCTTTGGTTTCTCACCATTCATCGCCGTGATCATCCCCATCGCGTTTTGCGCACTGGTGGGATGGGTGTTGTTAAGGCGCTCAGTCTAACTGCCTTTAGGCACTTCAATCACGTGAGTTTTTGAAAGCCTGTCATGGAGGCAGCGCGACTCCCGGTCTACCCACTGATACCAATAGCCGAAGCCGCCGAGCAGAATGGCGGGGGGCGCAACCAATGCGCGCAACACACATAGACGCCAATTGGGAGTGCGGAAATGATCATCCGCGCGCACCAGCTTCAGCCGCCAGGTGCGCATCCCAATGGTCTGCCCAGACCTGTGCCAAAACCAGATATAAAAGGTCGCAAGCACCAATACCCAGCCCAGCGTAAACGCCCAGTGGCGAAACATGGGTTGATAATCGCCTTGATGCAAGCCGGCGATAGTGCCAACCAAAGTGGCGGCAGCGCCGTAGAGGAAGCTGATCGCAAGCAGAATAAAACTGTCGTAGAGCAGGGCAGCGAGGCGCCGCCAGACGGCGGCAGCGGGCAAATCAGAAGGTGTCATGGGCAATACTTAGGGTCGTCGGTAGCGCAAAAGCGGGAGATTCTGCGGACTCGCATCTCGCCCGTCAATCTTTTGCGGCCGCGTTATCCCCCGGGGCGGTCGCTGTTGAATGTCTGCGAAGCTGCTGGTAAAGCTGTTGGAGCTTAGCAGTATCACCCCGATATTCGGCCAGGCGAATTTGATAGGTGTCGCCGTCATCCGTATGCTGAATTTGCCCCACTTGATAATGCAGGCTCGGAATGACCCAGATCGTCGTGGCCTTATCTTTGTCGTTATCTTTGCGGGATACCACTTCGGCAGCAAAAGCTTGTTTGCCGATCTTCAGTTCATCGTCCGACTGCTTGAGAAAGGTGTAAGTGTCGATACGTTTACGCTTAACGAAGCGGTAAGACAGCTCTTCAACACCGTTGGTGAGATCCGCCTGCATGGCTACCTGATAAAGTGCGGGATCGAGAATTCCCGGCTCGATTTGGTGGGAAGTATTGTTTTGCGGGCGGTCGCTGCGGGTGTAATGCGCTGTGCTATTTGGCCAATCGAATGAAATGGCTTCTGTAGTCGCGCGACCAAAAATTTTGCGCTCATAAAGATAAGAAAGCGGCCTTATCTGATCGCCTTTAACTTCAAATTCGCTGACTTCGCGAATGGACGCAAATAAGTTTTTCGCTTCAGAACGCAGCTCGTAGCGATCATCCGAGGTGTGTTTAAGCGTGCGCTCCATCTCCACCTTCCAGCCGGAGATAGAGCCTTTGTAAACGCTGCGAGATAAAACGGTTTCCGCATGGGCGGCCGCACCAAAAAATAATATTGGGCAGATGAACAAGGCAAGAATTTTCAGCCACTTCACTCTAGATGACATAATTCACTCCATTTGTTTGAGGGAGCCTGCGGCCCGCCTGCCGAATCATCTTTGAGCACCCCAACTTGCGGTGCACCGTTCGTTTAAAAGGGCTTCATACTTATAAAAGGGCCTTCATACTTATACAAGGGCTTCATACTTATACAAGGGCTTCATACTTAGCTGAGAATACAGATTCTCCCTGAAGTTCTGCTGAATAAAAAAGGGGAGCCGCTGGCTCCCCTTTTCGATAGACGCTGTTAACGACTTAGGCGTTGGCTTTCAGAATCGCCATGGTGGTGTCGAGCATACGGTTGGAGAAGCCCCACTCGTTGTCGTACCAAGCCAGAACCTTAACCAAATTGCCGTCGATCACGCGCGTTTGGGTAGAGTCGAAGACGCTGGAAGCGGAGCAGTGATTGAAGTCCACGGAAACCAGAGGCTGAGTGTTAACGTGCAACGCGCCGTCAAAGCGGTTTTTCGCAGCTGTCGTCACAATTTCGTTGATCTCGGCAACGCTAGTGTCGCGGCCCGCTTTGAAAGTGAGGTCGAGCAGTGACACGTTGATGGTCGGAACGCGAACTGCGAGACCGTCCAGTTTGCCGGCCAGCTCGGGGATAACCAGGCCGATCGCAGAAGCTGCACCGGTTTTGGTGGGGATCAGCGAATGGGCTGCAGCGCGTGCGCGATACATATCCTTGTGATAAGCATCGGTGATGTTCTGGTCGTTGGTGTAGGCGTGTACGGTGTTGACCAAGCCAGACACTATGCCAACACCATCTTGCAGTGCAGCGGCCAGTGGCGCCAAGCAGTTAGTGGTGCACGAAGCGTTGGAGATAACCTTGTGCTCAGCAGTGATTTTATCGTGGTTTACACCGTAAACGACGGTGAGGTCGACGTCGGTGCCCGGAGCGGAAATCAGCACATTCTTAGCGCCGGCTTCCAAGTGAGCAGCGGCTTTGTCACGCGCGGTGAACAGGCCGGTGCACTCGAATACGATATCGATACCAAGCTCTTTCCAAGGCAGAGCAGCTGGGTTGCGCTCGGCGATAATTTTGATTTTGTGGCCATCGACGGTGATGGATTCATTGTCGGCAGAAACCTCAGCACCAAAGCGGCCGTGAACCGTGTCGAACTGCAGCAGGTGAGCATTGATGGCGGGTGAACCGAGATCGTTAATAGCGACGATTTCCAAATCTTTATTCAGATTTCTTTCATAAAGTGCGCGCAGGATGTTGCGGCCAATGCGTCCGAAACCGTTAATTGCTATACGTGCCATGGTTTAATCCCGTAAGTCAGTTTGGTAAGAATGGAAGCGCTGCGTGAGCTGCGCCAAGTATCAACGGAGTGTTTGCGTGCGGTATGCGAGGCGATCTGAAGTGCGGCGACTCAGTTCGTCGATCACCTGGCGGCAGTCGGCGGATTGAGTCGTGCGGGCGACCTGACCCCTTTTCGCGTGCTTTAGGCTGCGGGATTATCCGTAATCGCAGTTGAAAAAGCAACCGGCCAACCTCTACAATACCGCCCGTTTGCCAGGGTGCGGGCCGATCTTTATAGGGCGCTTCAACAGGCTAAAGCTGGCCCTACATACCCGTTTCGCGTGGATGGTTTCCGCGATCCAGATTGCGGTCTGGGCAAATCAAGTCAAGAAAGAGCAAATCCCGTGTACCGCTCTCCAGATTCGACAGGGCTGACTTTTCATAATCCCGGCGGCTTACCTAATTCGCAAGTTGACTCCTTGGAAAAGGTCGTGGCGTGTTTGACCACTCTATTAAACAAAGACAGGTGTAACCTCTTATGAATACCGACATCTTGATTGTGGGGGGCGACGGCGATCTGGCGCTGCGCAAACTGTATCCAGCTTTTTACTACCTCACATTGAATGGATGCATGCCGGAAAACACACGTATCTTCGGTATGGCGCGCTCGCGTAGTGAGCAAGATGCCTTCTTGGCGAAAGTGAATGAGTGGTTAAAGGAAAACACCGGCTCTCTTTACGACGAGGCGATCTGGCAGCAGTTCAGCCAGTGCTTGACGTTTGTTCAGGGCGACTCCACGAAAACAGAAGATCTGGAACGCATCAAAAACACCTATTTCGGCGAAGACCGGGATCTCATCGTTTATCTGGCGGTGCCACCTCTGATATTCGGCAAAATTTGTACGGCACTGGAAAAGTGCGGCTTAGCCAGGCCCACCACCCGGCTGGTTGTAGAAAAGCCCCTCGGCGATAGTAAAGAGTCGTTTTTGGCGATCAACGCCGAATTGAGCCGCGTATTCACGGAAAAACAGCTCTACCGTATCGACCACTATCTGGGCAAAGAATCGGTGCAGAACTTGTTGGCCCTGCGTTTTGCCAACGATATCTTCGAGCCGATCTGGAACTCCAAGCATATCGATCACATCCAAATATCCGTTAGCGAAACGGTCGGCTGCGGCAACCGCTGGGATTTCTACGACGAAACCGGCGCTATGCGCGACATGATCCAGAACCACCTGTTGCAGGTTCTCTGTCTGGTTTGTATGGAGCCGCCGATCAATCTGGACGCGGACTCGGTGCGCACCGAAAAACTGAAGATCCTCCGCGGCCTTAAGCCGATGAGCGATCAAGACATCGAAAATAACACCGTGCGCGGCCAGTACCGCAAGGGCACCATAGATGGTAAGCCGGTGCCGGGGTATCTCGAAGAAGAAGAGGGCGGGCGCACCAGTTTCACCGAAACGTTCGTGGCGCTCAAGGCGGAAATCAACAACTGGCGCTGGTCCGGTACACCGATCTACATCCGCACGGGCAAGCGTATGGATCGCCGCCACTCCGAAATCGTGATTCAATTCCGGCAAAACCGCACCAACTTGTTTGCCGACCAATTGACGCAAAATTGCGCCAATCAGCTTATTATCCACTTACAGCCTGATGAAGGCATTTACTTGCGCGTCAAAAACAAGAAGGCGGGACTCGATGCGCGTGTACCGCTGGATGATCGCAGTATGGATCTCTCCTTCGCCGATAATGCCAAAGGCAAGAAGCACGACGCATACACCCGCGTATTGTTCGATGTAATCCGCAACGACCAAACCTTGTTCGTCAGTGAGGCGGAAGTGGAAGCTGCATGGGAATGGGTGGATCGCATCATCAATGGTTGGAAGCGCAAGAGCAAAAAGCCGGTGGGTTATGAAGCCGGCACGAGCGGCCCGGTTGAGGCCATCGAAATGTTGGCCCGCGATGGGCGCCGATGGAATCGGTCTGAATAAGAGGTGTTGATGTGAATATTACGGTTGAGGCAGTAACGGCTCGAATCATTGAGCGCAGTCGGAAACTGCGCTCTGCTTATGTCGATGCAATGCGCTCTACGATGGAGCAAAACCCACCGAAGCGCCGCCTCTCCTGCGGCAATCTCGCCCACGCCTACGCCGCCTGCAACCCCGGTGATAAAAACACCATTCGCCTAATGCAGACGGCCAATCTCAGTATCACTACCGCATTTAACGACATGCTGTCGGCGCACCAACCCTACGAACACTATCCTGAGTTCATTAAAGAGGTTGCCCGCAGCATGGGCTGTACCGCTCAGGTGGCCAGTGGCGTGCCGGCCATGTGTGACGGTGTCACCCAAGGGCAGGCCGGCATGGAGTTGAGTCTGTTCAGCCGCGAAGTTGTCGCCATGGCCACCGCAATTGGCCTGACGCACAACATGTTCGACGGCAACCTGTTTTTGGGAATCTGCGACAAAATTGTTCCGGGTATGGTGATCGGTGCGCTGCAGTTTGGCCACGTGCCTGCCGTGTTTGTACCGGGCGGCCCAATGCCGTCGGGTATTCCCAATAAAGAAAAAGCCAAAGTTCGTCAGCAATATGCAGCCGGCGAAGTAGGTGAAGACAAGCTGCTTGAAATCGAAAGCAAGTCTTACCACAGCCCCGGAACCTGCACCTTCTACGGCACCGCCAACAGCAACCAGATGCTGGTGGAAATGCTGGGTATCCAACTGCCCGGTTCCTCGTTTGTCGACCCCAACTCAGAGTTGCGCAAAGCGCTCACTCGAGCTGCGGTAGAAAAACTCATCGCCTGCACCTCAAGCGCTGGCCAGTATCGCCCGCTCTACGACGTCATCACCGAGAAATCGCTGGTCAACGCGGTCGTCGGTCTGCTGGCGACGGGCGGTTCCACCAACCATACCCTGCACTTAGTCGCTATGGCGCGAGCGGCAGGCGTCATCCTCACTTGGGAAGATATGGACGAGCTGTCCCGCGTGGTGCCGCTGTTGGCGCGCGTCTACCCCAATGGTGAAGCCGACGTGAACCAATTCCATGACGCAGGCGGCATGTCGTATCTGTTCTACGAACTGCGGCGCGGTGGGCTGCTCAACGAAGATGTGGTGACTGCGATGGGTGGCCAGGGGCTCAGCGACTACGAGAAAGCGCCGACCCTCAACGACAAAGGCGAGGCAGTGTGGGGAGAGGTGACTTCTTCATCGCGCGATGCCGAAGTGCTGCGCGGTGTCGACCAACCTTTCTCACCGGAAGGCGGCCTGCGCTTAATGCGCGGCAACTTGGGTGAGGGCGTCATTAAAATTTCGGCAGTAGCGCCGGAAAATCGGGTGGTTGAAGCGCCTTGTATCGTCTTCGAAACCCAGGAAGATCTGATTGCCGCCTTTAAACGCGACGAGCTGAACCGGGACTTTGTCGCCGTGGTTCGCTTCCAGGGGCCGGCCGCCAACGGTATGCCGGAGCTGCATAAAATGACGCCTCCGCTCGGCTTGCTCCAGGACCGTGGCCATAAAGTGGCGCTGGTCACCGATGGCCGCATGTCTGGTGCGTCCGGCAAAGTGCCGGCTGCAATTCATATTTCTCCCGAAGCTTCCAAAGGCGGCGTGCTCAACAAGCTGAAAACCGGCGACGTCATTCGCTTTGACGCCGAGCAGGGCATCTTAGAAGCCTTGGTTGACGCAGCGGAGCTGGAAGCGCGTCCGGCGGCTGTCTTGAACCGCGATCAGCAGAACCTCGGCCGCAACCTGTTTGGCGGCTTCCGCGATCTGGCCGGCCCATCCCAAGAGGGTGCCTCGATCTTCAACACCTCTATCGATTTCAGTAAGGAATCCCTGTGAACATTACGCGAGATTATCTGGCCCCTATAGGGGTTATGCCCGTTATAGTGCTCGACAAGGTCGAGCACGCTGTCCCGGTGGCCAATGCGCTCTACAAAGGTGGCATCAAGGCGGTGGAAATTACCTTGCGCACCCCGGTAGCACTGGAGTGCATCAAAGTTATTAAGCAAGAGTGCCCCCACTTAATCGTCGGCGCCGGAACCTTAATCAACGAAAAGAACGTCGAAGAATGCGCCGAAGCTCGGGTTGATTTCGCCGTTTCTCCAGGCATGACGCCAGCGCTCGTTCGTAAAGCACAAGAGTGTGGTGTGAAGTTGCTGCCAGGTGTCGCGACCTGCTCCGAGGTTCTCACCGGCATGGAACTGGGGCTGTCTTGCTTCAAACTCTTCCCTGCCACAGCCGTCGGTGGCTTGCCGCTGTTAAAGTCCATCAACGGCCCGCTGCCCCAAGCGACCTTCTGCCCCACTGGCGGCCTGACCATTGATGACTTCGATCAGTATCTAGCCCTGCCCAACGTCGCCTGTGTCGGCGGCTCCTGGCTGGTGCCAAAGGCGGCAGTAGAGGCCGAAAACTGGCAAGCCATCACCGATATCGCCGCCAAAACCATGGCAAAAGTTAAGTAAATCTCCCCATTGCCCGGGGGAGGAGCCGAAGTTCCTTCCTCTTTTTTTCAGAGACAGGCCGAAGCTCCCTCCTCTTTTCAAGGGGAGGGCTAGGGTGGGGTTGTGCTTAGATAATGCGCGGGGCTTCGCCTAGGTTGCGGGACATCAGCATAACGGCCTGCATCACCTCTGCGAGGCTGTAGGAGGTGCCATCGCGCAACTCCTGGCGAATGCGGTGAATCACTAAAGAGCCCTCTATCGGTAAGGACTCCGGCGACTCGGTTGGGGGAGGGGTGTCGGGGAGGTGGGGCATGGTGGCGCTTAGCAGTAAAAAGCCGCGATGAGTGAGCACCACCTGATCCAGGGCTTCCTGGCGGACTGCTTGTTCGTAACCCAGATAATCACAGCTGCCCAACCACATCATGGTGTGAAAGCAGGCTTGGTGCCGGGGGCTGTGCAAGCCGAACTCATCTGGCGTGTCCGGCCCGCTGATGTCCTCCACATATAAGGTGGTCTTGCGCGGAAACTGCGCGTAAAGCGCCGCAAGAATCCGTGCGGCATCGCGATAAAAGTCATCTATGTGGAGATCCGACAAGACCGCCTCGCTATTTCGTATAACGCTGGAGAAATTGACCAAACTTGTCGATGGCTCTTGTGAGCTCATCCACCACCGGCAGAAATACCACACGTACATGATCGGGGTGCGGCCAGTTAAACGCCGTTCCCTGGACCAACAGCACTTTGTGCTGCAGCAGAAAATCGAGAATCAGCTGCTGATCGTCGGCAAAGTTGTAGTAATTGCGGTCAATCTTCGGAAACATGTAAATCGCGCCTTTGGGTTTGACGCAGCTCACGCCCGGAATCGAGTTGAGTGCGGCCCAAGCGGCGTCCCGCTGCTCCAAAAGGCGCCCGCCGGGCAAGATCAGCTCATTGATGCTCTGATAGCCGCCTAGCGCCGTTTGCACCGCATACATCGCCGGCACATTGGCACATAAACGCATAGAGGCGAGCATCTCCACGCCTTTGATATATTCCTGCGCTCGATGCTTCGCACCGCTGAAAATCAACCAGCCGGAGCGAAATCCGGCCAGGCGGTAGGTTTTGGACAGGCCATTGAAGCTCACGCACAGAACGTCCTGGGCCAGGCGTGCCATGGGGATATATTTGGCGTCCTCGTAAACGATCTTGCTGTAAATCTCATCTGAAAATATGACCAGCTGATGTTCCTGCGCAACCTGTACCAACTGCTTCAGCAAGTCTTCGCTGTAGACAGCGCCGGTTGGGTTATTGGGGTTGATCACCACAATGGCGCGGGTTTTACTGGTCACTTTACTGCGGATATCCTCGATATCCGGGTACCAATCCGATTGTTCGTCGCACATATAGTGCACGGCCTTGCCGCCGGCCAAGTTGACTGCGGCGGTCCACAGCGGATAGTCGGGGGAGGGCACCAGCACCTCGTCGCCGTTGTTCAGCAGCGCTTGGCACGCCATAACAATCAGCTCGCTCACACCATTGCCGAGAAAAATATCCTCAATCTCCACTCCGGGAATGTTGAGGCTCTGGCACTCATGCATAATGGCCTTGCGCGCCGGAAATAAGCCCTTGGATGCCGTGTAGCCTTGGGCGGCACGCAGGTTATAAATGACATCGGCAATAAGCTCATCGGGAGCGTCGAAGCCAAACGGGGCGGGGTTGCCGATGTTCAGTTTGAGAATTCGGTGGCCTTCCTCCTCCAGCCGGGTCGCATGATCGAGCACAGGACCGCGAATGTCGTAGCAAACGCCCTCAAGCTTTTTCGATTTTTCGATGTGTTGCATTGTGCTGTTGTTACCTTTTAAATCCCGGGGATCACAAACGCCGCTGCACTGTCTGAAGACGCGGTTGTCCATGTGATGCCCAGATGTTTGTTTCGATCGTGCGGTTGCAGCGGAAACGGCCCGCCTCGTGCAAACGTGGCGCTTTATATCAAGATTAGCAGGTGAGCGATTATGTCAGATAGCACTTTAAAAAACGACGAGCATTGGCGCGACCAGCTGTCGCCAGAGGAGTACCAGGTCTGCCGCGGCAAAGGCACCGAACGGCCCTTTACCGGTGAATACTGGGATTGCAAAACGCGCGGTATCTACACCTGTCGCTGCTGCGGCGAAGCGCTGTTTTCCTCATCCACCAAGTACGACTCCGGCTCGGGTTGGCCCAGCTTTTATCAGCCGCTGGCGGCCGATGTGGTTGCGGAAGTACGCGATATGAGCCATGGCATGGTGCGGACCGAAATCATTTGTCAGCGCTGCGATGCCCACTTAGGGCACGTGTTCCCAGACGGCCCAGAGCCTACCGGGCTGCGCTATTGCATTAACTCGGCGTCTCTGAAACTCGAAGAAAAGGACACCGAAGCACCCCCTCAATCGTAAAGCTGCTTCTTCTTCCAGGTCGACTCCTGAATAAAATTGTCCCACTCGCTGCTGATGGCCGCCGCGTCGCTGTCTTCCTCTGGCAACCCCGAGGAATCGCTTGCCCCATTGGTGAGGTGGGACTCCAAGTCATTGATAGCAGTGCGAATTTGCGCGATGCGCGCATCAAACTGTCCGCTTGTACGCTCCCGTACCATCAGTTTCAGTGCGAGATCGAGATAGTGGATGGCCAAGCGCAACTTGCCTTTGTCTCGGGCGATGCGCGCATGTAGCACGTAAGCGTCCACATTCAGCTGCAAAACCAAGTGGCGGATCATGCCGCGATAAATCTCCGCCTGTGCCGCGCTCAGGCTTTTGCCCTCCTGCTGGAAGATAAATTTGTACAGCTCCTCCAGGCACGTCTTAATCTCCCGTGCCTGTTGGGGATTTTCGACGGAGCTGGGTCGCTTGCTGCCAGCGGGCGGTTGGCGCTGGGTTTCCGCCATCTGCTGCGCGATGGTCTTAAGGTCTTCTTTATGGGTCGCATTGCCCCGTTCGAGCTTGGCGAGCTGCTCCAATAGCTGCATCAGGCTGCGCTGCACCAGGAGCGCCAACTCTTTTGGCAGAAAGTTGGGGGGGAAGCCGTTGAGAATAAATTTGAAATTGCGGACACGGGCCTTCAGCGCCACCAAGAGACGTTCTTTTTGCTGCCGTCTCTGGGCGACTGCTTGCGCAATAAACGCATAGCCAATCAGGCAGACGAGCAACACTAGGATAGAGGTGATAATGGTGACGGAGGACATGAGAGCATCCCCTAGGGGCTTCCTAGTAGGCTAGCAGGATGCCTTGACCTTGCAAACAAGGTTCTTGGCTTGGGTGGTGGCTGCGCGGCGAACATTTTTGCCGGCAAGTTTCTATGTGTCTGTTTTTAAACGAATTGTCAAGACTGTTCCCGCATATTTTTATCTTTTTAGCGAAGTTTGAACGGAAAAAGAAATTAGCGAAAAACTTTTTATAAAAGTGTTGACAGCCCTTCGCACCGTCAATAGAATGCGCCCCACTTCTGACGACAACAGCAATGTTGAAAAGTTAAGTCCCCATCGTCTAGAGGCCTAGGACACCGCCCTTTCACGGCGGTAACAGGGGT
>CAYZVN010000050.1:0-23724 GCA_964482025.1 uncultured Saccharophagus sp. | reverse complement strand
ACCCATTCGTAGCGGCGGGCATCGCCGACGACGCCGACGGATTTGATGGGCAGGAATACGACGAACGCTTGTGAGGTTTTGTGGTACCAGTCGGCGGCGTGAAGTTCTTCGATAAATATGGCATCGGCCTCGCGCAGAATATCGGCGTATTCTTTTTTCACTTCACCGAGAATGCGCACGCCCAAGCCCGGGCCGGGAAATGGGTGGCGGTAGACCATGTCGTAGGGCAAACCCAGCTCCAAACCGATTTTGCGCACTTCATCTTTAAAGAGTTCGCGCAGAGGTTCTACCAGTTTAAATGTCATATCTTCCGGCAAGCCACCGACGTTGTGGTGGGATTTAATGACATGTGCCTTACCGGTTTTAGAAGCGGCGGATTCGATTACGTCGGGGTAGATAGTGCCCTGGGCGAGCCACTTTACGTCGTCCAGTTTAGCCGCTTCGTCATCGAACACTTCGATAAAGGTGTTGCCGATAATTTTGCGCTTCTGCTCCGGCTCAGAGACGCCGGCGAGCTTGCTGAGGAAACGCTCTTCCGCATCGACGCGAATCACTTTTACGCCCATGTTTTTGGCGAACATGGCCATTACTTGGTCGCCTTCGTTTTTGCGCAACAAGCCGTTGTCGACGAACACGCAGGTGAGTTGCTCACCTATGGCTCTGTGCAGCAGCGCTGCCACTACCGAGGAGTCCACCCCGCCGGACAGCCCCAACAGCACCTTGTCCTGCCCCACTTGCTCGCGGACTCGCGCTATAGCGTCTTCTACTATGTTGGCCGGTGTCCACAGGGGTTCGCACTGGCACAGGTCGAACAAGAAATGTTCAAAAATACGCTTGCCCTGCAAAGTGTGGGTGACTTCCGGGTGGAACTGAACGCCGTAGAGGTGCCGCGCAGGATCGGCCATAGCGGCTATGGGACAGGAGCTGGTAGAGGCGATGGTAATAAAACCTTCTGGCACACGCGTTACCTTGTCGCCATGGCTCATCCACACATCCAACAGACCTTTGCCATCGGGCGCCACGTGGTCCTGAACGTTTTTGAAGAGCGCGTTGTCCTGCTCGACTTTGATTTGTGCGTAACCGAATTCCCGCACATTAGAGCCGGCAACCTCACCGCCCAATTGCTCTGCCATGGTTTGCATGCCATAGCACACCCCGAGCACCGGTACTCCTAGTTCAAACACAATTTGCGGTGCGCGCGGTGAATTCAGCTCAATAACCGACTCCGGCCCCCCTGCCAGAATGATGCCTTTGGGCGCATATTCGCGAACCTCTGCCTCGGTAATATCGAAGGCGCGAATTTCACAATAGACACCGATCTCGCGCACGCGACGGGCGATCAGTTGGGTGTATTGGGAGCCAAAGTCGAGAATCAGGATACGCTGGGCGTGAATATCAATTGCCATGGTTTATCTGTCGTAAAAAGGGGGTTAAAAACAAGAAAACCCGCTTAAGCGGGTTTTCGCTGGAGTCGTGCAAGACGCATTGCGGTGACGCCGCCCGTCCGGGTATTAGCGACTGCCAACGGGATAGTTGGGCGCTTCCTTGGTGATGCTGACATCGTGCACATGGCTTTCGCCCATGCCGGCGCTAGTCACGCGCACAAATTCGGGCTTACTGCGCATGGTTTCAATGTCCACACAACCGGTATAGCCCATAGCGGCGCGCAGGCCACCCATCAGTTGATGCACGATTGCATTCAATGGGCCTTTGTAGGCCACGCGACCTTCGATGCCCTCGGGCACCAATTTTTCTGCGCCTTGGCTGGAATCCTGGAAGTAGCGGTCGGAGGAGCCTTGGGTTTTGCTCATGGCGCCGAGCGAACCCATGCCGCGATAGGACTTATAGGTTCTGCCCTGAAACAGCTCAACCTCACCGGGCGCTTCTTCCGTTCCGGCAAACATGGAACCCATCATCACCACGTGGGCACCGGCGACTATAGCTTTGGAAACATCGCCCGAAAAGCGCACCCCGCCATCGGCGATAATCGGCACATCGCTACCTTTGAGAGCCGCAGCAACATTGGCGATCGCCGAGATTTGCGGCACACCCACACCGGTCACAATGCGGGTGGTACAAATGGAGCCGGGGCCTATGCCGACCTTAACTGCATCTGCGCCGGCCTCTACCAGTGCCAGGGCGGCCTCTCCCGTGGCGATATTGCCGCCAATCACCTGAACGTCTGGATAGAGCTTCTTAATGCGTTTAACCCGCTCCAACACGTTTTTGGAATGCCCGTGTGCGGTGTCCACCACCAGCACATCAACCCCCGCGGCTACCAAGGCTTCCACACGGTCATCAGTGTCGGGGCTGGTGCCTACCGAAGCCCCTACGCGCAGACTGCCATCTCCGTCTTTACAGGCATTGGGGAACATCTGGGCCTTGTTCATATCTTTTACGGTGATCAGCCCGCGCAGATCGAAATTGTCGTTGACCACCAAAACCTTTTCGATGCGATGCTTGTGCAGCAGCGTGCGAATTTCCTCTGCACTGGCACCTTCTTTAACGGTTACCAGCTTATCTTTCGGTGTCATGATGCTAGCGACGGTGGTGTGGAGGTTCGGCTCGAAGCGCACATCGCGCCCGGTGACGATACCCACCAGCTCACCCTTCTCCAGCACCGGAACACCGGAGATCTGGTGTTGGCGCGTCAGCGCGGCCAGCTCTTTGATGGTTGCATCGGCGTTGATGGTGATAGGGTCTTTAACAACACCTGCCTCAAATTTTTTCACCGCGCGAACTTCGGCGGCCTGCTGTTCGATAGACATACTCTTGTGAATGATGCCGATTCCCCCTTCCTGGGCCAGGGCGATAGCCAAACGCGACTCGGTCACCGTATCCATCGCCGCAGACATCAACGGAATATTCAGCGTAATCGCCCGTGTCAGCTGGGTTTTGAGCGAGACATCTTTGGCCGTAATCGCAGAAAAACGCGGTATCAGCAAAACGTCATCGAAAGTCAGTGCCTCTTGAAGAATTCTCAGCATGGGTGTCCACCTTGGGCTGTATCGGGGGCGAGATAAACCGCACATTATAGGGATTCTAAGCAACCGGGTAAATCGCAAACGCACTGCGCCGGTCGCGCCGGAACCTCATTTCCACGCATGGTCACAGTGTGAGACTGCGTACATTCAATCGCCCTGCCCCGCTCGTAAACTCGGCAACGCCCTTCCATTAAGCGCGCCGTGCTCTAGCCAGCTAGCTGACATCGGCCTCGATAAGGGATTCCCAACGTGAATAAGACAGCGAGCTCTTTCGCCGACAACACACCCTTCGATGACCATTTACTTGTCGAAGACTCGACGCTGCCATCCGCTCCGGTCGCGCCCTTAGATTCCGCCCGGCTGCAGGCACAGTTTCGCCACACCCGCGCAACCACCACGCAGTTGACCGAGAGGCTGAGCGCCGAAGACCAGATGCTCCAGTCCATGCCCGAGGCGAGTCCCACCAAATGGCATTTGGCCCACACCTCATGGTTTTTTGACACCTTTGTGCTGAAACCACGAAATGCCAGTGCGGCTCCGAATCGGCATTTTGAGTACCTGTTTAACTCCTACTACAACCAAGTTGGCCAGCAATATAGCCGCCCCCATCGCGGCCTAATCTCCCGCCCCTCCCTTGCCGACATTGGCAATTACCGCCAAGCGGTGGAAGAACAGCTGCTGGAGCGCTGGGACACCTTTAGCCCCGCCGAACTTCGGCTGATCGAGCTGGGTATACATCACGAACAACAGCATCAGGAGTTGATCGTCACTGATATCAAGCACGCCTTATCCTTCAATCCGCAATTTCCCGCATTGGCAGAACCGCAGGAAACGGCAACGGCGCCTGTGCCACTGCGCTGGGTCAGCTTTGCGGCGGGAGAGTCCTGGTTCGGCAGTGGCGGGGATGCCTTCGCGTTCGACAATGAACAACCGCGCCATAAGGCTTTTGTGCAGGGCTTCCGTCTCGCCAACCGCCCGGTCATCAACGCTGAGTATCTGGCATTTATTGAAGACGGCGGTTATCACGATCCGCGTCACTGGTTATCCGAGGGGTGGGCGTGGGTACAAAGCAATCGCGCGGAAGCCCCGCTCTATTGGCAGCATCGAGACGGCCAATGGTTCACCTACACATTGGCGGGGCGCTTGCCGGTAGCACTCAGCGAGCCGGTGTGCCATTTAAACTACTTCGAAGCGAGCGCGTTTGCCAGCTGGGCCGGTAAGCGCCTGCCGACAGAATACGAATGGGAGCTGGCCGCCCAATCCCACCCTTCGTCTTCCGGCCATTTTCTCGACCGCCACACTCTGCACCCACGCTGCGCAACAAGTAGAGCGACCGGATTGCAGCAGCTGTTCGGTGATGTTTGGGAGTGGACATCTAGCGCCTATTTACCCTACCCCGGTTACCGGCCCCCTCTTGGTGCGGTGGGTGAGTACAACGGCAAGTTTATGGTGAATCAGTGGGTGTTGCGCGGCGGCTCCTGCGCCACTGCGCAAGGCCATATTCGCGCCAGTTACCGCAATTTTTTTCCTGTTACCGCCAGCTGGCAATTCAGTGGAGTGAGGCTCGCCGATGATCTTACTTAAATCCCAATCTCAAACCTCCCTTCCGTTCGAGCAACATTCCACCTTCCTGCTGGACGTTATGGAGGGATTGGCAAAGAGCCAGAAGGAAATCCCGTGTAAATATCTTTACGACGAACGCGGTTCTATGTTGTTCACGGAGATCTGCCAAACGGCGGAATACTACATCACCCGGACAGAGCTGCAATTGCTCGACGAAATTCTGCCGGAAATTTCGGCGCGGGTAGGCCCCTATGCGACGGTGATTGAATATGGCTCCGGCGACGGTATAAAAATCCGCAACCTGCTTCGCGCTCTGCAAGAGCCCCGCTGTTATGTCCCCGTTGATATCTCTGCGGAAATGCTCTTCGATTCGTCGCGACGACTAAAACGCGAATTCCCCTCGCTCGCAATTTACCCACTGGTGGCAGATTACACTGCCCTTATCAGCCTGCCAAAGATTCCTGAGGCTGTGAATAGCGGCCGCCAAATCGTCTTTTTCCCCGGATCGACCATCTCCAACTTCACACCGGTGGAGGCGGGTCAATTCCTACGCAATATCCGCAAGTTTTTAGCGCCTGGCGACGGTTTTATTCTCGGCGTGGATCTCATTAAATCACCCAATCGCTTGCATCACGCCTATAACGATTACGATGGCGTCACGGCGGATTTTAACTTGAACCTGCTGCGGCGAATAAACCGAGAACTAGGAGCGAATTTCAAACTGCACCAGTTTGAACATTACGCTTTTTTCAATCCGCGCTATTCGCGCATCGAAATGCATTTGGTGAGCTTAGCCGATCAGGTGGTTACCATCGACGGACATCCGTTTTCATTTCGCGAAGGTGAGACCATTCATACGGAGAATTCTTACAAGTACTCCATCGAGAGCATTACTCGCCTGAGTCATGAGTGCGGCTTTCACCATGAGCAAGTTTGGACGGATAAAGAGAAGTTGTTTAGCGTGCATTATTTGTCGGCAAATTAAGCCGAGGTTATCGCCCTTGAACACAAACGTGCCACGGCAAAACCTCCGCGCGACAAATCCGCTTTAGCGGTTTTTTGAGAAAGAAAAGGTAATGAAATAAAACGCCGGGACTTGCCCGGCGTTTTTCTTAAAACTGCTCTGCTTCCAGCGCCAACAAATTATCGACACCTGAATGTATTGCAGCAAAATGCATTCGTGTGCGCGGCAGTATGCGGGCGAAGTAGAAGTTCGCGGTTTTGATTTTCGCCTCAAAAAAACTTTGTTCCGACGTGCCTTCAGCGATTTTCTCATGTGCCTTGGCAGCTGCTTGCGCCCAAAAATACGCCAGCGCGATATAACCGGAGTACATCAGATAATCCACTGCGGCGGCGCCGACTTCTTCTTGGTTCTCCATGGCCTTGAGGCCAATATGCATGGTGAGATCACCCCACTCTTTATTGTGCTGCGCCAAGACCTCAATCAACGATTTCAGGTTCTCGTTCTCGGCATTCGCCTTACAAAACTTGTGAATCAGCTTGGTAAAGCGCCGCAGCGTTTCCCCTTGCGTCATCAGCACTTTGCGCCCCAGGAGGTCCAGTGCTTGGATGCCGGTAGTGCCCTCGTAAAGCATGGCAATACGGGCGTCGCGCACATTTTGCTCTACACCCCATTCGCTGATATAGCCATGCCCACCAAAACATTGCATCGCGTGATTAGCACATTCAAAGCCAAACTCCGTCATAAATGCTTTGGCTATGGGGGTGAGAAATGCCAATAAATCGGCCGCTTCTTTGCGTGCCTCTTCATCGGTGCCGTAATCTTCGATATCCAATTGGATTGCGGTGAAATAGGCGAGCATCCGACTGCCTTCGGTGAAGGCTTTCTGAGTGAGCAGCATGCGGCGAACATCGGGGTGGACGATAATCGGATCCGCCGGGCCGTCAGGATTTTTGGGCCCCGAGAGCGCGCGCATTTGCAAACGCTCTTTGGCGTAAGCCAAGGACTGCTGATAGCCAAACTCGGCGTGACAAAGCCCTTGGACCGCAGTGCCCAAGCGCGCGCGGTTCATAAAGGTGAACATCGCGTTGAGGCCGCGGTTGGGCTGCCCCAGCAAAAAGCCTTTGGCGCCGTCGAAATTCAACACGCACGTAGCGTTGCCATGGATGCCCATTTTGTGTTCCAGCGAACCGCAAAAAACTTGATTGCGCGTACCGTCTGGCAAAACTTTGGGAACAATAAAAAGCGATATACCTTTGGTTCCTTCTGGCGCATCCGGCAGCCGCGCCAGCACTATATGAACAATATTCTCCGCTAGGTCGTGTTCACCGGCAGAAATAAAGATTTTGGTGCCGCTAATGGTATAGCTGCCGTCGTCGGCTGGCTCCGCCTTGGTCTTGAGCATACCCAAGTCGGTCCCGCAGTGTGCCTCCGTCAAGCACATAGTGCCCGTCCAGGCGCCTTCTACCAGCTTAGTCAAATAGATTTGACGCTGCTCATCGGTGCCGTGCTCAGCCAAGGTGCGCGTGGCGCCGTGAGAAAGTCCGGGGTACATCCCCCAAGACCAGTTCGCGGTGCCGACACTCTCATTCATCAACGAGCCGAGAGATTCCGGCAGCCCTTGCCCACCATAGGTCGTGTCGTTACACATAGAGGGCCAACCCGCGGCGACAAACTGCTGGTAGGCCTCACGGAAACCGCTGGGCGTTTTCACCTCGTGACCATTCAATTGGCATCCTTCGCGGTCTCCGACGGCATTGAGCGGCGCTAGAACGTTCTCACAGAACTTGGCCAGCTCTTCCATAATGGCATTCACCACATCGGCGCTGGTTTCCGCATATTGTGGAATCGCTTGGCAATGCGCCTCGTAGTCAAACAGGTCGAAGAGTACGAACTGCATGTCCCGTATCGGAAGTTTGATGTCCGCCATAAGCTAAATCCTCTCAATGATTTTGAATCGGTTTCCTTGGCATGGAGCGCTCCCGCGCGCCATTAGATTGGCAACTGCCGACGATGATTTCAGTATAGCCACGCACGGTATATTCATTCGCCGCCCGGTTCGTCATCTCTGCGCGATAGACGGAGTAACCAGCCGGTGATCATTCCCAAAAAGATGATCGCCACCAGGAACCCAAGACATATGACCAGAAATCCGACGGCCGTTTCTACTGTTAAACCCCAGCCATAAATCGCCAGGGCAATAAAAGCTGCACTCGCAGCAATATTGAACCAGAGACGTGCGCGCTTGCGAATTCGAAATTTAATCAAATTAACCTCGCTAATGCATAAGCGACGCCATCGTCCCAAGCGCATTTGGTAACGAACCTCGCCGCCGACTTTACGGTATCCGCCGCATTGCCCATGGCAACCCCATAACCGGCGGAGCGCAAAAAGACTTCGTCCGAGTGAGAGTCGCCAAAACTCGCCACCTGTGCGGGCGTCACTTGGTAGTGATCCAACAGCCAGGCAAACGCTTTTTCCTTGCTTGCCTCGCGGGCGATCACATTAACAAAGTGCCAATCGGGGCACGCGGGAAACGCGGCGTAAGCAAACGCAAATTGGGGGAACTCTCGCTCCAGTTGGCCCAGCAGATCTTGCGGCTCATCTTTGCGCACACCCAACACCCATTTTAGTAGGCCACCCTCTTCCACCACTCGGTCTAAAGCGCCTCGCTGAGGCACCTGCCGCAGGTGCTGTGCGTGAACCTTTTGCACTTCGGCTGCGTAATCCGTTTCGATATAGAAGCCATCTGTTCCATAGAGTTCGTAATAGAGGGGCAACTCGCGCAATCGCCGCAATAATCCTCGACAATCTTCGCCCTGCATGGATGCACTCAGCAGGGTTGCACCCTTTGAGGGTGAATAGACTTGCGCTCCGGTACAAAAAACACCGGGGTCAACCAAATCCAATTCATCTATTAAAAATCGCGCGCCAAAGTGAGGACGCCCAGACGCGATGGCCGTACGCACACCCCGCGCCCGAACACGCGCCAATTGATGCTTTAGGTTATCGCTGTAACGCCCTTGGCGATCCAGCAAGGTGCCATCAATATCAAAAAACGCGACCCGAATATCGGGCTTGGTGGAACTCGCATCGAGTTCATCAAGAGATTGCGACATAGCAAGTCCAGCCCAGGAAAAAGTTACTCAGAATGGCCACCAGCGACTCTTTTGCAAGTCGGCCTCGCAGCCGAGCAGCTGCTGCCGATAGCTCGCCGCGCGCCGCTCAACTTTACGGGCGACGCCTTTCAGCCACGGCTTCTTATCAAAGGTGCGACGGACATAGCCACCGTGCCCCTCGTGATAAGCCAAATAAAGACTGTACACATCGGTCGCGGCAATACCATTGCGAACACGACTTTGATTGTTATACCAGGCGACAAAATCCGCCGAGTCGCCAAAATCCCGTCGATCTGCACCCCAGCGGCCACTAGAGCGCTGATACCACTCCCAAGTTGCATCCTTCGCTTGGGGGTATCCGTATGCGTCACTCAAGCGCGGGCCGGGGATGAAACCGAGAATCTTGCGGCGCGGAGGCTTGGCATTACCGACAAAGGCCGACTCCTGATGAATGATGGCCATAATGATCGGGATGCTGGAATTCCAGCGCTTAGATGCCTTCTGCGCCTGCTTATACCAACTGCGCTTCTCCTTAAAGATGCCGCAGATATTATCGGCTTGCTTGGGCGGTGAAGTGACACAACTGGATAGCAACAGGCAAAGCACCGGCGGCCAGAAATATTTCACTCCAGCGCCTCCAGCCGCTGCAAAAAGCCGGCTTCATCAATGATGGCCACGCCGAGCGATTCCGCACGACTCAGTTTGGAGCCGGCACCCGGCCCCGCGACCACACAATCGGTTTTCCCCGACACGCTGCCCGAAACCTTGGCGCCAAGCGCTTCCAACCGGGCCTTGGCCTGATCGCGGGTCATGGCTTCGAGATTGCCAGTTAACACATAGGTTTTACCGGCCAAAGGTAAGGCCTCCTGCTGCACGACTTCTATATCCGCCCAATGCACACCGTGCTCGCGCAGCTCCTGAATAACCTGCAGATTGCGCTCATCGGCAAAGAAAGTCGCGACCCGCTTAGCCACCACCGGCCCCACATCGGGCACTTCCTGCAGGCGTTCTTCATCAGCGCTTAACACCTTCTCCAGACTGCCAAAATGCTTGGCCAAGGTGGCTGCCGTAGCTTGCCCGACGTCGCGAATCCCCAGGGCATATAAAAATTTGGGCAAGGTGGTGACCTTGCTGTGCTCCAAGGCTTTCAATAAATTTTGCGCCGACTTCTTACCCATGCGCTCCAGACCCGCTAATTGCGACTCGGTCAGCTCGTAGAGGTCGGCCATGCTGGTCACCAGTTCTTTTTCCACCAGCGCGTCCACCAGTTTTTCGCCCAAGCCTTCGATGTCCATCGCTTGGCGGCTGGCGTAGTGCTTAATGGCTTCTTTGCGCTGTGCCGCGCAGATAAGCCCCCCGGAGCAGCGCACCGCCGCTTCGCCTTCGACGTGTACAACAGCGGAGGCACACACCGGACACTGCTCGGGGAAATGAATGTCGTGGGCGGTGTCCGGGCGTTTGCTCAACACCACCGAGACGATTTGCGGAATCACATCACCGGCGCGGCGAATAATGACCGTATCCCCCACTTTCACCCCGAGTCGGGCGATTTCGTCGCGGTTGTGTAAAGTGGCATTCGAAACGGTCACTCCGCCGACAAACACTGGCTCTAGGCGAGCAACTGGGGTAATGGTGCCGGTGCGCCCCACCTGAAACTCCACCGCGCGTAGCACGGTCATTTCTTCTTGCGCGGGAAATTTAAACGCCACCGCCCAGCGGGGCGCTTTGGCGACAAACCCCAGCGCCGCCTGAAGTTCCAGAGAGTTGACCTTATAGACAATGCCGTCGATGTCGTAGGGCAGCGACGGACGCTTTTCCTGTAGCTGTTGATAGAACGCTAAACACTCTTCAATCCCCTTTGCGGACGACACTTCCGGGCTAATGGCAAAGCCCCAGTCCGCTAACTGCTGCAAAATGGCGGTGTGATGTTGAGGCAGTTCCCCCCCGTCCACCTCACCCACGCCATAGGCACACAGCGTGAGCGGGCGTTGCGCGGTAATTCGCGGATCCAACTGCCGCAGGCTCCCCGCTGCGGCATTGCGCGGGTTGATAAAACTTTTGCTGCCCAACTCCTGAGCTTTGCGGTTCATGTCCTCGAAGCCGCTTTTGGTCATATAAATTTCGCCGCGCACTTCCAGCAAGCTTGGATACTCCTGCCCGAGCAAGCGCAAAGGGACCGACTTGATGGTGCGCACGTTAAGTGTGACGTCCTCTCCCACTGAGCCATCCCCGCGGGTTGCGGCTCGCTCCAGTACACCATTGCGATACAACAAGCTGATGGCGATTCCGTCGTACTTGGGCTCGCACGCGTACTCTATCTCCTCCTGCCTGCGCAAACGGTCGCGGATTCGCTTGTCGAAGGCGATAAACTCGTCGGCGTTTAGGGCATTATCCAGTGACAGCATAGGCCGCAGATGGGTGACTTCTGCAAAGGCCGCCAGGGGCGCACCGCCCACTCGCTGGCTGGGGGAATCGGGGGTGATCCACTCGGGGAAACGCTCTTCCAGTCGCTGCAACTCGCGCATTAGGCGGTCGTATTCCGAGTCGGGGATCTCCGGGTCATCGAGAACGTAATAGCGATGGCTGTGGTGCAGCAGCTCCTGGCGAAGCTGCTGCAGACGCTGGTAATCAGGAGAATTGACAGGCATTGAAATATCAAGCTTTGGCAAGGCGGCGTTTGCGCTCGTATTCCGTCACTCGCTGGCGCCCGTGCTCTATCGTCTGCCGGGTCATAACGCTGCGGTTTTCGTCTTTCATCTCACCACCTAGGGCTTCAGCAATGCCGTGAGCCGTCTCCGCCATCAAGTTGTAAGCGGCGAGGCTGTCACCGGCGATCGGCAGGGACAAAAACATGCTGATTCCGGGCGAGGTGAAATCGTCCATGGCCGCCAAGTCGAAGGTTCCGGGAACCACCATATTGGCCGCGCTGAACAGAATCTTGCCGCGTCCATCCTCCGATTCATGGCGGTGGAAAATATCCATGTCACCGTAGCGCAGGCCGTGGCTCACCATAGCCTCCAGCAATTCAGCGCCGGCAAAAACCTCGCCACGGCGCGCCATGACATTGATGATCAAGACTTCATCCGGCGCTTTGGGGGCTTCCTCAGGCGCAGCCGGCGCAGGAGAGGGCTGCGCGTCGCGCTTCTTCGGTGGCGGCTCACTGCGTACGGGCTCGGTGGCCGCCTCCAGCGCCTCAATTGTCGCGGGGTCTTCCTCTTGCTCTTGGGGCGATGGCTGGGGATCGCCTATACCGGGCTGCAAATCATCTTCATCGAGATTGGCAAGATCGCCAATCACCGGCTCGCGTTCTTGTGCCGCCGGCGTTTCACTCGTCTGTTCATCCACCGAATCCATCAGCATAGGCACCGGAGTGTCTAAATTAAGGCTCACCTGCTCCGGCAAACGGTTGGGGGCGCCGCGGGTCCAGCGCGAGGCGGTGAGGCTTTCCTTGACAGTTTTGTTGACGCTAAGCGCATGATCCGGGTCGCGGTAAGCCGCCACCCGCGCCCCGCCGGACGGGAATTCGCTGGCGGTGACATCCGCCTCATTGCCACTCGTATCGGCCCTGGCAACAACTCGGTGCTTCATCCTCAGATGATCTCGCCGGTGAGCGCGCATGCGACGCATACCATCCAGCAAAATGCCGAGAATCAGTAAGACAATGATGACGGTTAACCACTCTCTCATAAGATCTTGTTCCTACACCGCAGCAAGTTCAGCGGCTTCTTCGACATCGACAGTGACGATTCGGGATACACCCGGTTCGTGCATGGTAACGCCCATCAACTGATGAGCCATTTCCATGGCAATTTTGTTGTGCGTGATATAGATAAACTGCACTTGGCTGGACATCTCTTCCACCATGCGGGCATAGCGCCCGACGTTCGCGTCATCCAGCGGTGCATCGACCTCGTCCAGCATACAGAAAGGTGCCGGATTAAGGCGAAATATCGAAAAGACCAAGGCGATTGCGGTCAGCGCCTTCTCACCACCGGAGAGCAGGTGAATCGTACTATTCTTTTTCCCGGGTGGGCGCGCCATGATGGCGATGCCCGTGTCCAGCATATCTTCACCCGTCAGTTCCAGATACGCGTGACCGCCGCCGAACACTTTGGGAAACAGCTCTTGCAGGCCGGAGTTGATCTGGTCAAACGTCTCTTTGAAGCGCGTGCGCGTCTCCCGGTCAATTTTGCGAATCGCGTTCTCCAGGGTCTCCAGGGCCTCTTGCAGATCCTGGTTTTGCGCGTCCAGATATTGTTTGCGCTCAGATTCGATTTTGTACTCATCAATGGCGGCCAAGTTAATGGCACCGAGGCGACTGATGCGGTTGCCGATCGCGGCCAATTCGTCGTTCGCCGCTTGCTCGGTCAAGTCCTCCGGTATGGCTTCCAGCACCGCCTCAAGGGCAAAGTTTTCTTCGGCGAGCTGTTCCTGTAAACCCTTAGCCTGCACTTCCAATGTCTGCGCCTCGATACGTTCGCGCTCCAAGCGACCCCGAATTTCTTGCAAACGCTGCTCGACCTGCTGACGCTGCTTTTCCACGTCACGCAATAGTGCCTCAACGTCTTCTAAGTTGCGGCGTGCCTGCAACAGCTCTTCTTCCACTCGAATGCGCTGTTCGAGCTTTTCTTCAAGCTCCAGCTTATGGCTCTCCACCGGCTCGCGGCTTTCCTGAAGTGTTTCCTCCAGCTTGGCGCGTCGATCGGTCATGCGCTGCATCTGTTCACGCAGCCGTTGAATGCCTTGATTAACCGCTTGCAACTGCGTCCGCACCGACTGAAATCGCATCGCGAGTTCGTGGGCGCGATCTTTATCGTGGCGCGCTTTCTGGCGGGCATGATCGAGCTGATTGCGCAAATCGTCGCGCTTGGAGAGCAGATTTTCGCGCTCTTGCGTATCGCTCTCCATTGCATCAATGGCTTCTTGCAGCTGGGCTCGCGCCTCGGCCAGATTCTCCGCTTCCAATTGAATTTGCTCGCGCGCTTCCGCAATTTCGGCGGTCGCCCGGCGTCGCCCTTCTAAAACCTGCTCCACCTTCGCGGTCATCGCGCTCAAACGGCTGCGTAAGTCGCCTTGACGGCGCATCAGTGTGTCCGCTTCTGCACGCGACTGCTCGCGCACTTTTTCGGTTTCTGCCAGTTGGGCTTTGCTATCGGCCAATTGCGCGGAAAGCGACTCTATTTTCGCTCGCTGTTCCGCTATCTCGACTTCCAGCTGTTCCAACTGCTGGCGCCGCTCAAGCAGACCGGCGCTGGCATCTTGCTCCCGCGCCACGCGTATCCAATTCGGTCCAACCCAGATGCCGTCTTGAGTGACCACCGACTCGTGGGGCTGAAGCTGGCCGCGCCGCTGCAGTGCGTGTTCGAGTGTTTCGGCGCGATAAATACCCGCCAGTAAGGGCGCCGCCTCGGGAGCACCAGACACCACATCTAACAGAGAATCAGGGGTAGCAGCCGGCGCCTCGCTCGGCGCTTCCAGCAGGGTCAGGTTACCTTTTTCGAGAGAGGGTAAAGCCGTCGCGTGCTGGGCGAAAGCCTCATCGACATATACTGCCTGAAGGTCCTGGGCCAAGACAGTTTCCACCGCCCTCTCCCATCCCGACACCACCTTGATACGATCAGCAAGACGAGTGTTGCTCGCGAGCCCTGCTTGTTCCAACCACTGGTTCGTCAGCTTGCCGCCCTGACCGAGAGCCGCTTGCTGGAGCGCTTCTAAAGATGCCTGGCGCCCGCGCGCCAGTTGATGCTTGCCGCGCCAGTCGTCGAGCTCGGCGGCTAAGTCTCGCTCCGCCGTACGCAAGGTTTGCAGTTGTTCCGCAGCCTGCTGGGATTGCTCCTGCTTCTGCTCCAGCTCCAAGGACGTCTCCGCCAGCTCCTGCTCCAGCTCATTGATCTGGTCTTCGACTTCGCCAACCACAAGACTTTGCTTTTCGTCCTCTAGCTTGCGGACGCGCTCGACTAGGCGCTGCTGCACCTGCTCTAGGTACTGGATGCGAGATTGCTGGACTTCCGCCTGCTGCCGCGGCTGCGCGGCGCGTTGGTTAAATGCATCCCACTCCTGCTGCCAAGCCTGCATGGCTTCTTCAGCGGCTTGCAAGGTTTCGGTGGAAATACCTTCGGCTTCCGTTAAAAGCGACAGCTCAGGCTCAATCTCCAGCAGTTCCGCCTGCCAACCTTCCGCCTTATGAAGATCCTGGGCCAAGTGTTCTTCAGCCTCGGCGCAATCCCGCTGAGTCTGTTCCAAGTCGGTTTTGAGCTGGCGCTCGCGCTCTTGGATATGTTGAATGGTCTGCTCAATCCGGGCGATGTCCGCGCCCACCGCGTAAAAACGGCCCTGGACTTCGTTGAAGGTATCGCCCAATTCCTGATGGCGATTGCGCTGAATCTCAATGGTGGAGTCCTGGTGGACCTGCTGGGTCACCACCTCTTCCACCTTTAACTCCAGGTCGCGAATAATCTGTTGTTTTTTGTCCGCTTCTTCGCGCAGCGCGCGGTAGCGCATCGCCTGCACGCACGCTTTAAGCTCGCGCTCGCTCTGCTTGTATTCTTTATATTTTTCGGCCGCCTGAGCTTGGCGCTCAAGGCGCGCAATCTGACGCTCGAGCTCTTCGCGAATGTCGGTCAAACGCTCCAAGTTTTCCCGCGTTCGCTGCATCCGGTTTTCGGTATCTCGACGGCGCTCCTTGTATTTCGAGATACCCGCCGCCTCTTCCACATAGACCCGCAGATCCTCGGGTTTCGCTTCGATAAGGCGGGAGATCATCCCCTGTTCGATGATCGCATAGCTGCGCGGACCAAGCCCGGTGCCGAGGAAGATATCGGTGATATCGCGGCGGCGGCATTTATTGCCGTTCAGGTAGTAGAGGTTTTGGCCATCGCGAGTAACTTTGCGTTTAACCGCAATTTCGGCGTAACGGGCATATTCACCGGTGATTTTGCCGTCGCTATTGTCAAATATTAACTCGATGGAGGCCTGACCGATCGGCTTGCGAGTGTTAGAGCCATTGAAAATGACGTCCGTCATGGCTTCGCCGCGGAGATTTTTGGCAGACGATTCTCCCATTACCCAACGCACGGCATCGATGATATTCGACTTTCCGCAGCCGTTGGGACCAACCACCGCACTGAGGTTGCTGGGGAAGTTGACCGTCGTGGGGTCGACAAACGACTTGAAGCCCGCCAACTTGATGCTTTTTAACCGCATGTTCTCTTCGCTTATAGTTATCGGATCGGAAGATACTCCGGTTGGCGAATCGTCTCGACCCAAATCCTGGAAAATTCCGCGATTTTGGCGGAGACAGGTACCTTAGGGCAACTGTTCAGAGATGACGATCTGCTGCACACCCTCCAAAGCATCAAGTTTTACCGGACCAACACTGCCCTGCCAATCGCCGGTCTGAGCCGTGGGACTACCGGTTTTGGAAATGCGCGCCACCAGCTCTAACTCCGGGAAGCTCTTGATTGTCATCCCTGGTGCCATCGCCATACTTTCATCTAAAGTGACCGCCAGCGGCAATTGTGATGCTGATAGTTTCTGGATGGCCAGTGGCATTTTTGGCCCCTGCCAGGCGCGAGCGTATACAAACAGCGTTTCCCCACCACTGATCTGCACAGAGTCGGCCAGCGATACCTGCAGCTCTATTTTGGTACTCGCCGCATCTGCCGCAGGCTTTTCCTCGGTATCCAGCTGCTCGCCGGCGGCCAGCAATGCTTGCTCCGCTTTGGCGATGCCGTTCAGATAGCCCTGCGCGACGCGCGAGTTAGGGTCCATATGCTGCACCGCCGTTTTCCAATAGCGGATGGCCGCGCGATAGTCCCCCTGGTTTTTGGCATCAATGCCGGCAAGGCCCAGCATGTCGGGCATCATGGGTGCCAGCGCCAGCGCTTTATGGGTGTATTCACGAACCTCCGGCGTTACCACATTGCCGGCGCGATAGAACATCGCCTGCGCCAGATTGGCCATAACGCGGGGGGTATTGGGATATTTGTCGAGAATACTGCGGTAGGCATCCACCGCTTGATCGTAATCCTGCAGCGTCATCGCCGTTTGGGCGAGCAGATTTACCAGCTGCATGTTATCGGGCGTCTGATTGAGGCGCGCTTGCACCAAAACCACCAGCTTGCGGAGTTTTTGGTCGTACTCTTCGCGGCTTTCGACTTTGGGCAAGGTCTCCAAAAGCTGATAGATAACCCAATCCTTCTTCTGCCCCAGCTGGGTGTACAGCACCAGAGCCAACACGGGCACTAGCACGGCAGTGGCCAGAAGTATTTTTTTGCCTCCGAAATGGAATTTTGCTTCTGCGTTGGCAACGCCATCGACAACAAGCGTTTTTTGCAACTCCAGTTTTAATTCTTCAAATTGAGTCGTATCGATCTCACCGCGCTCATGCGCTTTTTCCAGATCGGCAAGATGCTCGCGATAAAGATCGACCTGAGTTTCACCTGGATCCGCGACTTGCTGGACAGCCTTGCGGGAAAACGGGGCTTTGATAAGGGGCCATGCGACAAATAAAACAGCCGCAATACTGAACACTACGATAATTTGCCAAAACGCCATGAGCGAAATTCACCACTAATTTTTTGATTTTTGTGAATCGGCTTTTTCCGATTCGAGAATGGCCGCCAGTTGCCTCTGCTCTTCCTCGGTCAGCTCCGCATCACTTGCGCTGAGCTTTTTGCGCCTCAACACAACCCAGGCGACAGCACCCAAGCCGATAAGCAGAAAAACAAATGGGCCGGCCCACAGCGCTATGGTATTGCCCTGCACTGGCGGGCGATAAAGAACGAAGTCACCGTAACGAGACACCATAAAGTCGATAATTTCGTCATTGGTTTTGCCTTCGAGAACCATTTTGTGAAGCTCTCTACGTAAATCGTCGGCAATTTCTGAGTTTGTGTCCGCCAGATTGTTGTTTTTGCATTTTGGGCAGCGCAGCTCTTCAAGGAATTTTTGATAGCGTTTGCGCTCGTTTTCGGAGGGAAATTCATAAACATCAATGGCCGCCATCACCTGACACGGCAATATCAGGATCGTCCAGAAGAGCAAGAGGAATTTGCGCATTTTTTAGTCTCCCGGGCACATAAAAGCAAGCGGTCGATTATAGCAGCGGGACAAACAAGGAAACCAACTGAAATTATTTTTCCTGGAGTCTATTGACGGCAAAAGCAATTTCATTACAATACGCCGCTCTCTGGGTGGTTAGCTCAGTTGGGAGAGCGACGGCCTTACAAGCCGTAGGTCACAGGTTCGATCCCTGTACCACCCACCATTTATGGAAGTTGCCTCAAGGATGTTTTGGCTTTCGCGGACCGGTAGTTCAGTCGGTTAGAATGCCGGCCTGTCACGCCGGAGGTCGCGGGTTCGAGTCCCGTCCGGTCCGCCACTCTTCAAAAAAGCCTCGTTTTACGAGGCTTTTTTTTCGTCTCTCTTTTGCCGACAGGGTAAAACTCAGCCCACATCAAACCATTGCTCGGGGCGTTGATAGGCCAACTCACGCCCGGAATCGTGGTAGCTGCGAATGAATTGGCGCATCCGCGGCTGAATTTCGGTGCGGAACCGCGTTCCACTAAACACCCCGTAATGCCCCACCCCCGGCTGGATGTAATCCACTTTCATCTCCGCCGGCAGGCCAGTACATAAAGTATGCGCGGCCTGCGTCTGCCCAATTCCGGAGATATCGTCCCGCTCTCCCTCCACCGTCATCAGCGCTACCTTTGTAATCGCCTGCGGCCGGACCAAGCGGCCTCGGTGGAAAAACTCGCCTCGGGGCAGCTTGAACTCCTGAAAAATATCGCGAATCGTCTGCAGATAGAACTCTTCCGTTAAATCCATGACCGCCAGATACTCGTCATAGAATTCGCGATGTTTATAAACGCTGTCACAGTCGCCCTGAACCAAATGTTCAAAGTATTCTTTGTGAGCAACAAAGTGGCGCTCACTGTTCATACTGATAAAACCACCGAGTTGGAGGAAGCCCGGATACACCCGCCGCATAAACCCTTTGTTTGGCCAGGGTATCGAATAAATGACGTTATCCTTAAACCAGCCGTAGGAGCGCTCCAGCGCTACCCGGTTAGGCACTGTGGGAGAAGCCCGGGGGTCGATCGGCGATCCCATATAGGTCATGGTCGCCGGCAATGCGGGGTCGTCGTCTTCGGACATCAAGGCAATAGCCGCCAGCACGGGCGGGCCGGGCTGGCAAATCGCGATGACGTGGGCCTGCGGTCCGACTGCGCGGATCATTTCGATCACGTAATCGATGTAATCGTTGAGATCGAACCGGCCGTCCGCCAGTGGCACATCGCGAGCATCCGTCCAGTTGGTCACAAAAACTTCGTGATCGGGGAGAAACGCCTCCACCGTTCGGCGCAATAAGGTGGCGTAGTGGCCCGACATGGGCGCCACCAACAACACTCGCGGATTGGCGCTCGTCGATGGGCGGGCCAATCTCAGGTCCTCCGCATTGCGCCGGAAATGCAGCAACTCGCAAAAAGGTTTTCGCCAAACCACCTTTTCAGATACTTCGACGGGATAACCGTTAATCAAGGTTTTGTGCAATCCCCACTTTGGCCGGGCGTAGCGCCGAGTCATGGACTCAAAGAAGTCACAAGCCGCGACAAATGAGCGCCCAGCCCAGGTATAGGAAAGCGGATTGTAGGGGGATTGATACAGACGTTTCTGGTAGTCCGCGACTTGACGCCACGGGGATACCGCAGCATGACTGAGCTCATAGGCGTGGTACAGCATAGGACTCTCCTAAGGTGCCAGACTCTGCACCCGCGCGGGACGGGTGCATTTTTGTACAAATCTTAAGCAAGAATAGCACAATTATGCTGCAGTGCAGCTAAAGGAGAGAAGTTTCCGCTTTATGGATATTGTCGGTTTTATGGATATTGTCAGCTTTATGGGTACTGTCGGTCGGCGAGCCAGCGCTTGGTCAGATTGTCGTAAGCGTCGATGCGACGATCACGCAGATATGGCCATATACGGCGAACATTTTCCGAGCGCTCCATATCGATTTCGGCGCAGAATGCGCCCTCACTCTCGCAATCGGCCATCAGCAAAAACTCCCCTTGAGGGCCGGCGATAAAGCTGGTGCCCCAAAACTCAACCCCTTCACCCGAGCCGTTGGCGGATGCCTCAAAGCCCGTGCGATTGGCGACTAAGACTGGAATGCCATTGGCGACCGCATGCGAGCGCTGAATGGTAACCCAGGCGTCTCGCTGGCGATTCTTCTCTTCCGCATCGTCCTCTGGGTCCCAGCCTATAGCGGTGGGATAGATCAACATATCCGCTCCCGCCAGAGCCATAAGGCGGGCGGCTTCGGGGTACCATTGATCCCAGCAGACCAGGACGCCGAGCTTACCCAGACGGGTCTGCACCGGCTGGAAGCCGCGCAACGGACCTTCCGCATCGCCAGGGGTGAAGTAGAATTTTTCGTAAAAGCCCGGATCGTCCGGGATATGCATCTTGCGAAATACACCGACCCTACCCTTATCCCCCTCAATCACTTGAGCGGTATTGTGGTAAAGGCCGGTGGCGCGCTTTTCGAATTGCGATAGCACGATCACTATATCGAGCGCCTCGGCCATGTCGGCGCAGCGTTGATAGGTGTAACCGTCGAGCGGCTCGGCAAGATCAAAGCAGTTAGTGTCTTCTACCTGACAAAAGTATTGAGTGGCGTGGATCTCCTGAAGCACCACCAGCTCCGCTCCCTGCTCCACGGCTTCGCGCACTAGTGTCTCCGTTCGATCCAGATTTTGTTCTTTGTCGTTGCTGTCAACAGCCTGTTGAATCACGGCGGCAGTAATGGATTGACTCATAAATCACCTATGGATTGGCAGATGAAAAATGTCAGATCAAACGAGCGATCTGCATGGTGGCACAGTGCAAGCTGCCGTGCTGTTCCAGCAAAGCTTCGCAACGCACCGGAATAACGCGTTGGCCGGCAAAGGCGTCACGCAAAACCGCAAGGGCCTGTGCATCCTCCTTCAGACCATACACAGGCGCAAATACACAATCATTCACAATTAAAAAGTTGGCATAGGTACACGGTAGGGTGCGCCCATCGACAAGGCTTCGATACATAGGACTGGGCAGCGCCATAAGCTGCCACCCATGTGTTTGGGCAAGTTGGGTGAGTTGCTGGTGCAATTGCTCCAGCATATCCGCGTCCACATGAGCGTGATCCGGCCCGGAATACACCACTCGGCCGGGCGCAGCAAAACGTGCGATGGTATCTATGTGACCGTCGGTGTCATCGCCGGTAAGGCAGATATTCTCAAGCCACGCAAATTTTTGCAGTCCGAGGGTTTGACGAAAAAAATCTTCAATGCGCGGGCGATCCCACCCTGGATTGCGTTTGTCGTCGACGATGCACATGGCATTCAGCAGCAGCGTTTCGCCATCCGTTTCCAGACCACCACCCTCACAGACAAAGTCGTATTTAGTTACCGGCGCTGCGAGATAATCGGTGAGCCCGGCCGCTACGGCATTGTCATTCTCGGCGGAATATTTGCCCCCCCAGCCATTGAAGCTATATGCGACATAGCCTGAGCTGGTGGTGAGTGGACCGTAATCTCGAATCCAAGTGTCGTCGTACAAGGTGGTTCGCACAGTGACGTTGGTGTTATTGACCGGACGCTGCTGCATCTCTTCCTCAAAGGCTCGGCGATCGAGCGACGGATGCAGCAGTAGACCCACCGACACTTCCGCGCTGAGCGCCGCCAAAATCCCCCAATAGCACTCTACAACCTCCGGGTAATTCACTCGCCAATCACCGTGCGGATAAGGCCACACTAAAAGTACCGATTGAACAGGCGCCCACTCGGGCAATAATTGGTTTAGGGTCTTCATCAAAAATATCTCAGGCGTTAGCACAAGGGCGCGCGCGGCAGCCCCAAAAAAGACGAAAGTATACTGGTGAATGTGGTAACTGCCCACGCGTCATCGGGCAGAGGAAATGAACGGATCAACTAGCAGATCAACGGGAAACTCGCAGCACTCAACGGGAAAACAGCTGCTCACGGTCAAGTCGCTGCAGCCTTTCACTCGTCTCCACCACGGGAGGCGAGCCCAGGCGCAGGGTGCCGCGCTCGTATTTAATAATATTCAGGGGATAAAGCCTCGGGAAACCGGAAGAGACTTCTTCAGGTTGAAAATCAATGGCGAACACTTCCTCATTCGCCTGCGTAATCAGTGGCTCGCGCAGAACAAACCTGTAGCGCGCTTGATGACTGGTGCGCTTGATACGACAGTCCGGCTCGGAAAATTCATCAGTGGCAAAGACAAAATGGGTGTAACCCACAATAAGTTTGGTTTGCTGGTAACGCGAGCCCGACGCTATTGCGCGACAAGTATCGCGCCAAGTGCCCTGAATTTGCTGCAATACTCTGAGTTCTGGCCCCGGCTTTAATAACTGTGCAAAGGCCGACGGACAGACCAACCCGAACAACAGAAAACCAAAATACTTGCGACTTTTATTCACCAAAGCTCTTATTCACCAAAGAAAATGGGCGCCATGGTGGATTTCCATACGTCCTCATTGACGACACCCACAAGTTTGTAACGGATAATGCCTTCCGCATCCACGATAAAGGTTTCCGGAGCCCCATAGACCCCCAGCGCCATAATCAAGGTGCCCTCTTCGTCAACCACGTTGGCGATATAGGGATTGCCGGTGTCCTGCAACAGCTTACGAGCCTTTTCCGTGTCGTCTTTGTAATTAACCCCATAAATCGGCACCCCCATCTCCGCCAATTTCACCAGATAAGGGTGCTCGTATTTACACGAAGGACACCAGGTGGCCCACACGTTCAGCAAATAGGGTTTGCCCTTCATGGTTGCCGGCGTAATGTTTTTGCCTGGGTTATCCAGGTCCGGCAGACTGAATTCGGGCACCGGTTTACCAATTAACACCGATGGCAATTCATTGGGATCAAGGCTTAGTCCAGCATATAAAAGCCCCGACATAATGATAAAGATCGCAAAGGGAATAAAAAGCTTAAAACGCTTCATGAGTTACCAAATCCATACATCTAAATGGCCGATCTCCGGGCGACTCAGGTCGCCACAGAAACCCCAGATTTATTAATTTCACGCTCACTTTGGACACGCTTTAGACGATAGCGCCGATCGAGAACCGCGAGTGCACCGCCCAACGCCATAAAGATGGCGCCGCCCCAAATCCAGCGTACCAAGGGATAATGATGGATGCGCATGGACCAAGCGCTATTATCCAAGCGATCGCCCAGCGCTACGAATAAGTCGCGGGAAAAGCCCGCGTCTATACCCGCTTCCGTCATCACATTGCCGCGATCCGATAAATAATGACGCTTCTCTGGGAACAAAGTGGTCACCAATCGATCGTCTTTATAAACATTCACTTCACCCACCTGGGCGTTGTAGTTGGGACCGCGCTTAGGCACCACCTCAATCAACTCAAACTCATAACCGCCGATGTTCTGGCGCTCGTTAAATATCATGCGTACATCCCGGTGATCGCTTTCAATACTGTTCACCGCCGCGCCAATGAAACAGACCGCAAAACCAAAGTGGGCGATAAACATCCCCCAGTAGCTAAGGCTGATTTTCGGCAGGCCCCGCCACATAGGCCGACTGTTGCGCAGCTTCCGCACCAAGTCACTAAGAGAGGCCAGGATCACCCAGCTGCCAAGCGCAACCGCGACCACCGTTCCCCAATGAAAAGCGTTGGCCAGCAAAGGAAATAAAAACCCCATGATAATGGCCGTCAACAGCGGAATCCCAATCCACATGCGCAACGCGCCGAGCTTGGTTTTTTTCCAATTCATCATAATGCCGAAGCCGACAAACACCGCGACCAGCATCATCAGCGGCGTAAACATCACGTTGAAAAATGGCGGTCCTACGGACAATTTCGCTCCCCAAAGAGCGTCTACCAACAGCGGATAGAGGGTGCCGAATAAAACACCTGCTGTTGCTACGGCAAATAAAACATTGTTAACCAGCAAGAGACTTTCGCGAGAAAAAAGTCCAAACCCTTGAACGCTGCGAATTTCTGGGATACGGATCGCGTACAACAACAGCGAACCGCCAACCACGACACCTAAAAATGCCA
>CAYZVN010000049.1:0-23929 GCA_964482025.1 uncultured Saccharophagus sp. | reverse complement strand
GTGAGATTCGCGACCGGGAAACGGCGGCCATTGCGGTGCAGGCGAGTTTGACCGGGCACTTGCTGTTGTCGACCCTGCACACCAACACCGCAATCGGTGCGGTGATGCGTTTGCAAGACTTAGGTATTGAGCCCTTTTTGCTGTCTTCCAGTCTTGAGGCACTTATGGCACAGCGCTTGGTGCGCAAGCTCTGTACCGATTGTAAAGAGCCCCACGAAGCCAGCCCGTTGGAGTGCGAGCGCGTCGGTATTCCTAGCGGCAGTCAGATCTACCGTGCCGTCGGCTGCGAAAAGTGCCACCACACAGGCTATCGCGGTCGTACCGGCATTTATGAGTTGATCCCCGTTGACGACGTGCTGCGTCAGTTGATCCACGAGGGGGTCGGGGAGCAGGCGATGCTAGCGCACGCGCGCAAATTCAGTGACTCCATCGACGAGGATGGGCGGCGCAAAGTCTTGGCAGGCATCACCAGCGTGGAAGAGTTGCTCCGGGTGACGGTCGTCGGCTGATATGGGCGCGTATTCCTATCAGGCACTGGATGCCAGTGGCAAAACCGTAAAGGGCGTGCTGGAAGGGGATTCGGAGCGCCACGTGCGCAGCTTGCTGCGCCAGCGCCAACTTAAGCCAATTGAAGTGCGCAACACATCGCAAAAGCGCCGATCCGCCGCCGGTGCTGCGCCATCGTCAGGGCGCCGCTTGTTTGGTGCCGGTGGCCCAAAGCTTAATCACAAAGAAATTGCTCTGGTGACACGCCAACTAGCGTCGTTGCTGCAATCTGGGTTGCCGCTGGATGAGGTGTTGCAGGCGGCGGCCACCCAAAGCCGCAAGCCGGCGATAAAAAGCTTGTTGCTGCAGGTGCGCGCTCGAGTGCTTGAAGGCCTGAGTTTGGCGCAGGCCATGGCGGAGGCGCCCAGGGCCTTCAACACCCTGTATCGGGCGATGGTAAAGGCGGGGGAGTCGGCGGGCTTTCTCGGCCCAGTGCTTGAGCAATTGGCGGAATATACCGAAAGCAGCCAGGAAACCCGCCAAAAAATTCAGATGGCGATGATGTACCCGGTGGTTTTGCTGTGCGTGAGCATGGGGGTGGTCATGGCGCTGATGGCATTTGTGGTGCCCAAGCTGACCGGGATGTTTTCCCAGACCAAGCAAAAATTGCCATTGATTACCGAAATTCTGATTGGCACCAGCGACTTTATTGTCAATTACGGTTTGTTTGTGTTGATTGGCATCATAGGTGCGATTGTCCTCTTCAAGCAGCTATTGCGTGCGCCAGAGCGCCAGCTGCGCTGGCATCGGCTGTTACTGAAAATGCCGCTTTTTGGTGGATTTATCCGCACCTCGGAAGCAGCGCGCTACGCCAACACCCTGGGCCTGCTGGTAAAAAGCGGTGTTCCGTTGCTCGAAGCTTTGCGGATCGCCAGCCAAGTGTTGTCGAACCGTCATATTCAAGAGGCGGCCAAAGCCGTTGCCGTCTCTGTACAAGAGGGCACCAGCCTCAACCGAGCCATGGATCAGGTGGACGAATTCCCGCCCTTGATTGTGCAAATGGTGGCCAGTGGTGAAGCCAACGGTCAGTTGGCCGACCAGCTGCTTCACGCGGCGCGCAACCAGGAAAGGGAGCTCTCCTTTACATTGGGGACAATGATGGGGTTGATGGAGCCCGCCATGATTCTATTTATGGCCGGCATCGTCTTTTTTATTGTGATGGCGATTATGCTACCGATCTTCCAGATGAACCAAATGATCGGCGGTTAATCGAAATCCATTGCATTTAGTGATCTAGGGGGAATATATGAAACAACGAGGTCAGCGCGGTTTCAGCTTGATCGAAATCATGGTAGTGATCGTGATTATGGGGCTGTTGCTCAGTGTGGTCGGGCCGCGCGTATTCGACAATATCAGCCAAGCCAAAGCGCAAACGGTCAAAGCTCACTTTGGCAACTTAAAAACGGCGCTGGATTCTTATCGACTCGATAATTATCGCTATCCCACCACCGAGCAAGGTTTAATGGCGCTGGTAATGAAACCGAGCGGTGAGCCAGAGCCAAAACGCTGGCGCCAGTATATGGACAAGATTCCCAAAGATCCCTGGGAGAACGATTACATCTATGTCAGCCCCGGCGAAAATGGCCGCCAATTTGATCTTTATACCTTAGGTGCTGACGGTGTGCGTGGCGGTGAAGGTGAAGACGCAGATGTCAGCTACTGGGACGACGCTCAGGATCTCACGCCCTAAGCGGTATGTATGAAGAGCAGGGGCCAAGTTGGATTTTCCTTACTGGAACTCATGGCGGTCATTCTGGTGATCGGCATGAGTCTCGCTATGGTATCCCTGACGATGCGCGGCGGCGATCCGCAAGACGAAGTTTGGGATGCGATTGAGCAATTTTTAGGTCTGGCACAATTTGCCGGTGAGCGGGCGATTTTGGCGAGTGAGACCTCCGCACTTCTGTTGGAGCCGCCCGAGTGGCAGGTACAGCGCGGTCAAAGTGCCGGCGACCTGGGCTGGCGTTACAGCTGGCGCTCTATGACCCCTCAGGGCTGGCAACCCATACCAGGCACGCCGGTGGTTTCTCTGCCCGCCACCGTCCAGCTTCGGGTCGAGCTCAATGGACTCTGGTGGGACTACGAGAGCCAGGATGACCGGACAACGCCAGTCGCCGCCTACTATCCAACTGGCGAAATCACGCCTATCCGTATAGAACTAACCGACCAGCGCTTTCCCGGCTTCAGTCAGCACATCGAAGTGAATGAACTCGGCGAGTTGGTGTGGGTGGAGGCTCCCGAGCCTCCGGAGCGGAACGATGGCTTTTAGATCTCGAGGTTTTACGCTGATCGAAGTCATGGTCGCCCTGCTGGTTGTGGCCCTGGCGCTGCCGGCGCTGCTGATGAATATCGGCAGTATGGCGACGGCGGCTGCTCACAGCCGCGAGGTTGCCCTGGCTCATTGGGTGGCGGAAAACAAACTCCAGGAGATTTACTTGACGCAGCGGCTGCAGGGTATAGCGCCGCGCGGGCGCCAGGCGGACGATGTTCGATTGGCTGGAGAGGTATGGGATTGGCAGACCGAAACCGAGGAGACTGAGCTGCCGGGGTTGCTGCGCTTGCGTGTGCGTGTGCGCTTACAGGGCCAGGAAGAGAATCTTGTCGAATTGTCGGGGTTCCTCCTTGAGTAGTCGGGTAGCAGTCGCGGTGTCTCGGCGATCTCAGACTGCAGGCTTCATCTCCATGGCGGGTTTTACCTTGATGGAAGTCATGGTGGCTTTGTTTATCATGGCTCTGATTGCCATGCTCGCCGCCCAGGCTTTCAATACGGCATCGTCTGGTGCTGCTGCCACCCGCGAGGCTATGGAGCGCCTGGCCGCCATTGACCGCACCTTTTTTGTCATAGAAACCGATCTGCGCAACGCGCTGCCGAAGACATATCGCCAGCGGCTCGGGGAAGTATTGCCGGCGCTCTATGTGACACAAAGCGATGACTACTGGCTGGTGGTAATGCGCGGTGGCGTCGACAACCCCTTGCGTCAGCGGCGCACCGAAGAGGTGCGGGTGGGTTATCGCTATTTGGAAGAGGCGATCTGGCGGGACACCTGGTACAACCCGATGGATAACGAAGAGGACCTCGCCTATCAGCAGAAGCTGTTGACCGGTGTCGAGGATATCCTAGTGCGCGTTTTGCCCTACGGGCAGGGCGTTTCCATTGCCGCAGGGCCTTGGTATGACATGTGGCCAGCAACAGGGCGCGCGCCGGATGAGTTACCCA
Organism: uncultured Saccharophagus sp.; assembly: GCA_964482025.1. GTDB lineage: Bacteria > Pseudomonadota > Gammaproteobacteria > Pseudomonadales > Cellvibrionaceae > UBA5868. The sequence continues at coordinate 20,166 of CAYZVN010000049.1, read as the reverse complement.
TTGCCGTCGAACTGACGCTGACTTTGGAGGATATGGGTGAGGTCAAGCGGTTGTTCAGTTTACTTCCGGGTAAGGGGCCGCAAGTGCAGCAGGCGCCGAACAATCCACAAAACAATAATCCGGGTGGTGACAATGTGGAGGATCAGCAGTGACTCCGCGAATCCGTCCAGGTTATGGTCAGCGCGAAGATGGCGTCATATTAATTATGGCGCTGTTGATTGTGGTTCTCGTGACCACGGTGGTGGTATCCGTTAGTTGGCGATTTCAGCTTCATATGCTGCGCAACGAAAATCGCTGGCACGGCGCACAGGCGCGCGCTTATATGGAAGGCGGCGAGCAACTGGTGCGCAAAATTTTGTATGAAGATCGGTTAGAGACCGGTGAGGTGGATCACCTGGGTGAAATCTGGATGCAGATCAGCGGCCAGCCGATGCAGACGGATGAAGGTTGGGTGGGCGGCACTATTGAGGACGGCCACGGGCGATTCAATCTGAATCTTCTGGTCCGCAACACGCCGCCTCCGGGGCCCAACAGCCCCGATCGCAATAAGTCCCCCTGGGAGTTGTTAAACGACAACCAGCGGCGCTTTGTGCGCTTATTGCAAACCATTGAGCTGGAAAGCGGGCCCATCCAATATCAAACCGCCATGGAGATTATCGACGCTATTCAGGACTGGCTGGATCCGGATGATCAGGTGTCGGGTTTTGGGGGGGCCGAAGCGAGCTATTATCAGGATCAGGAGCCGCCCTTTCCGATCACCAACGGTCCCATGACCAGTGCCAGTGAGCTAAGTTTAATTAAGGGTATAACGCCTGAGATTTATGAACGTCTGCAGCCGCTGGTGATCGCGCTGCCGCCGGGTGAAGCGATGAACGTCAACACCCTCAAGCCGGAGCTGTTGCCCATGCTGAACCGCAAGTCCCAGACTTTGCCGCTGACGCCGGAAGAGGTCGCACTTTTAGAAGAAGAGCGCGCTCAGGCAGTCGAGGGATTCCGCTCGCTGGAGGAATTTTTCGCTGGGGTGAACGCGGGAACGCTGCTGGGGGATGGACCGGAACGCGAACAGGAGTCGCTTGGCGTATCCGCCCGTTACTTTGTCTTTAACGCGGAAACCCTGACCGGTCAGCAGATTCGCCGCTCTAAGACGCTGCTGTTTCGCGGTGATATCAACGGCATTAACCACGTGCATGTGGTGCGCCGTACCGATGCCAATTTCTAAGGCAGCGGTCGGCAGATAACAAAAAACATCGACAGGTGAATCGAGTGTCAGAACGAATTCTGGTGAGAAAAGTCGAGCACAACCTTTGGCAGTGGCGCGAAGCCAATGCGGAAGGCGCTTGGGTGAGCGACGCTTTTTATACAGGCGATATCAACCTGCTCAAGGAGTCGGTGGTCGGTCGCCAAGTCTGGCTGATCGTGCCGGGGCAGGAGGTGGTCAGCCAGCGCGTTGAAGTGGAAATCAAGGATCGCAAGCAGCTGCTGAAGATTCTGCCTTACGAAATCGAAGACACGATCATCGACGCCGTCGAAGACCTGCATTTTGTCTACGGGGCAATCGAGGGTGACACAATTCCGGTGGCCTACGCCGATGCGGAATGGCTGCAGGCGTGCATTGACGAAATTGAGGAGGTAGGCACCGAAGTCCAAAGATGCAGCGTGGACTACTTGCAGCTGCCGCGCCCCGAGGGCGGTTGGATTCTCCTGCTCGAGAATGAGATGCTCATCGCGCATGTGGACGGGGGTGTGGGCTTTGCGGTAGAGCAATCTATGGCGGGGGCCTATCTTACGGCCTTAACGGCGCAGCAGCCGGCACCCTCAAGCCTCCACCTTTACGGCGATAACGAAGCATCGCTGATGGCGTTACACGCACTCGTGCCGGCCGAGCTCACTCAGAACGAAGAGCTTGAGCTGACGGAACAGGAAGCGGGTTTTTGGGACTTGATGAGCGCGGCGCAGCCGCTGGCGCCGGATTTCCGCGGTGGCCGGCTGGCGCGCCGCCTGCCCTTTGACAAGCTCTGGCAACAATTCAAATATCCCATCATCGCCGCCGCTGCCGGCTTTTTGATCGCTCTGGGAACTGCTTCAGTGGGCTTGAATAAAGCGGAGGCGGAGCGCAAGCGCATTATGGCGACCACTGACGCGATCTACCGCCAAGCCGTGCCCGAGGGCACCATCACCGACCCGCTGCGCCAGCTGCGCGGCATGCTCGGCGGCGGCGCTAACCAGGCGAAGGCCAGTAATGCGGTATTTTTGTTGACCCGTGTGGCCCCGGCGATCACCTCTCTGAACGAGGTGTCGGTGCGCAGCTTCCGCTACAACCACGACAGCGGTCAGCTGCAGCTCAATCTCGAAGCGAAGACGTTCGACACCTTCGAAACCCTGCGCAGCAAGATTGCCGAAAGCGGCCTGAGCGTGGAGATTAGAAGTGCGAACGTGTACGGCGATATGCACCAAGCGCAATTGCGTGTGTCGGAGGCCGGCTGATGAACGAGTTTAAACAATGGTTTTTAGATCAAAGCCCGCGCGACCAGATGATGTTGTCGGTCGGCGGCGCTGCAGTATTGCTGTATATCCTCATTTTTATGGTATTGCTGCCGCTGCAAGGGGATCTGGAGCGCAACGAGCGACGCAATCAAGCGGTGCTCCAGGAGCAGGAGGAGGTGCGGCAGCTGGCCGGTCAATTGATGGCTCGCCAACAGTCCGGTCAGGGCGCGGTGGCACAGAACCTCACCTCACTGCTCAACGACAGCACCCGGGAATTTGGCCTGGTGATGGAAAACCTGCAGCCCTCGGGCAATAGTGCGCGGGTCCGCTTGGGTGCGTCGAACTTTAATAATGTGCTGGCGTGGCTAAATGAAATGGAAAACAAGCACGGGCTACAGATCGGCGATGTGACCATCACTGCCGATCGCAATCCCGGGGTAGTGCAGGTGAATATACAGTTGACCCAGGGGGGCTGAGTGGAACGTTTGGTAAAGCTGCTGTTTTTTATCGGCCTGTTGGTTTATTTCGTCATCACGGTGGTCGTTCGTACACCAGCAGAGTGGGGTGCCTGGGTAGCGCTTAAAGCGGTGCCGGGGCTGAGCCTGTCGGGTGTCTCCGGCACCTTATGGTCCGGCCGGGCCGGTTCGGCTCAAGTCGTGATCAACGATCAAACCTTGGATTTGGGTACCGTGCAGTGGCGGTTGGATGGCTTCCAGCTTTTGCTGCTGAAAGCGTGTCTCGATGTGCGCAGCCCCAATATACAGGGCGGGGTGTGCCAAGGTGCGGGCGGTACCCTGAGCGTGGCGAACCTGCTGGTGGATCAGGTACCGGCCAAAGTGTTTTACAACAATCCTGGGGTGCAAATCGGTGGGTTTGGCAGTGCCACAGTGCACCACGCCGTTTTGACCACGGACGGCCAAGTCCAAGACTTGGATGGTCGCCTGACGGTTGAGCGCCTGGCCATCAATGTGGGTACCGGCTGGTTTTCCCTCGGCACCTTTGCCGCTGACGCGACAGAGAATGGTCAGGGTGGCATCGCTTTAAATATCGTCGACTTAGAAGGCGACTTTGGTGTGCAGGTGCAAGGTGAATACACCGTAGGTGGAGAACCTACCTTGAACGGTTTGATCACCCCTCGGGAAACCGCGCCACAACCGCTGGTGGATGCCATGGGCGTATTCACCGAAGCCTTGGATGACGGTTCTTATAAAGTAACCTGGCCGCTGGGTGGTTAGATTGCGCGTGTCGCGCGGCTGGGTTCTGCTCTGCCTGTTGATACTGCCCCGGCTGTGCTGGGCGGAGTGGTTACAAGACACGCAAGCCATTATGGGCACTGAGGTGTCGGTTACTGTGTGGCATCAAGACGCCAAAGCGGGCGAAACCGCTATAGCGGCTGTGATGGCGGACATGCGCCGGATTGACGCAACTTACTCCCCTTATAAAGAGAGCAGCGAACTCGCTCATGTCAATGCCGTCGCGTCCAAGCAAGCGGTCGCGCTCTCACCAGAATTCAGCCTGCTCGTTGAGCGGGCGCTGCACTACAGCGAGATCAGCGGCGGTGCTTTTGACATCACCTTTGCGTCGCTCGGCTGGTTCTATGACTATAGGGGTAAGAAAAAGCCCGCAGCGGAACAGTACAAAACACTCTTGCCCGCCATCAATTACCGCTTCCTGAACTTTGATCCCAAACGCCGCACTCTCGCCTTTACCCATCCCAATGTGCGAATCGATCTCGGTGGTATTGCCAAAGGCTATGCGGTGGATCGGGCGATCGAGATTCTCCGCAAGCATGGCATAAGCCACGCATCGGTGAGTGCCGGTGGTGACAGCCGGTTACTCGGTGACCGGCGCGGCCGGCCCTGGCTGATCGGCATCAAAAACCCGCGTCAACAAGGGCCTGACGATCGTACAGTGGTTTTGACTATGCCTTTAAACGATGTGGCGGTAAGCACCTCCGGCGATTACGAGCGCTATTTTGTCGACGAAATCACCGGCGAGTGGGTACACCATATCCTCAACCCCAAAACCGGCAAGTCCGCCCATGGGGTAATCAGCGTAACCATTCTCGGCCCGCGCGGCCTGGATACCGACGCGCTGTCCACCACGGTTTTTGTCCTGGGTATAGAGGAGGGACTGGCGCTGTTGGCGCAGCTGCCCGGCTTTGACGGTGTCATTATCGATGCCAACGGCAAGGTGCATTACAGTGAAGGCTTACAGCCCCCGACACTTTGACCAGGCGCGTGAATTCGCGGAGATTGCGATTCACACCACAAAATTTCCCCACTTTTCCCTCTTAAAAGCCGGTGGCAGCGGATCCCCGTGCTAAATTTATCGAAGTTAATTTGTTTGTCGGTTCCCATTGCCGGGCCTGGTCGTTAATATCGCACCTCGATTTTCACGCCTGTTTTTCCGATGCCAACGCAAGCGGGCGGTCCTTCGGGACCGTCGGAGTCCGCTCTGGCCAATACCGACTGACCCTCTCAGCCGTCGTCAACTTGGGGAGATAAGACTTTGAAACAACGTCAATGGCACCGCACACTGGCGGCGATGTTCCTAGGTTGGGCCATGTGTGTTTCGGTTGTGGCGCAAGACCCTCCCGGAGAGAATTTCACCCCGCGCAAAGAGAACGCCTCACCGCTAAGCCAGCAAGTAGAAGATCTGAAACAAGCGGCCTTGGAACTCAACCGCGATCTGTTGATTCTGGAAGAAGACTTGCTGTTTCCCGCCAATACGCAAATCGCGGTCTACGTATCCTCCGACGTGGGCCATTATTTTCAGCTGGATGCGATCAAACTGCACATTGATGACCAACTGGTGGCGAGCCACCTCTACACGGAAAAACAAAACAGTGCCATGAATCGCGGCGGCATCCAGCGCCTCTACCTGGGCAATCTCAAAACCGGCAAACACGAAATTACCGCCTTCGTCCACGGCTATGGTCCGCAGCGGCGCGAGTACAAGCGCGCTGCCACTTACTCGCTAAACAAGGACCAAAAGCCCACGATGCTGGAAATGCGCATTAAAGACGCCACCTCCAATATGGAGCCCGAATTCGAATTCAAAGAATGGCATTTGCAGTAGGATCCCTATGAGCGCCCCCCGCTTCGGCCATCTAGGTCGCCTGCCCCGAGCCCTGCTGCGGTGCTCGTTGCTGCTACTGGCTCTGCCGGTCTGCGCAAAGGACAAGCCGCTGAGCAGCGTGGCGGATTTGCGTTACGGGGTCGCCCTCTACAACTACTATCAAAACCGCAACCTCGAAGCTATGACCGAGCTGATGGTGGCGCAGCAAAAAGGCGGCATCCAAGGGCACGGCGACAACCCGGAAATCATGGCCGGTGGTTTCAGCATGGCCTACGGCATGGAGCGCCATGCCAGCGAGATTTTTGAGCGTTTGTTGACCGCCAATCGCCCGCGCCGTACCCGCGACTCCGCCTGGTTCTATCTCGCGCAAATGCGCTATCTGCGTGGTGATTGGTTGGCGGCAGATGAGGCGCTGGCGAAGATCAGCGACAAGCCCCACGCGGAACTTGCGCCTCAGGTGGCCGAGTTGCGCTTTAACCTCGCGGTGCAGCGCGGCGAGATGGCGGCTGCCACCGACATTCTGCAGGCGCAGCTCAAATCGCCTTTCGCCCCCTATATGCAGTTTAATCTCGGCGCTGCCTATAGCCGGGAGGGCGAATTTGCCAAGGCCACCCCGTTTTTTTTACAGCTGCAAAAGTTGCCGGAGCATACCCCCGAGTATCTCGCGCTCTATGACAAAGCCATGACCGGTGCCGGCTACGCGGCCTTGCTCGACAAGCGTTATCGCGAAGCCGTTCAGCATTTTTCGCAAGTCCGCCTGGAGAGCCCGGTCGCCAATCGCGCCTTGCTCGGCTATGGCTGGGCTGCGGTGGAGTTGGAGGATTACGCGCTTGCGCTCAAACCCTGGCAGCAACTGGCGCGGCGCTCGCTGATTGATGAGTACACCCAGGAGGCGCTGGTCGCCATTCCCTATGCCTACGAGAAAATGGGCTACAAAAGTCAGGCGCTGCAGGAGTTTCGCAACGCCGAAGCGGGTTATCTGGCGGAGCTTGAACAGCTGCGCCAAGTCATCGGCCAAGTGCAGGGCTACGCCATACGCGAGGCGCTGAACATCGATCGCAGCGCGGATATCAATTGGCTGGACCAAGCCCAGCAACAGCAGCTCTCCCCTCAGCTCACCTATCTGATCAGCTTGTTTTCCCGCGAAGACTTTCTCGGCCTAGTGCGCGAACTCCGGGATTTGCTGGCGATTCAGAACCAGTTTCGCCAATGGCAGGACAAATTGGATTTTTACTCCGTCATGCTCGATGAGCGCGAGGCCAACCGCGCGCGGGAGATGGACGCTCTGGCGCGTCAGCAGATCCAGGCCAAAATCGCCGACTTAGAGACGCAGCGAGATAATCTGGCCGGGGAAGTGGCGCGTTTGCGCAACCAGGAGGACTATCTCGCGCTGGTGGATGAAGAGGACGCGGCGCGGCTAGTACGAATTCTGCGCGCCGAAGCCAACATCGGTATCTTGCAGCGCGCCGTTTGGGATCAAGGGATGGAAGTTATGCCAGCGGAGGAGTTGGCGCAGCTGACGGAAACCCTGCGTCGCCAGAAAGGCTTAATGATTTGGCGCGGGATGGAGATGTATGACGAGCGACTTTGGCGTGCCGAAGCGGAGCTGGCGCACCTCAATCGCGAATTGGACGGTGCGCGCACCACCCTCGAGCGGGTGCACAGGATTCTCGAGCAGGGCTTCGACTTGCAGCCCTACCGCCAGCGCATTGCCGCAGCGCGCGAACAACTGCTGGTGCAGAGTACCGATATTGATTACGCCATAGAGCAATCCCAAAATGCCCTGCGTCGCCAAGTACTGTTGGTATTGGAACAACAACAGGCGCGTCTGCAGCACTATCTGGCGCAGTCTCGCCTGTCGATTGCGCGGCTGCTCGACCAAACCCTCAGTGAGGCGCCACCTGCCCTCCCGGCGACAGAGGAGGCTGGCGGATGAGCGGAGCTTTAGCGCACCTGCGCCTGCCGCTTGTGATGACGCTGCTAACGCTTTTGGCGGCGTGTTCCTGGCTGTCGGGGGCGCGACCCTACGGTCCGACTTTGGCAGATCTGCCGCCGGCGCAGCTGCCGCCTGCGGCGGAGCCAGTGGCCCCGGCGACCCTAGATCAGATCGAAGAGAGTTATCGAGCGGCGCTGGATGTTGCCGCTGCGCCGGAGTTGCGCCATCGCATTCAAGTGCGTTTGGCAGATATTGAAATGGCGCGCAGCGAGAACCGCCAACTCAGTCAGGCGGAACAGGAAGAGCACTTCCGCGACGCTATCGCCTTATACGATCAACTGCTGGCACTGGACGAGACCCGCACCGACCGCGCCACCGATGAGCGGCTGTTGTACCGCTTGTCCAAAGCCTATGCGCTGGACGGGCGCATGGAGGAATCCGATGCCGCTCTGGCTCGCTTGGTAAACCTGCACCCGGACTCCCCCTATGCCGCCGAAGCAGAATTCCGTCGCGCCGAGCAGGCGTTCAGCCGGGGACGCTATCGCGAGGCCCAGGCGCTGTATCAACAAGTCGTCAGCAGCGGGCGGGATACGCCGTTTTATCTCAATGCCCTGTACATGCTCGGCTGGTCCCAGTTCAAGGCGAGCGATTTCCACGCCGGACTGGACACCTTTGTGGAGGTGCTGGATCTCTTGCATGCAAATCGCAGCGAGGCTGAACTTACCAGTGCCCAGCGCAGCTTGATGGACGACACCCTGCGGGTAATGGGCATTACCTTTACCTATCTTGAGGGCGCACCGGCCATTGCCGAACTGCTCGCCGAAAAAGGTCCGCGTCCTTACCAGCACCGCCTGTATCAGAGCCTCGGTAATCTCTATCTGGAAAAGCAACGCTACAAGGACGCCAGCGACACCTTCAGTGCCTATATCGCCTCCTTTCCCGAATCGGTACATGGACCGGAGTTCGCCGTGCAGCGCATCGAGGTGTACCGCGAGGGCGGGTTCCCGGAGCAGATCCTGCCCGCCAAAGAAGATTTTGTGACTCAATACGGTGTGGACAGTGGGTTTTGGGCGGCGCGCACGGCCGAGCAACAACAGGTGCTATTGCCGCGCTTGGAGAGTTTCCTCGACGAACTGTCCAGCTTCTACCACGCCGAGGGGCAAGCGCTGCAGAGCGCCCAGCGCCGCTATCAGCAAATGCGCAACCGACCGCGACAAGCGCCGCCGCCCGCCGAGCCGCAGTTCCTCAAGGCAGCGGAGTACTACGATCAGTATTTGCGCACCGCACCCGGCGGCCCGCGCACTGCGGAAGTGACCTACTTGATGGGAGAAGCATTTTTCGAGTCCGGGCGCCTGGAGCGCGCCGTGCAAGCCTATGAAAACGTCGCCTATGAGTTGCTCGACGAAGAGCGCGGCGCCAAAGCCGGCTATGCCGCTATTCTCGCGCTGCAGACACTGCTGGAGCGGGCAACCGATGACACGCGCCGCCTCGCGCTGCGCGAACACAAGATTCGCAGCGCCATCAGTTTTGCCGACTACTATCCCCAAGACCCGCGCGCGGTGGCGGTACTTACGCAAGCGGCCCAGGAGGTATTCGCCGGCGGCGATCAGAGCCAGGCGGTGGCGATCGCCTCGCGCATTACCCAATGGCAGCCACCGCCGGAGGGGGAGCTGCGCAAGGTCGCCTGGTTGATACTCGCCCACAGCCAGTTTGATGCCGCCGATTACGCCAGTGCCGAAACGTCCTACCGCTCCGCCTTGGCGTTGATGGAGCCACAGGATCGCGAGCGCGCCGGCGTGGTGGAGCGCATAGCGGCAAGCATGTTTAAAGCGGCCGAACAGAAAGTTGCGGCGGGCGATATTCGCGGTGGGGTCGCGCAGCTGCTGCAGATCGACGCGGTTGCACCGGGCAGCGATCTGGCTGCGAACGCCCAATACGACGCCGGTAACTATTTGATGGAGTTACAGGATTGGCAGGGCGCCGAGCGGGTGTACCTCGACTTCCAGCAGCGCTTCCCCCAACACTCTTTGAGTGCGACTTTGGCGCCGAAATTGGCGGTGATTTATCAGGAGAGTCAACAGTGGGATAAAGCCGCAGCGGCTTTAGCGATTATGGCCAAAAATGAGACGGATCCAGAGGCGCGGCGCCAGGCCCTTTACCTTTCGGCGGAGCTGTATCAGAAATCCGGACGCATCGGCGACGCCGCCAACCGCTATGCCGATTATGTAAAGGCCTATCCCAAACCCTTTGCCCTGGCGACGGAAGCGCGCTACCAACTGTTGCAGATCGCCACCGAGCAGGGTGACGACAAAGCGCGCCGCTACTGGCTTACGCAGTTGATTGAGGCGGACGCCAAAGCGGGCGGCGATCGCAACGATCGCTCCCGCTACCTGGCGGCTTATGCGGCCAATCAATTTGCCGGCGAAGCCTTTGCGCGGTTTGAGCGCATCAAGCTCACTCTGCCAATTAAAAAGAGCTTGGCGGCGAAACGCAGCGCGCTAGACGAAACACTCGAAGCCTATAAAAAAGTGCTCGATTACGGCGTGGCGGAGTTTGTCACCGAAGCCAACTATCGGATCGGCAATGTTTACTCACAGCTCAGTCGCGACCTGCTGAACTCCGAGCGGCCCAAAGGCCTGGATGAGCTGGCGATGGAGCAGTACGAAATTCTGCTAGAAGAGCAGGCCTATCCATTTGAAGAAAAATCCGTAGAACTCTTAGCGGCCACAGCGGAGCGCTCCTGGGAGGGGCTCTACGACAAATGGGTGAAGCAGAGCTTCGAGGAGCTGGCCAAAATTCTGCCGGCGCGCTACGGCAAACAAGAACTGAAACAGGAGGTCAGCGATGGTCTGCTGTAAACCGCGCGCGGCGCTCCTGCTGTCCGCCTTGCTGATACTGCTGATGAGCGGTTGCGCCTCTCAAGGTCAAAAACCGGGGGCGGATAAGGCGGTGGCTACCGAGGCCGACGCCCCTTTGACGTTAATTCCCAATCCCTACCTCGCCCGCCAAGCCAAGGTTCCGCCGGCAAGTCAAACGGCCTTCCGCAATGCCTTAGTTGCCATGCAAAGTGAAGATTGGCAAACCGCGGCAACACAACTGCGCGACCTCCACCAGCAACACCCAGAGCTGTCGGGGCCGCTGGTCAATTTAGCGATTGTCTATTGGCGTCAGGAAAAGTGGGAGCAGGCGGACACCTATTTTCAGCAAGCGCTGACAGTCAATCCGCTCAATAACGATGCCTACATTCACTACGGCTTATTCCTCCGCGAGCAAGGGCGCTTTGACGAGGCCGAGAGCAATTACCTAAAAGCCTTGGAGGTGTGGCCGCACAACGCGGCTGCTCATCGCAATCTGGGGATTCTCTACGACTTGTATATGGGTAAATTTGACGAAGCCATGAGGCACTATGAAATGGTGCTGAAATTATCCAGCGAGCCCAACGTGGAAGTGGAAGGTTGGATTATCGACTTGAAACGCCGCCTGGCGGCGGGCTGAGGGGTGCGAGCTATGAAAAAAACGCTGGCGTTTTTACTGATGGGGATCATCTCCGGCGCGGCTTTGGCGCAGAGTGAAGGGGTCGTGGTATTAAGTGATACGGTTACCGGAAATCAGGAGCAACCCAAAGTGTTGTACATAGTGCCCTGGCAGCCGGCGGATGACACCACTATCCTTACTCAACCGCTTACCACCAAATTGCACCGCGATGTGTTTGCCCATATTGAGCGCCCGGAACATGTGCGCGAATTGCAATATCTGGAACAGCTGTCGTCGGAAAAATAAAGGGAGCTGGATGATGTGCTCTATGATCTCTGCTCGCGCAGGTAAAAATTTACAATTTCGTTTTACGGTTTTTGGAGGCTAAGTCACTATGTTCGATGTTGCTGTGCGGTTTTTTCAGGAAGGTGGTGTGTTTATGTACCCCATCGCCGTGGTGCTGGTGGTGGGGCTGGCGATCGCCATCGAACGCTGGATCGTCTTGTCCGCTGCAAGATCCTCCAACCGGCGCGCCTTCGACCGGATTTTGCCGCTGTTAAAAAAACGCGACTACGCCGCCGTTATGGATTTAGGGCGCTCATCTGGGGCGCCCATCAGTCGCATTATCGCCGCCGGCATCGCCCGCATGCAGCACACGCCGCGCCGCGAGGAAATTGAATATGCGATGGAAGAAGGTGTTATGGAAGCGGTGCCGCGCTTAGAAAAGCGCACCGCTTACATTGCGACCTTCGCCAATATCGCCACTCTGCTGGGGCTGCTGGGAACCATTATGGGTTTGATCGCCGCTTTTACCGCGGTTGCCAACGCCAACCCCGCCGAAAAAGCCGCGCTGCTGTCACAGAGTATTTCGGTTGCCATGAACACCACCGCATTCGGCTTGATGGCCGCGATACCGCTGCTGCTTTTGCATACTGCGATTCAAAACAAAGTGAGCGAAATTGTCGACAGTTTAGAAATGGCCGGCGTAAAAACCTTAAATATGATCTCTGGCAGCGAGCTGCCGAGTGCCAGAACTCGCACAACCGACTCTGCCACTGCCGCCTCTGCTGCCAAGCCGAGAACCTCCTAATTTCCCGCTGGTCGGTTTTACATGCGCATTAAAAGACGACGTCGTGAAGAAGCGGATTTAGACATTACCTCCTTCATGAACTTGATGATCATTCTGGTGCCCGTGCTGTTGATGAGCATGGTGTTTTCCCATATCACGGTGCTAGACCTGAAACTGCCGGATATTGCGGCTGCGTCTTCGGGCGATGACGCGCCGGAAAATCAAATGCTCGAACTGGTGATTTTGCCCGATCAATTTGTGGTGAATTATCCCGCCGGTACTCCCCTCAAGGCGGTGCCGAAAAAAGACGGCGCATACGACTATCCATTGCTGTCGGAAGTGCTGCAGGAAGTTAAGCGGTTGTTGCAGGACCGAGGCATCCAAAAGCGCGATATTTTTATTTTGTCGCAGCCTAACACCGACTATCAGACGCTTGTTACGGCTATGGATACCGTGCGCTCATTTAAAACGGTATCGGTTGCCTCGGTAGTCGATGGCGAATTATTTCCGGAAATTTCGCTCGGCGATGCGCCGGTTACGAGTGCCGCTGGCGGAGGTGCACCGTGAAGCAGTCCATGCACGCGCGCCGCATGGCGCGGCAACACAAGCGGGCGAAGACACAACCAAAATTAAACATGGTTGCGCTGATGGATATTTTCACCATCTTGGTATTTTTTCTGCTGGTGAACTCATCTCAAGTGGAAGTTTTGCAAAACGACAAGAGTATAAAACTGCCGGAATCTGTCGCCGATAAGCCGCCGCAAGAAACGCTCATTGTGATGGTGACGAACGAAGACATTATTATCAACGGCCGCGTGATCACCGATGTTAACAGCGTTATGGCCTCCGAGGGTGAAGAAATCGCGTCCTTAAAAGCGGAACTCGAATACCTCGCTTCGCGCCGCCCTTACCTCTCTGCGGAGGAGCAACAGGAGGGGCGCGACGTCACCATCATGGGCGACGCGGCGCTGCCTTATACGCTGCTGAAAAAAATCATGACCACCTGTGCCGCATCGGAGTACCGCAATATTGCGCTGGCAGTGAGTCAGATTGCCGATAATGGCGATGCGGCGACGCCGCCGGTACAGGGAGGTTGAGATGGTGGCTGTGGTAATAACGCCTAATCTGCAACTGCCCTGGAGTAGTGCAAGAGAAGACAATCAACGCTTTCGGCGGATATTGGGCGGGCTCTGTGTACCCCTGCTGATTCTCAGCATTGCCATACCTTTTATATCGCTACCCGAGCCCAAGCGCGAAGAGCTGGAGCAGTTACCGCCGCAACTCGCGCGAGTTGTGTTGGAGAAAAAAGAGCTGCCCAAGCCCCCGCCACCGCCGCCACCGGAAGAGAAAAAGGTCGAGGAAAAAAAGCCGGAACCCAAAGTGGAAGAGAAAAAACCGGAGCCTAAACCCGCGGAGCCGAAAAAGCCCGAACCTGAACCGGTTAAATTACAAAAGGCGATCGAGCAGGCCAAGCAAAGTGGTGTATTGCAATTTGCTGACGATCTCGCCGATATGCGCGATGCCTTGGATGTCTCCGATGTGCGCACCCCCAGCGCTAATATCACCCGGGCAAACGCAGAGGCTGCCCAGGTGGAACGCAACTTTATCAGCAGCGGCGCGCAGGCAAAAAGTGGCGGCGTGAATACTGCGGCGCTGAGCCGCGATACTGGCGGAGTGGCCCTTTCGGGACGTGAGACCACGGTGGTAGAGAGCAAGCTGGAAGAAGTATCGGCGGCTGCGGCCGATGATCGCCAGCAACAGGCGCGCGACAAAGCGTTTCGTGGGGATCAGTCTATTCGTCAGAAAATGGAAGAAGCCAAAGGGCGAATATTTGGTATTTACAACCGGGCGCTGCGGCAAAACCCTACCTTGCAAGGCAAGGTTGTCTTTAAATTAGTGATCGAGTCCAGCGGTGCGGTTTCCAGCGCCGAAATTGTTTCCAGTGAATTGAACGACACGGATCTGGAGCGCCGGCTACTCGCTGCGGTTCGCGGAATTAATTTTGGTGCGGCGGATGTATTGCAGACCACGTTAAATTATTCCTTCGATTTTCTTCCTTATTAAGCTCCGCGCCGCTCGCTCCAGAGCGGTGCACTCTTTCTCCTCTCCTGTCACTTGCTTTCTTATTCTTGGCTATACTCAAAAAACCATCATTATTGGCGTGGCGCTTAAATAGATATCCTGTTAAGCGGGTGGTGGTCGACTCGTCAAATTCATAATCATAATAAGGCAACGCAATGAACGTTAAAGGGTTGGTTCGTGGCCTGCTGTTGCTCATTCCCGGCTTCGCTTTCGCGCAGGATGTCTTTAGCGTCGATGCTGATAAGAATGCCGACTCGCTATTTGAGTTAGGTTTGAATGAGCTGCTGAATGTCCGCCTGGTGACAGCCGCCGCCGGATTCGAACAAAACGTGGAAGAGGCGCCTGCGTCCGTTACCGTCATTAACGCCGAAGAGTGGCGAGCAATGGGTGCGGCCGAGTTATTCGAAGCTCTGCAACACGTGCCGGGCGTGCACATTACCAAAGCGCAAACTGCGGTCAGCAACAATCGCCCTGTGGTGCGCGGTTTATCCGGCGCATTCGGGCAACAAATTCTTATCCTGATTGACGGCTTGCCCTTCCGCCATATTCGCGATGGTGGAACCCTTTGGGGGCAGCGTATTCCCCTTAATGCATTCAAACGGATTGAGATCATTCGCAGTCCAGGGTCGGCCATTTACGGTGCGGACGCGGTGGGCGGCATTATCAATCTCGTCAGTTATCAGCCCGACGAAATGCCCTCGCGCCTTGTCGCCAGAGCGGGCAGCTTCGATACGCGACACCTGGAGTGGAGTCACAAAGTATCCGTGGGCGATAGTGTGTTACAGATCGGTCTTGGCGCACAGACGAGTGATGGCGATCGCAGCCGGCTGGTCAACGCCGATCTGCAGACGGATCTGGATCGCCAATTCGGCACTAACGCGTCCCACGCGCCCGGTCCTCTGGAAAAGGATTACCGAATTTACAGCGCGCGGGTGCAGTGGCAGTTTCGCGATTTAAGCGTGCGCTATATCAACTGGAATAATCGCGAGACCGGCAACGGCGCTGGTGTCGCCCAGGCGCTGGACCCGGAAGGCAGTTTCCGCCAGCAAGCGCAAACCTTCGCGGCGAATTACAATTTGTCCTCTTATGTGAGTGGCGAAATGGGTTTGACGGCGGCGTGGCACAGGGTTAATTCGCGCCTCTGGTCCAAAGTCTTTCCGTCCGGTGCTCGCCTTCCCATAGGCGCGGATGGCAATGTGGATTTCGCCAATCCCACTCGCGAAGTCACCTTTCCCGAAGGCGTAATCGGCGTGCCGGGCAATGATGATCAGGCCATGTCACTGCAACTTGATCATATTTTCGAAATCGGTGGCCGCCATCGTGTGCGCTGGGCGATGGGTTACGAATATGTGAAAACCGATGTTTTTGAACAAAAGAATTTTGGTCCGGGTGTGCTCGATCCAGAGGCTGCGGTGGTCGACGGCACACTCACGGATGTGACGGATACAGCGTATGTGTATCTGCCGAATAAAAATCGCGAAAACCTCTACGTCTCCCTGCAGGATCAGTGGCAGATCAGCGAGACAGTACAAGGCACGCTGGGCGTGCGCTATGACCACTACAGCGATTTTGGCTCGACTTTCAACCCGCGCTTGGGCATGACTTGGCAGACGACCCCGCGCTTCACCAGCAAACTGTTTTTAGGCACGGCATTTCGCGCGCCGTCATTTGTCGATCTCTACGCGCAAAATAATCCAGCGGGGATGGGCAATTCCCATTTGGAATCGGAGACCATCCACACCTTGGATGGCGGTATGTCATTGAATTACATGTTCACCGAATCCCTGCATATGGAAATTAACCTGTTCCGCTATACAGCGGACAACCTCATCGCCTTTGTGCCGGTGGACGGCGTGCAGATCGCACAAAATTCGGGTGAGTTAAAAGTGCGCGGCTTGGAATATCAATTGAGCTGGCGTCCGGGACAGTTCCTCAGTGTCGACTTCAACTACTCCCTGCTCGACGACGCCAAAAAGGTGGACGTGGACTTTTCCGCCGTGCCCCAGCGGATGGCAAATCTTGCAACACATTGGCGCTTTAGTCGTTGGCACTGGTATTTGGGCGCGAAGTGGGTCGGTCAGCGCGAACGCGCGCCCGGCGATGCGCGCGCGGCCATAGACGATTACATATGGCTGAATACCCGCCTGCAAACCCATTGGCGCGAGTTCGAGATCGGCTTCTCGCTGAAAAATCTGACCGACGCGGACGCCCGCGAGCCCAGCAACGGCTTTATCCCGGAGGATTATCCGCTAGCAGGGCGCCAATGGTTGGTGGATGTGACCTATGTCTTCGACGATTAAACCGGAGCCGCCCGATTTCACCACGCGACTGTGTTTGGAGCAGCCGGCGCCGCACAACCCTTATGTCGCGGAGCGGCGCTACCTGGCGGGGTACGATGTGGCGGAGCTGTGGCGCAACTGCGGCTATGTAGACGCGCTCTTTGTCTTGTTGGTCGGCGAGCTGCCGACCGGTGCCCAGCGCCGGTTGCTGGAAACTTTGCTGATCGGCTTGCTGAACCCCGGACCGCGCCATCCCGCCGTGCGCGCCGCCATGCTTGCCGGGGTGAGTAAAACGGCTCCAGAACATCTGTTGCCCATCGGCTTATTAACCGGCTCTGGCGTCCAAGGCGGCGCTTTGGAAGTCGCCGAGGCCCACCAGTTTATCGGCGCTCACCTCCATCGCGACCCCGGCGACGTCGCCGCCGAACGCTTGGATGCGCAACTGGGAATTCCCGGCTTTGGCACCAGTTTTGGCGAGCGCGAGCCTATCTGGCAGCAGCTGGCAGCCGATTTATTCCAACTTATGCCGGACCATCCAGTGTGGAGTTGGTGTCATAAATTCACTGGGATATTGCACAGTCGCGGCGAGGGCTGGCAGCTACCGGGCATAGTCGCTGCGGTCGGTTTGGCCCTGGGGCTGGGTGCGCGAGAAAGTTTAGGGCTCTTTCAATTGGCCATCGCGCCCGGGGTGATGGCACAGGGGATGGAGCAAACCCACCAACCCATCAGCAGCAATCCGTTGTTGCGGGATGATCAATATGACTATGTCGGTGACTGATACCACTTTCTGGGATGAGCGCCGCCGCCATATCCGCACTCGGATTGGCCAATGGTTGGGTGGTCGCGATGTGCGCGTTGGCAACCGCTGGCTGCTGCGCGACCTGTTGGCCGAGCTCAGCGTCACGCAGCTTGCCGTACTCAATATCACCGGCCGTTTGATAGATAAGCGCCTGGGCACCTGGCTGGAGAAAACCGTATTTTTCACCAGTTACCCCGACCACCGCATTTGGTGCAACCAACTGGGAGCCCTGGCGGGCAACGGTAAAACTTCACCGGTCGCGGCAACCGCTGCCGGCATTCTCGCGGCGGACTCCAAAGCCTACGGCAGCAAGGTGCAGTACCTGACGGTGCAAAGCCTGGCGGACTTGCAAGCCGATTACGCCGCCGGCGTTTCCTTGGTCGAGTTGGTGGCGCGCTTTCCGCTGCGCAACGGTGTCCCCAGCATCAGCGGCTTTGCCCGCCCGGTAAAAGTGCTCGATGAACGCTTGGAGCCTATGCGCCGTTTCTCGGCGGAGTTGGGCTTTGTTCCCGGGGTTTATGTGACGTTTGTGGAAACCCTGGCGGAGCATCTGCGGCGGCATCATCAGACCGATATGAACGCCGCAGCTTACGCCTGCGCATTTTTGATGGATCAAGGGTTTTCCGCCATGGAGGTTTACCGCATCCGCACTGCCGATGTGCTAAGTGGTGTGTTGGCCTGTTACGGGGATTTATACGACAGTCCCGCTCATGCCTTCCTGCCGCAAACCTGCACGGATGTTCAATACCAGGGAGTGGCGCGCCGTCCTGTGCCGCAGCCGCTATAACCCCTTCACGCAAGCTGCGCAAAGCAGCGCGCACCGCTGTCGCAACCGCGGTTGCGGTGCCTTACTTAATTGGTGACTCTATGTTGAATAGCAGCCTTGCTCCTGTTTTGCGCGCCGCGCAGCACGTAACCTTTGCCGATCTGATCGTCAATTATTTAGCTCAGTTGGGCGTCGAGTACGTCTTTGGCGTACCGGGTGGCGCTATAGAGCCGTTCTGCGACGCGCTGGCGCGCAGCGGTCGCGCCGGCGGCCCGCAGCTGGTAGTGGCGCGCCATGAATGCGGCGCCGCCTACATGGCCGATGGCTATTACCGCGAAACCGGTCGTATGGGGGTGGTCTGCTCCACCACCGGGCCCGGCGCCACCAACCTGCTGACGGGGGTGAGCTCGGCCATGGCCGATCATGTCCCTATGTTGGTGATCACCGCGCAAACCGCACTGCCAAAATTCGGTCGCCGCGCCCTCCAGGAGAGCAGTTGTACCGCCATAGATACCGTGGGCATGATGCGTCACTGCACCGCTTACTCGTCCTTGGTGTCGCACTCCGAGCAGCTGGAGGGCAAGCTGATCTCGGCGATTATGGCCGCTCACCGCAGTCCAAAGTCTCCGGTCCATTTGAGCATTCCGTCGGATGTGCTGAGCAGTTCCAGTGCGCCGCCGCGACGCATTCATGCCGACTTATTTGCCCACGACTTCAAGATCGCCGATGAGCGCGCCATTGAGATTCTCTGGCGCAAGGTTCTTAAAGTGGACACGCTGGCGGTCTTTATTGACGGTGAGATAGGCCCGGCAGCGGAGCAAGTGGTGGCCTTTTGCGAACAGGTGAACGCCCCTTTTGTGACCGGGATGACCGGCAAGTACTGGGTGGACGAGCGCCATCCACTGTATCGCGGAGTTTATGGCTTTGCCGGCCACAGCTCGGCGCGCGCGGTGCTTGCCGAAGGCCGCCCGGATCTTGTACTCGCGGTGGGCAGTGCGCTGACCGAGCTGGCGACCGGCGGCTGGGACGCCCATTTGCTGAACACGCGCCTGGTACACATCGACCAGAATGTCGAGCACTTCACCCGCTCGCCTATGGCTAACCATCATGTCTGCAGCGATCCCGGCTTGGTTTTTGACACGCTCAATGAGCAGGTCCGCGGTGCTCTGGCGATGGGCAAGCGCTGGTACTGTTGCGTCGACAAAGCGGTAGCGCCGAACGGTCTCGGGACGCGGGCCTCCCTGGAGTTCGAGCAAAGCTGCAGCGACCTGGCGACGCCGATCAAGCCACAGCGGCTGATGGCGGCGCTCAATCGGCTTCTCCCCGCTGACGCACGTCTGTATTTAGACGCTGGTAATACCTGGGCTTGGGCCACCCACTATTTCGTCAACACCGGATATACCGGTCGAGTGCGCGTCGGCGACGGCTTCGGCGCTATGGGGTGGGGGCCGGCGGCGGCGGTGGGCTCGGCCAAGGCCAACCCGGACGTGCTGACCCTGTGCATACTTGGCGATGGCGCTTACTTAATGAGTGCCCAGGAGATCAGCGTTGCGGCTCAGCACCATTTGCCGGTGGTGTTTATTGTGCTCAACGACGCCGCCTTGGGCATGGTGATGCACGGCCAGCGGATTGCCGGAGCGGAATCCATCGGCTGGGAGCTGAACCGGGTGAATTACGCGATGCAGGCCCAGTCCATGGGAGTGCCGGGCATAGTGGTGCACTCCGCCTCACAACTGGAGGAGATCGACTTTCACGCCCTCGCCAAACTAGGCGGTCCGGTGCTCCTCGATGTGCGCGTCGACCGCGAGGAAACTCCGCCCATCGCCCAGCGAGTGAAGGATTTGGGCAATGCGACCGCGCGCCAAGATTCGCGCTAGATCACAGAATTTTGACCTTTAGCGCGGACGAGGCAGTCATTTCCACTATAAGATCGCCACCTCTGGTGCCTACTCGTGGCACCTCATAGCAAAATATCGGTGGGCCTCATGAAACAACCTTTAATTTTTATGTGCTTGGCACTGCTGTTGTCAGCCTGCGGCGGTAACGGCTCCTCCGGCACCAGCAGTTCCAGCTCCTCCTCTTCCAGCAGTTCATCATCGAGTTCAAGCAGCTCCAGCAGCTCATCTTCCAGCTCAAGCTCCAGTTCCAGCAGTTCGTCGTCCAGCTCGAGCAGTTCGGGTGTGGCGGGAAATTGTG
>CAYZVN010000048.1:0-24978 GCA_964482025.1 uncultured Saccharophagus sp. | reverse complement strand
AACATCAAAGTCACCTGGCATTGCAGCGTTTTCGCCAGGATGTAAGGGCCTATGGCAAAGGGCGCCGGCTCGCCAAAAAAATCCGCATCCAAGGTGCGGTCGCCGGATACCGGAACCCGGTCGCCGGCGATAAACAGCCATTCGCCAGCTTGAATCTTGTTTTGCAGCAACAGAATGGTGGGAATATCCAGTTGCGTTACTTGATACACATTAAAGCGCGACACCGGATTAATTTTTTGCATGGCTTCGACAAAATTCGCCGAGTGCTGGTCGTACACCAGGACGTTAATGGTTTTATCCATGTAACGCTGCATAAAGCCGCGACAAAACTCCAGGTTGCCCAGATGCGAGCCTATGATCAGCTGCCCGCCGGTGCGGCTTAAAAACTCATCGAGCACGGGTTGGTTCTGGATCAGAAAACAGTTTGGGTCTATGTCTTCTGACCAGGCGAGCATTTTGTCCAGAATCGCCTGGCCGAAACTGTAGATATGCCGCAGCACGTCGCGATAGCCCGGCGGGCGCCGCCAAAAGTTCGGGTATTGACGGGCGTGGCGAG
Organism: uncultured Saccharophagus sp.; assembly: GCA_964482025.1. GTDB lineage: Bacteria > Pseudomonadota > Gammaproteobacteria > Pseudomonadales > Cellvibrionaceae > UBA5868. The sequence continues at coordinate 24,422 of CAYZVN010000048.1, read as the reverse complement.
TCAGAAAATCCAGCGAGGCGCGCCGTGCCGTGCCGTTCACAATAAAAAAATACAGGCACACCGGCACGAGAATAACGCTGAAGAATTTGCGGCCGAACAGGCGGTGTAGCCAGAGCATAAACAGAATGCCGCGATAACTGCCGGACTCCGACAAGGTCGCCCAGTGCTTAGTGGTTTTCTGCATGTCGGTCACGCTCGGCGCAGCCATCGCCGCCAGAACTGAAACGGTGCGGCGAGTAATAGGCGACTGTGCAATCGGATCAGAATGAGATTGTCGCGCAGATAATTGAAATGCGAGACATTGCCTTGCGGATAAATCACCGGCGTATCCAGATATTTCAACGGAATTCCCAGCCACACACTTTTCACTAAAATTTCCGTATCAAAATCCATGCGGTTGCCGAGGTAATAACGATCCTGCAATTTCTCAAAACTGGCGACCGGATACACCCGAAAACCACACAGGCCGTCGCGAATGGCGGTAGAAAACGTCTCCAGCATGCACACTGCACTGGTGATCTTGCGGCCGTGGCGGCGCACGGCGGGGGCGCTTTCATCAAAGGTGGGGCGTCCGGAAATCAAGGCGTGCGGAAAATCCTGGGCAAGGGCCATAAAACGCGGAATGTCGGCGACATTGTGCTGGCCGTCGGCGTCGATCTGAATCACGTGGCTGTAGCCCTGGCTGGCGGCCCAGGTGACACCAGTTTTGATTGCCCGGCCCTTGCCGCGATTGTACGGCATGGCCACCAAGGTGACGTCCGGGTATTGCGGCAGGGCGCTGCGCAATTGCGCTAGGCTCTCGGGATGGCTGCCGTCGTCAACGATGATGCACGGCAAATTCTGCGCGGCCACCACGGGTAAAAAACGCAGCAGCTGTTCATGGTGGTTGTAGTGGGGAATCAATAAACAAAACTGCACAGGCAGAACTCTCAAAAAACCAGTTTGCCTTCGGAGAAAGTGTGGCCCGGCACGTCTGGATCGCTATAGCGGAAATGGATGGAGCCGGTGGACGCGTTGCGCACCAGTTCCAGCTGCAAAGTTTGCGGCGGCAGTATGACGTTCTGAAATTTCAGATTGTCGATGCGTTGTGGTGCTTGTTGGAGATGAAACAAACGCAGCGCGACACTGCACGCCCAATCCGTTTGCACCACGCCCGCCAATACCGGCTGAGAGGGAAAATGCCCCTGCAACCAATGCAGATCCTCCGGGACCTGCAAAACCAGCTCGACTCGATCATCCGCCTGCTGCGCATGGAGTAAATGCGGCCATTGGTGGCCCGTCATAAGGTCGTTAAGAGACGACAACATAAAAGTCATAGTGATTTATCGGAGGCCGGTTGCACGTCGAAGCGGCGCATATAGTATTGTCGGTACAAAAACTCTCCACCCATAAACCCGCCAAAAATCAGGTAGGACAGCAAGCCGCAATAGAGCGTCCAGGCTTCGGTGGTGCCAAAACGCGCCAAGTATAGAGCAATCAGCGCATTGACGTACAAAAGCGCCGCCCAAATCGCCGTGAGTGTGCGGGTATAGCGGAGCGCTGCAGGCGTTATCTCTGCGCCGCGCAAACGGGCGAACTTGGTGATCAGGCTTTCCCTTTGGCGCAGGCTAAAGGCGAAGAGGGAACCCACCAGCACACTGATGCATACCGGGTAGAGCTTGACCGCCAGCTCCGAGGGAAAGGCCCAGATGGCCAAGCCGCAGAGGACCGTCACCGCCACCACTGCCCAGTCGCCGCGATCACGGGCGCGCGACAGCCCAAATTTCGCCACGCCTATGCCGATGATCATAAAACCGAAGATGCGGTAGGACCAATGCTGCAAGCCAAAATACACCAGGCACGGATACAGAATCGAAACGAGCGCAAAAATAAGGGTTGCGACTTTTTTTGACATAAAGCTCAAAGGTTAAAAAGGTTCCACAGGCCGTGGCAAGTGTAATGCAGCCGGCGAGCAAATGCTGAGCGCCAGGACAGAATGCTCCCAGAATTGACTGGCGTTATTGACACCCGCTGGCATAAGGGCGAAAAATCCCGCTTCTTTAGCCTCACCGAATCACAACCCTCTACAAAAGGCAGAGTCTATGAGTTCAACAGTTAAGGGTCCGGACGGCAAACCCCGCTGCCAATGGTGTGCGGCGACACCGGAATATCTGCACTACCACGACAACGAGTGGGGCTACCCTGTTAAAGACGACCAGCGTCTGTTTGAAAAAATCAGCTTGGAAGGTTTTCAGTCTGGCTTAAGCTGGCGCACCATTCTGGCCAAGCGCGAGAACTTTCGTGAAGCCTTCCAGCATTTTGACTTCGCCAAAGTGGCCCGCTTTAAAGAGCGCGATGTGGAGCGCTTGCTCAATAATGCTGGCATAGTGCGCCACAGGGGCAAAATTGAAGCGGTGATTAACAATGCGCAGCGCGCGTGCGAATTGGTGGAAAAAGAAGGCTCGCTCGCGGCATTTATTTGGCGCTATGAGCCCACGGGAAAACCCGCTGCCCCACAGAGTCTCACTACCTCGCCCGAGTCTGTTGCGCTGTCAAAAGACTTGAAGAAAATGGGCTGGAAATTTGTTGGCCCCACCACCGTGTTTGCCTTTATGCAGGCTATGGGTTTGCTTAATGATCACGCGGAAGACTGCGTGATTCGTGCAAAGGTAGACAAGGCTCGCAAACAATTTAAACGTCCATAAAAATTGGGAATGCTATTTTGAGCGATATCAATATCATCTGTGACTATTTTCGCGAATTGGATGCTTTGAAATTGGTCAATCGCCGCAGCTATGTGGGCGGCGGTGTGCGCCTGGAAAATTCCGCCGAGCACTCCTGGCATCTCGCCATGGCCTGCTGGAGTATTGCGCGCCAATTTAATTTGGCGGTGGACGAAGGCAAATTATTGAAGCTGGCACTGGTTCACGATCTCGGCGAAATCGACGCAGGCGATACCTTCCTTTACGCCGCTGAACGGGCTCAGGCGAACACAGCAGAGCGCATTTGTGTGACACGTTTGCAGCAACATCCCGGTAATGGCATTAAGGATTTATTAGCGCATTGGGATGAGCAGGAAACGGGCACTAGCCCGGAGACGAAACTGGTTAAAGTAGTGGATCGCTTGCTGCCATTTTTATTAAACGTTTCCAGTGAAGGACGCGCCTGGCGAGAAAATGGTGTAAAAAAATCCCAGGTGTTGCGTGCTCACGCCTTTATCGAAACCGAGTTTCCGCCGATTTACCAATGGATTCGCACCAAGGTGGATTATGCGGTGAGCCAGGGCTGGTTAATTGCCGACGGCTAGTGCGCAGCCTGCGGCGGAAAAAATCGACTCAAAGCAACTGCGACACCGTTGGTCCAACCAAAACCATCCTGGGTAGGATATTCGCCGCCACCGGCGGGCAAGGTGATGTCCACTACATTGTACTTTTCCATCATGCGCCCGGTCTCGTTAAAGACTTTTTCATTTAGCGCCAGCCAGCGCTGCGCGATAGTTTGCGCGAACTCCCGTTCGCCGTACTGACGCAACCCGACGATGGCCAGCCACTGTAACGGCGCCCAGCCATTAGGGAAATCCCATTGCTCACCGGTTGCCTGAAGTGTACTCACCAAGCCGCCGTCCTTTAAAAAATCCCGCTGTAAAACATGGGCAATACGCTTGGCTTGCTCAGGTGTGGCAATGGAAAAATATAACGGGTAAACGGTCGCCAGAGAGGCTACGCCGGTGGTTTTCTGTTGCGGCAAAGAATAGTCGCCATAAAGGCCGAGGCGCTCGTCCCATAGCCATTTGTGCATCGCCTGTTTGCGCTGTTCTGCCCGGCGAAAAAAATCCTGCGCTTCTGCGGTATTGCCTAATTGCTGGTGTTGGCGAGCAATTTCCTGTTCGAGGTGATAGAGCAAACTGTTTAAATCCACCGGAACAATATCAGTGGTGTGAATGGTGGGCAGCTCGCCGTAAGGCGCTAGCCAGCGGCTGCTAAAATCCCAGCCACTTTCCGCCGCCGCGCGCAGGTGGCGAAATACCTCAGGTTTATTGTTGTTAAGCGATTGAGCTGCAGTGTGTAGGTCTTCACGGTAACTTTCCGGGCGCGGTGACTGCAAATTATCGTAATAGCGATTGAGCAGCGCACCGTCTGCCATTTTGACCACGCGCAGGGATTGTTCATTGTTGTTGAGGGTTTCTGCGCCGGCCATCCAAAATTCATACTCGCTTTCCATTTGCGGTAAAAATTCACCGGGCCTTGCCAGGTCATGTTGCTGCAGCAGTGCCACCATGGAAGAAAAAAACGGCGGTTGTGAGCGGCTCAGATAATAGCTGCGATTGCCGTTGGGAATATGGCCAACATACTTGATCAGCCAGGCAAAATTTTCCACCATGGCTCGCGCGACATCGGCGTTTTTACCCTGCACCAAGCCCTGCATGGTGAAGTAGCTGTCCCAATAATAAATTTCGCGGAAGCGCCCGCCGGGAACCACATAAGGATGGGGCAGAGGAATTAAAGTGGAATAACCCTCGGGCCGAGTGTCCGCCGGGCGAATAAGCTTCGGCCAGAGCGCTTCTATATGCGCGAGCATATCACTGGAGGAATTTTGCAGTTCAATAGTGGGCGGCGACTTAGCGGGCAGGAAGTTGTGCTGCACAAAGGCTTTAAGATCGAAATCTTGCGAGCTTTTATTTTGCGAATAACGCGCAACTATATCCGCCGGCAGAGTATCCGCTGGCATATCCACAAAGGTTTTACTGTCGGGAAAAATTTCGGCCGTTTGCACGTCGTGAAACAATGGCCCTAAATCGAGGGCTGGGTGGTAATAGTCCTCAACAGTGGCAGCGGGAGGCGGAGATTGACAGCCGGTCGCGAAACCTGCGGCTAATAAAGCCGCTCCTAAAAAGGCTAGCAGTGGGTTGGGGAGCGTTTTAATGGAGCACCTCCTGGCCGCGATAGGATCGTCGCAATAGATCATTTATTGGTAGAGCGCGCAAGCGCGGCGCAGCTTGGCTGCAATTTGCGCACGCAGTGTTTCCGGCTGCAAAATTTGGACTTCATCGCCATAACTCAAAATATCTTTGAGCAATTCCTGCGGGCTGTGTGGATTAAAGGGCAGTCGCATTACCAGGCTGCCATCGTCGCGCAATTCCAACGTTTGCTGAGGGTGCCACTCTTCATCCTGAACCCGCCGCGCAATGGTGGGGGAAAACCGCAGTACGGCTTCGGCCTGGTGTTCTGCCGAAAAAATTCCGTAAGTTGGCAGTACGTGTGCGTCCAAGTCCGTGGCTGATATTCTCTTGAAGCTGGCCCTGCTGGGGCCGCACTGACGGATGCACTCCAAGGCGAAGGTGCGCAGGCCGCTGCGCATATGACACCAGCTGTCCAAATACCAATTGCCGCGATAATGAATCAACCTCTGCGGTGAAATATCTCGTCGCGTGGTGGTGCCATCGACTCGGGATTCATAATGAATGTGCATGCACTGTTCATTAAAAAGCGCATTGGCGATCTTCACAAATTGATCGTGCTGTACCGGGCGATAGGTGGCGCCGACCATGCGCACTTTGTCCGCCAAAGTGCAGGGATCTATCGCCCGTTGTGTTAGCAGTTTCTCAAAGCGATGTTTGATCGGCGTCAGTTGGTTGCGCAGCAACCCCGAGCCTATATCCGCCAGTAGGCCGTGGATCAGCATCAGTGCGTGCAATTCTTCCTGATTGAGCCAGATGCCCGGTAGCTCATAGTGATCCGCGCCCTGCTGCGCATAGTAATAGCCGCCGAACTCACGGCTGTAGACGATGGGCGCGCCGAGGAAATCCGTCATATGGCGTTTGACGCGATTGAAGGTGGCGCGGGAACACTCCATCTGGCCCAGAATATCCGCTAAGGGAATCGGCGTACTGCGCTTACTGAGGATCTTGTGCAGGTCATAAATTCGGTCGAAACCGTCCATCACTCAACTCCACCGCTGACTCTTTAAACACCAATTGATTTTCTACTGTCTCGTGATCTGAGACAGCCGCCGACCACAATAGCCATCAGCCCTCGGGGTTAATTTTTCGCACCCTTTAACGGATGCACGGCGGCAGGTTCCGCCCCTTGTTGGACCTTATTCTGACTTTGGAGCCTATGTATATGCAACCAGTAGCCAAAACCTACTTGCGTCACCTCGATACCAAGCCTTTAAGTGTTCTGCTGAAGCTGCACGGGTTACCTATGAGTGCTGTGGAAGCCAATCATATCCTGGTAGAACAGGGCTATTTGCAGCTATTGCAGCGCCCGAGCCTGAAGCATCCAGGGCAGTGGCGAACCATGCGGGTGTTGACGCAAAAGGGGCTGTTGTATGGCGAAAACTGTGGCAGCCCGGTACATCCAGTACACAGCTCGCCGCAGTTCTACGTCGCGTTATTTGAGCTGCTGTGGCAGCAGGTGTTGGCCGCGGACCAGAAGCAGGTAAGGAGTTCTGGCGATTGCGAGCGCGTGAATATTGAGTGAGGTTTTGTATGAAAAAAGAATATTGTTATTGGATTTTAGGTTTTCTGTTTTTGTTGTTGCCCTTGATGGTGAGCGCCTATCAGATCGATCAAGTGCAGAATCAGGCCAACCGCGCGTTTCATGCCCCAGCTGCTGCCCCTTTGGGGCAGAGTTTTGTGCCGCGTCAGCCAGCGCTTCTCGGTATCACGTTAAAACTGACGGATGCCGGCGGCGTGGGTGTGGGTAACTGGTTAAAAATACAGCTGCGGCGTGAGTCGATGGATGGCGAAGTGCTGGCGGTATCCCAGGAGCGTTATTTGGAGGACTGCTTCAATTTTATCGCCGAGCCGGGTTGCGGACGCAGTGGCGGCAGCCCCGCAGAAGTGACGTTTCTGTTTGAGCCGCCCACAGCCGTGACGATCGGTGAAATCTATGTGGCGGAGCTGGTGGTGGATGCGACGGGGGATGGCGTTGAGGTTGCCTATTACACCGCCGATGTTTACCGCGCAGGCGGCTACTATCGCTACGGAGTGCCTTACCTGGATGATCTTTGGTTTCGCACTCTCGCACCGGGCGAGCCGGGCGGTGAGGCCTACTGGGCCTGTAACGGCAGTTGGTGGGTGCGCGAGCCAGATGGGCGGGTCGACAGCGCAGGGAGGCGCTGCTGACCTTTAACCGTCGTCCTCTTCGTCGTGCGCGCCGGGCTCGGTTATTTGATTGGCGAGTACTTTATCCACACGCAGGCCGTCCATATCGACGATCTCCAAAAGCCAGTCGGCAACCGTTACTTTCTCGCCGGTACTCGGCACTTTGCCCATGATCTGCATCAGCATGCCGTTCAAGGTTTCGTACTCGCCCTCATCCGGTAAGGAGTCCAGTTGCAGACAGTCTTTTAGGTCCATTACCGGTAACAAACCGTCGAGCAGATAGGAGCCGTCATCGCGGATAAAGATGTAGGAATCGGTGCTGTCTTCGCTGTAAAACTCGCCGGTCAGGGCTTCCAGCAGATCTTGCAAGGTCACCAAACCCTTGAGGTCGCCATATTCGTCGACCACGAAGGCCATCGGCGTACTGGAATTGCGAAAGTAGTTGAGCAACTCCATGCCGGTGAGGGTTTCCAGGACAAAGTGCGCGGGCTTCGCCAAGCTCGCGATGTTCACCGGCTTATTCTCGAGGGTTGGGGAGAGCAGCTCTTTGGCGTTGATCACGCCGAGAATATTGTCCATCTGGCGGTCGCAGATGGGAAAGCGCGAATGTGGGGAGTCCAGCAGCCGTTGATAATTGGCTTCCAATGACAGCGCGATGTCCAGGTAGACGATATCGCTGCGCGGCACCATCAGCGAGGAGATGGAGCGCTCATCCAGGCGCAAGACGTTTTTCACCAGAGTGTGCTCGTGTTTTTCGATCACCCCGGACGTTGAGCCCTCCGCGAGTATCGCTTGGATGTCTTCTTCGGTGACGGACTGATCGCTCACCCGGTCTAGCCGGAGCAAACGCATCAGCCCGTGGGTAGAGGCCGATAGCAGAATCACGAAGGGCTTAGCGGCACTGGCGAGGACGGCCATGGGGCGCGCTATAGCGCAGGCGATCACCTCGGCCGATGCTTGCCCCATACGCTTGGGCACCAGCTCGCCGACCACGATGGAGACATAAGTGACCACCGCCACCACCAAAATGGTGGAGGTAACGGAGCTGACGTTGGCCGGCATGCCTATGCTTTGCAGCCAGATCGCAAAAGGGCCGGCGAGCACGGACTCACCAAAGATACCGTTGAGCAGGCCGATAGAGGTGATGCCGATTTGTACCGTAGAGAGGAACTGGGTCGGGTCTTCAACCAGTTTCAGTGCCGCTAGGGCACCGCGGTTGCCGCGGTTGGCCAGCGTTTCCAGACGAGATTTTCTTGCCGTGACGATTGCGATCTCGGACATCGCAAACAGCCCATTCAGAAGAATCAGGCCGATTAGAATCAGAACTTCCATAAAAATTAGCGGTGCCTTTGGCTTGGGCCGCACTGCCATCCTGTTGCGGAAGCAGGATGGCGGTATCAGCGTCGGCGCAGACTATGCCAGAGAGAATAAGTGATGTACACCAGCATCACTGGCAGCAGGCCGAAAACAATGCCGTTTTGCAGCGTGGGGAGGTAAGGCAGCGCCAGCGCCAGCGCAATGAGATACCAGATATAAGCAACATAGAGCGCCAGAAAAATACTGCCTTCGATGCGGTCCAGGATCGCGCCGGTAAAAAACAGCGGCACACATAAAATCGCGGCGCCGAGCATCACGGGGAGATCCAGCTGCACCAACTGTTCGCCGGCCAGCAGCGGTATCGGCGATACTAGGCCAGACAAACCCAGCACACTGAGAATGTTGAAGATATTACTGCCGACCACATTGCCGACGGCGATATCACGCTCACCGCGCATAGTGGCCACCACCGAGGTGACCACTTCCGGTAGCGAGGTGCCGGCAGCGACAATCGTCAAGCCGATCACCGCCTCGCTCACACCAAACATGGTGGCGATTTCCACCGCACTTTGCACCAACCAGCGTGCGCCCAGTACCAGTAATACCAAACCGCCCGCAACGAGCAGCAAATTCTGCCAGGCAGGCGCTTTGACTTTCAGCATGGCTTCGACTTCCTCATCCGAGGTGTCCATGCCCTGTTTGCGGCCTTGGTGAAACAAAAAGGCGGTGTAGCTGAGCAGCCCGATGGTGAGAACCAGTGCTTCAAGACGACCGATATTGCCGTCAAGCGCCATTGCGGCAGCCACTAACGAAACGCCTACCATTATGGGGACGTCCTGGCGAATCAGCTGTCGGGAAATCATTAAGGGCGCGATGACCGCCGAGAGCCCCAGAATGAGTAGGATATTGAAGATGTTACTGCCCACGACATTGGCAATGGCCAGCTCCGCCTGGCCGGAATAGGCGGCTTTTACACTCACCGCGAGCTCCGGCGCGCTTGTGCCGAAGGCCACCACCGTCAGGCCGATCACCAGAGCGGGAACGCCAAAGTTGCCCGCCAGCCGAGCCGCGCCTTTGACCATCAGGTCTGCACCAAACACCAATAAAACCAGACCTAGCACCAACAGCAACCACGTCATAAAACCGAACCTTGAAAAAAATTTGCCATAGCCTACAGGGGATGCTCCTTTGGAGAAAGAGTAGAATGATGCGTTGCAATAAACCCTGGGTGCGCGGACGATCCTGCACGTGTGTGTGACCACGCTTTTGCGGCCGAGCGCGTCCACGCATAGTCTCAAGAGAGGGGCCGTCTGCTCTTATGGCTCTGGACGGTTGCTGGAATCCGCTGCTGCAAAAGGAGTAGAATGGCGGACAATATCCCAGTAAAACACTCAGATTAATCCCGCATTTTTTCAGTCTTGCCGAGGTGAATCCAACCATGGATATCATGGAAACTATCAAGCAACAGATCGAACAAAACCCCGTTATTCTCTATATGAAAGGCTCTCCGGACGCACCCCAATGCGGCTTTTCCATGCGCACATCACAGGCGGTAATGGCCTGCGGTCGGCGCTTTGCTTATGTCGATGTGCTGTCCAATCCCGATATCCGCGCGAGCTTACCCAAGTACGCGAACTGGCCGACTTTCCCGCAGCTGTGGGTGAAGGGCGAGCTTGTCGGCGGCTGCGACATAGTCACCGAAATGCATGAAAAGGGTGAGTTGAAGCCTTTGATCGAAAGCGCCGTTCCGGCGGACGATCAATAAGGGATACACCACCTTCTTTGGACGGGCGCTGCGGCGCCCGTTTTTGATTGTCCGGCGCAGCCGCACACGAGAGAAGGTCGCCGGTGTGATTTTCGTGGCATCTCTCACCGGTGATTCGACGTAAGATTGGCCCTGTGTGCGCACCGGGGAGCAGCGAATGGAGTTGGAGGCGAGTCAACTATATGCCGATAAGACCAAAGTGGAGTTTGGTCGGGAGCTAAGCTCGGCGCAAAAAAAGGCCCAGCTGCAAGCGGCGCTGGCCTATGCGCGCTCCTTGGATATAGAAGGGCTCGAGGCCTCCCTGGAAAAGACCTCATCCGGCAATCTGTTCAGGTTCGCCAACAAAGCCCTCGTTCTCAGCTGTCCCCTTGCCGATTATGAATTTAAAGGGGTGATCACACTGCAGCCTGTTAAGGATATCTGCGTGCTCGGCACCTATAAGTTGCTGTATGGAGAGCCGCTGTTTGCGGTGAACCACTCGCCGGAGGTGCGCCGCCGAGTGGTGATTGATAAGTTGCAGGAAGTTGAACTCGTGGATTATTTTTTTCTATTGGATAGCGCCACCGATTGGGTGGCGGAATTCTTACAGATGTCGGTCAAAAAGCTTCTCGACGAGACGCCACATTAGGCCACGCCGACGTCGTTAAGCCTTTAGAGCCGCTTCTTCCAAAATAATGTCGACACCCAGCGCGTCCGCGATAGTGTCGAGTTGCCCCGTCAGTTGCTCTAAATCGATTCCCGCAGGCACGTGCAACACGCCGCCGGCCTCAAACAGGGGCTCGCCGCTGTAGGGCATGCTGGAACAATTGGTGTTGAGCTCGGCAATATTGATGTTGTATTGGGTAAACGCCTGGGTAATTTCCAGCACTATGCCGGGCCTATCGGGCCCGACCGCGCTAAATATCGCCGTGCGGTTATCTTCTTGCTGTGCTGCCGTTTGCAGCTCTTCAACCGTCACCTTGATGCCCTGTTCGGCGAGTGCATGCATCGCCGTGCTCAGCTCATCAACCTTATCCGCAGCCAGGCGTATGTGAATCACGCCGGCAAACTTTCCCGCAAGCTTGGTCAGCCGACTTTCCAGCCAGTTGCCTCGGTGATTTGCCACGGATTCGGCGATCCGTCGGGTAACCCCTGGTCGATCGTCGCTGAGTACGGAAAGGATAAAGTGTTTGTCCATGGTCGGAAGCCTCGAGTGTGTGAGAGTCGCAGAGCGCCATTGTGGCTGCCCGGTCGCTAAAGGTGCTGCGGTAGCGAGAGTATAAGGGGAAGCGCTGGCGCGGGCGAACCACCCGCTAGGGAAGAAGGTCATTCACAAGCTGCGAGGAATTGGCTAAGGTCGCCAATTTTGCTGAGGTTGCAGATGATCATTCCGCCGGAGAGTCTCTCAGAGGAAGCCTTGCAGGGTGTGCTGGAGGAATTTATCAGTCGCGACGGCACCGACTATGGCGAAGAGGAGCTCAGCCTGGCGGCTAAAGTCGCCCGCCTTAAGCCGCAGGTGGCGCGCGGTGAGGTGTTGATTGTATTTGACGAAACACTCGAGCGTGTCACGCTGGTGACCCGGGAGGAATGGCGTGACCGGCAGTAACGTGGAGCCGATTGGCGATGTTCTTGTCGATACGGCCGCTGCGCCATTTGCTCGGCTGTTATTCGCCCATGGCGCTGGCGCGCCCATGGACAGTGGCTTTATGAACGACATGGCAGCGGCGCTTACCGAGCGCGGCCTTGAGGTGGTGCGCTTTGAGTTTCCCTATATGGCAAAGCGCCGCCGCGACGGCAAGCGCCGTCCTCCCAATCGCATGGATGTACTGCTCGATGCCTGGGACGCCATGATTGAACAGTACCGCTGCGACTCGCTTCCGTTGTTTATCGGCGGCAAATCCATGGGCGCGCGCGCGGCCACTGTCTGGGCGGCGGAGCGCGCCGCAGCGTCTTGCCGTGGCTTAATCTGCTTTGGCTATCCGTTTCATCCGCCAGGCAAGCCGGAAAACCTGCGCATCGCCCACTTGTCCGAATGCGCAGTGCCGCTGTTGATTGTTCAGGGCGAGCGCGACGCTTTGGGCTCTAGGGAGGAGGTGAGCGCTTACGGCATCGCCAATTCGATTCATTTTTGTTGGTTGGCCAGCGGCGATCACGACCTGAAGCCTTTGCGTCGCTCGGGCTATAGCCATCAACAACATAAAGACGCGGCGGCGCAGGCGGCAAGCGCATTTATCTGCGCTGCCCTTAAAGGCGAGCTAGGTTCATTGGTGTTTTAGCGCTATACAATAGGCGTATTGCGAATGTTTAAACGGGTGTAACGGTGGTGGTGATGGCGGATGAGGATTACACAATTACAAAACTGCTCGATGCAACAGGGCTTAAGTGTCCTGAGCCGATCATGTTGTTGCATAAAGTTATGCGGGAAATCGAAAAAGGCGATTGCGTGGAGGTAATTGCCACAGATCCGTCAACTCAGCGGGACATTCCCAAATTTTGCCAGTTTTTAAATCATCGGCTTTTGCGACAAGAGGTAGCGCAAGAGACTTTTATTTATCATCTGCGCAAGGGAGGGTGAAAGTGCATCGTGGTGCTGTCCGTCCGCGAACTTTTTCAGCAACAAAAAAATCCGGTATTTTGCGATACCGGATTTTTGAACTCCGCGTTAATAATTAGCGGTGGGATTCATCGACCAGCAAACTGATCGCCGCCAGTGCCTCCGGGTCCTTGGATTTGATTTTGTTGGCAATGTGATGCTGAAAAAAATAGCGGAAATGGTCATCCGACTGTGCGGCGTATAGGCAGTCGTCGCCGGGTAGTACTGGCGTGCTTTCCACTTTATCTTCGTTAATCAGCATTCCTGAAATCGTGCCGTCGTTATGGAGGCGCCAGCTGACGACTTCTTGCAATACCAAGCTTTTATAATCCGTGCCCGACAAAACCGCATGGGTGCCTATGGTATCGGGAATTTCCTGCACTATATCCTGAGGGTTTTCACACTCATAATCGTAGTATTCTGCGGCGGTTTCCAGTTCCACGACTTTGTGAATCGGCGCTTCGAAAAATATTTCGTCAATGCCGGCATCGTAATAACCTTCCCACTGCCCGTTTAACGGATCCTGTATATCGGTGCAGGGTACAATATCGTTCAACCAGGGAACTAAGCCCACAACTTCACCGTTCGCACGCAAACCCCAGGCGAGAATTTTCAGACTGAAAAGCTTGTCCGAACTGGCTTCGTTCGAATAAAGCATTTCGAGGCCGTCAAGTTCTGGGGAAAGGCGGATGAAGCGGGTGTCCTTGAGGGGTGTGTAAGGCTTCCCGGTAAAGAGGTCGATCACATTGTCGAGCTTGTGACCGGAGTTCGAGGTCTTCATAATACCACCTCCGAGCTGGGGGCTTGTCGGCTCAGTTGAGCGGGTTAGCCTACGCGGCACAAAAAATTTGTCGCCTACCTATAAACAGTATATGCAGAATGCCAATAACTCAACACCCAGTCGCAATAATTTTTAACTCGTCGAGTTTCCTCTCCCTTTTCGCATCGACAACCAATTTTTTTGGCATAAGCATTTTAAAAACGTCCCCCGCACGTAGGTTGTAATTTCGTACTGTTATGCATCGTGCATCCGATTTGATACAACTCTTTGAACGCTGCTTTTTCGCAGAATTCAATACCTGCCTCGAAGGCGGAGCGGGCGAACCACTTTATTTGCCCGCTACGGCGCGCCAGCCGGCGCGGATCCTCTTCACCCGCGATTATTTCGCCAGCGCCCTGCACGAGGTGGCTCACTGGTGCATCGCGGGCGAAGCTCGACGCAAGCTCACCGACTACGGCTACTGGTACGCACCGGACGGTCGCAGCGCCGCTGAGCAGATAGAGTTTGAGAGGGTGGAAGTTAAACCCCAGGCGCTGGAATGGATCTTTAGCGCCGCGTGCGGTATGCGTTTTCGCGTCAGCGCGGACAACTTGGCCTCTGGGATGGGGGCGAGCGACGGCTTCAAGGCGGCTATCGCCGCCCAGGCGCGGGCGTATTGCGCGCGCTTACCGGCGCGGCCGGCGCAGTTTGTCCGCGCGCTCGCGGACTTTTATGGTGCCGGCGAGGCGCTGGACCCCGAGCTGTACGATGCGCAGTACCTCAGCTGAGCGAGGCACGCGCCAGATCACTGTATCCTGCGACGCCACGACAGGCGCTGGTTGAAGCCCCTCAGGCGGCTTGGCATTATCCTCATACCTGCGCCCGATTTATCGGCATCATCTGTGCCGCCACCCCATGACAAAGGTTCTTATGAAAATTATTGCGGATGAAAACATCCCTTATGTGCGCGATTTTTTCTCCCCCTTCGGCGAGGTTGTAACGGCGCCGGGACGCCACTTGAAGGCAGAACAGGTGCGGGATGCGGACATACTGTTGGTGCGCTCGGTCACCAAGGTTGGCGAGTCGCTCTTGGCGGGCAGCAAAGTACGCTTTGTCGGCACTTGTACAATCGGCATCGACCACCTAGACACTGAATACTTAAAGCGCAATCACATCGCCTATGCCAGCGCGCCCGGGTGTAACGCGGGCGGGGTGGTGCAGTATGTGTTGGCGGCGCTGACGGAATTGGCGGGCAACTGGCGACAGAAACGCATAGGCGTGATCGGTTGCGGCAATGTCGGCGGGCGCTTGTGCCGGGTGCTGGCGGCGCTCAAGGTCGCCCATTCCGTTTACGATCCCTTTCTGCCAAAAACGCACAACTCCCGTCTGGTGGCGGTAGAGCAGGCGCTGGACTGTGACATTATTTGCGTCCACACCCCCTATACCACTGCCGGGCCCTTTCCCACTCACCATATGATCGGCTTTGAGCAGCTGCGACGCTTGCGGCCGGGCAGCATCTTACTGAACGCGGGTCGCGGCGGTGCTATCGACAACCTCGCCTTGCTGGCGCACCTGCAAGCGGACGCCGACTTGCGAGTGGTGCTGGATGTATGGGAAGACGAGCCGAGCATTAATCTGGCGTTGCTGGAAATGGTCGCGATCGGGACTCCGCATATTGCCGGCTATAGCTACGAAGGCAAGCTTAACGGCTCCGCCATGATTCACGCTGCGCTCAGCCAGTTCCTTGGGGTAAACGAAGAAGCGATGAGTCGCCATCGGCAGGACTTGATGGCGCGTTTGTTGGGGCCGGCGCAAGTGCTGCCGGAGATGGAGTTGAACCCAGCCATCTCCGCTACTTACGATATTGCCGCCGACGACCGGCGCATGCGCGATGCGCTGTTCGGCGCCCCGGCGGAGCAGGTGGGGGCGGCGTTTGACCAATTGCGCAAAACCTATCCAGAGCGGCGCGAGTTCGCCCACTTTAAGGTGATGGCAGAGGGAGCGGAGCTACAGGAGGATCTACAGGCAGCGGGGTTTGCGGCGTATGACGGATAAAGTTCGCCAGTTTCGTCTCGGATTGTTGATCAACCCCTACGCCGGTGTCGGCGGCCCTGCGGCCAATAAAGGCAGCGACGACGAGCGTATTCAAGCCCTGGCGCGCGCTGGCGAGCTGCCGCTGACAGCGCCGGAGCGCGCCAGCGCGTTTCTCGCGCATCTGCAGGTGCCCGCAGACTGTGCGCTGACACTGGTCACGGTGCCGGGACCTATGGGTAGCGATGCGCTTACCGATGGGCGCTGGACCGTAGAGCTAACGGGTTTTCATCCCGCCGCGCAGACCACGGCTGCCGACACTCAAAATGCCACTCAGGCGCTGGTGGCGCGAGGGGTGGATTTATTGGCGTTTGTCGGTGGTGATGGCACGGCGCGGGATGTCTGCAGTGTGGTGCCGTCGACGCAAGCCGTGTTGGGGGTGCCCGCAGGGGTGAAGATGCACAGCGGTGTCTACGCCATCAACCCGCAATCGGCAGCCGAGCTGGTATCAGTGCTGCTCCGCAGTGAGCTGGTGAGTCTCGCCTTGGGCGAGGTGCGCGATATCGATGAAGAGGCGTTTCGCCAGGGCAAAGTCAAAAGCCGGTACTTTGGCGAAATGCTGATTCCGCAAGAAGGGCGCTTTGTTCAGCACGTCAAGCAGGGGGGGCTGGAGGTCGAAGAGCTGGTGTTGCTGGATATCGCCGAGCAGCTGGCGGAAGAGCTGACGGATGACACTCTGGTGGTCGCCGGCCCCGGCTCTACGGTGTTCAACATACTGGACAACTGGGGAATTGAGGGCACCCTCTTGGGGGTGGACGTGCTCCAGGGCAAGACCTTGCTGGCGCGTGATGTGGATGCTGCGGCCCTGACCTCCTATCTGGATGACCATTCGGGGCCCGTGCGCCTAGTGGTGACCGCCATCGGCGGCCAGGGACACATTATCGGGCGCGGCAACCAGCAACTGACATCGGGAATACTGCGTCGGATTGGGCGCGACAACCTATGGGTGGTGGCGACCAAAACCAAGCTCACAACTCTGCAAGGACGCCCCTTGGTCATGGACAGTGGCGATGCGCGCCTGGATCGGGAATGGTTGGGGTATTTGCCGGTGGTTACCGGCTTTGCTGACAAAGTACTCTACCCCCTTGGCTTTTTTCCCACTGAGGAGCCCACTCATGCCCCGGCATAGCGGCAGCTGTCATTGCGGTGCCGTGGTGATCGAAATCCAGGCGCCAGTACGAATAGAGGCATTGGAGTGCAACTGTTCCATGTGCCAACGCACCGGCTTTCTGCACTTGATTGTGCCCAAGGCGGACTTCCGTCTGCTGCGTGGTGCGGAGTCGATAACGACCTATACCTTCAATACTCATGTGGCACAGCACTACTTTTGCCGGGTCTGCGGCTGTAAGCCTTTTTATGTGCCGCGCTCGAACCCGGACGGTTACAGCGTCAACGTCCGCTGCCTCGATACGAGCACCATCGAAGCCATAGATGTTCGGCCGTTCGACGGTCGAAACTGGGAGGCAAATGCCGCTGACCTTGCTCATCTGTCCCACCCCGACGGGAGCTAAATGCGCCCCCACGGGTAGGGTAGAGCCTTCACGCCGAACTGGCAGCGAACCGACGGCCGCCAACCGGGTCCGAGCCCTACTATCCGCAACAGGAGATCATCATGACCGAAATTGCCAATGTCGATTTTTCGAGCCGCCAGAGCCTGCCGGGCGTGGATCCACAATTTACGCGCCGCTGGTCGCCCAGAGCCATGCAGCGCGCGCCCATACCCCAGCAAGATTTAACGGCCATTTTTGAAGCGGCTCGCTGGGCGCCCTCTTGTTTTAACGATCAGCCGTGGCGCTTTTATACCTCGACGGAGGCAACATTCGAGGACTACCTGGGGCTGCTGGTGCCCGCCAATCAGACTTGGGCAAAAAACGCCGCAGTTTTGGGATTTGTGGTCAGTCGCCAGCACTTCCGCCACAACGACAAGCCCAATGCACACGCCGATTTTGACTCTGGCGCGGCGTGGATGGCGCTGGCCTTACAAGCGCACCAATTGGGTTATCACGCCCACGGAATGGCCGGCGTCAATTTTGACGGGGTTTACGATTACCTCGGCCTCGACGGGGACAAGTTCCGCGTCATCTGTGCTTTTGCCCTTGGCTTGCGTGGCGATCCCGCCAACTTGACTGCCGACCAGCAGGCCAAAGAACAGCCCAGTGGGCGCGTGCCGCTGGAGGAAGTTTGGTTGACGGCCGGCACCTGATGACGACACCAGAGCACGGTCCTCCGTGCCGGGTAAATCCCGGGCATCGACTGGTGCGTCTGGTGTACTATCCCCCGCAGTATTAGGTGGTGGTGGGACCTATATGGCCGTAGAAATACCGGGATACCGAATAGATCGGGTGTTGGGCAAAGGCGGTATGGCGACCGTTTACCTCGCCGTGCAGCAGATCTTCGAGCGCCACGTGGCGCTCAAGGTTATGTCTACCGCGCTGGCGGAAGATCCCAGTTTCGGTCAGCGGTTTTTGCGCGAAGCGCGTATCGTCAGCCAGCTCGTTCACCCGAATATCATCACCGTTTA
The DNA here is from genome assembly GCA_964482025.1 of uncultured Saccharophagus sp. Lineage (GTDB taxonomy): Bacteria > Pseudomonadota > Gammaproteobacteria > Pseudomonadales > Cellvibrionaceae > UBA5868. The sequence goes on along the minus strand of CAYZVN010000048.1, from coordinate 6,309 downwards.
CGATGTCGGCGTGCACGACAATGCCTACTACCTGTCGATGGAGTACATCGCGGGGCCGGATCTAAAACAGGCCCGCCAGCAACTGACGCTCGCGCAGAAAATTCAGGTGGTGCTCGATATCGCCAAAGCGTTGGATTTCGCCGGCAGTAAGGGCTACGTCCACCGCGATATAAAACCGGAAAATATCCTCTTGCGGCAGGACACCTATCGCGCGGTGCTGATGGATTTTGGTATCGCCCGCGCGGCGGAGACCGACCTTAGCGTCACCCAAACGGGTATGGCTTTGGGCACGCCGCACTATATGAGCCCAGAACAAGCCAAGGGGCAGGCGGTGGATCACCGCTCGGATCTCTACAGCCTCGGGGTGGTGTTTTATTACCTGTTGGTGGGCGTCGTGCCTTATCACGCGGACTCCGCAGTCGCCATCGGGATCAAGCATATTACCGAGCCGGTTCCGACCTTGCCGCCCCCGCTGCGCAGCCTGCAGCCTCTGATCGACAAGCTGATGGCCAAGCTGCCGAGTGAGCGTTACCAAACCGCCGCAGGACTGATTACTCAGCTTCAGGGATTGGATATTCAGCACTTGGAGCGCGCTCAACGCGCCTATGAGCAAGCGCAAAAAGAGGCGCCAGGGGCCGATCCGATTGCGGCCACGCACATTCATTCGGCTGTCTCTGAAATCCCAGCCGCGCCAGCAAACGGCCCGGCGGGGGAGACGACACACATCACCCGCCTCACTCGCGTCGTGGATCTGTTCTGGCAGTACAAGCTATTGGCAGGCAGCGCCGTGGTGATGCTGTTTGTTACCGTGGTCATTGTAAAACGACCTTTTCGCGCGCCAATGCCAGCACCCGCGGTGACCGCCGAAGCTATGGCGGTGGCTCCACAGGTCGATGCTTCCCCTGTCGCCCGCGCGGCGGATCTTGCAGAGGATGAGTTCGCCGAGGATGCGCCCGACGCGCCCAGCTACGCCGGCGCCCCGGCGACCGAGATTCGCTTGGCCGACTTAACCGGGCCGGAATACCGCCGAGCACAACAGCCGGACACCTCGGCGCAGGCGCGGCCAGTAGAGTTGCTGACCCGCTTGCAGCGCCGCCTTCAGGAGGTGTCTGGGCGCGCGCCTATGCGCGAAATCACGTTGGCGGAGAAAGTGGCCGAGCTGCGGGCCGCCTTGCAAAGAGACCCCCGCGATAGTGAGGCGCAAAAGCGTCTGGCATGGCTGGCGGGAGAGTATTTTGGCAAAGCGAACGACTTCTTCAGTGAAGGGGACTTTGCCTCCGCGCAACAGGCGCTGGACACAGGGCGCAACCTATTTCCCGAATATCGCGGCGCTTATCAACCCCTCGCCAAGCGCTTGGCTGAGCGCGGTCGCCTGGAACGGCTGCTGGCGAAAGCGCAGACACAAGCGGCGGCCGGTAGGCTGGTGTCGCCCTGGCGCAATAATGCTCTGCACTATTACCGCAGTGCCTTGCGGATAGATGGTGAGCTGGCGGTTGCCCAGCGGGGGATTCGCGACGTAGAGCGCGCACTGATGGCCCACGCACGCGAACACTGGAGTGCGGGCAACTCGTCTGCCGCAACCCATGCGGCAGAAGAAGTCCTCAAAATTAACCCCGAGAGCCAGGAGGCGCGGCAATTTCTGCTCAAGTTGGAGCAGCGCGCCGGTAGTGAGCCGACAGTCCCGGCACCAGAGACACGGCCGGCGAATGCAACTCAGCGCCGCTCGGTCAGTTTGCGTGAAGGGGTGCCAGTGGCATCCGCGCCGGCAGAGGGTCCGCGCATCGAGCAACTGCGGGTGGACGGCAAGCTGGTGTCGGGTATGAACGCGCACCAATTACAGGTGGTTCCTAGGCAGAAAACCCTGTTCTTCTCCTTTGAATACAAAGACTTTCCGCGCGGGCAAACGCAGCTCGAGGCCGAGCTTTTCGATGCCGATGGGAAGCGATTGGTGAAAGTGCCGGTAACGCTGGTGGACGCCAGCGGCGTACAGCGCTTTCGCGTTGAACGCCGCGAGCCCTTTCCTGCGGGGGAATATCAACTCAATCTAGCGCTCGAAGGAACCGCGCTGATGCGCGCGGGTTTTCTGCTCCAGTAAGGCGAATGCCTATTTCACGATGAAGGCAATGCGGTGAATGGCAATATCCACCTCTTTAAACAGAGGAAGATTCCCCGCCGTGCCGCCTGTGAGACTCTGCACGGTTTTGCGATCGTGTGACTCGGCGGTGATGGTCAGGCTCTTATAGGCTTGATCCTGTACCGCACGGTAGCGGCTGGGGGTGCGGACATAGTTTTCTTCCTGGTAGTAGTTCAGCTGCTCCATGGGAATGGTGATGCGCAGCCACTTATCCGCGTATTTGCTCTGGTTGATCGTCAAAACTTTGTTGGCGTGAAGGGTGCCGGAGGAGAGCACCAGGTCGAGATTGGCCGCACCCTTGTCGAGGTGTCGCACTTGCCCGGGCTGCAGCCAGGGAAAGGTGGCGGCAATTTGTTGTCGCGAGGGTATAACGCTGCCGGCGGAGTTAACCTTTAGTTCAATCACTAGGCTTTCGATGGCGTCGACGGGGATGGGCTCGATTTGGGTTTGCAGTCCGTTAGAGTGGGTGTTATCCCAGGTGTGGAGCTTCTTCACGAGCACCGCACTATAAGTTTTTGCGCCGCCGCAACTGGCATCCTCTTGGAGTCGGTCCGGGGTGATGTTGTAGTGGTGATAGGGTTGTTGGAGCTCGACAAAGTCGCCCGCTTTTTGCGGATTATTGATATGACTCCAGCCCTCGGAAAAGTTACGTTCTTCGCTGAATAAGGTCACCGTGCGGCCCGGGATTGGTGCTCCGCACTGGATTTCCTGAATATAAACGCCCTCAAGCTTTTCCCCCTTACCCGCAGGAACATGCACGGCTAGACGGCTGCAGCCTGGTAAGAGGAGCATGAACGCGATAAAACTGAACAGCTTATGCAGAATTAAGCCCGCTAATCTTGTTGTTGTATGACTTCTGCCCTATATGATCTGCGATCAGCGTCATTAGGGAGTGTTTTATTGTCCACCTGGTGCAGGGGTGGGTGTCGCGTAATGTAGCAGACTCACCTTCAAGTGCCAGCCCCCAGTGACATTTTAAACGGCGAATTGGGCCGTTGGTGCCGGGCGGAGAAGACGCGGAGCAAGTCTCATCGCGCCCGCCTGATTCTGGAAGCTGTGCAGCCAGTCATGGTAGGATGCCAGCCGTTTTTCTGATTTTTAATGGAATGGCATCGACCGTTATCGCAGGGACTTATGGACATCCTCATCCGTACACAAGCTGGCAAACAGTATCGACTCATTCGCCAGGACGCACCCACCCGTCACACCACCAATTCTGCTTATCAATCTGCCGATCAGCTCAAAAGCCTCCTCGCTGGCGCTGAACCTTTAAGCCCGTCGACTTGGCCGGAGCTGTGGCAACAAGTTCGCGCCGCCAACGGCGCTAACCATAGCAGCCCGAGTGTCATCCAAGAGGCTTTGCACGAGCTGGCCGAAAAGCAATTGCTGCACCTAGTGCCTTTTGAGCCCCGTCGTCGAACGCGCGGCGCGAATCGTGGGGCGGCAAGTGGCTCCGGAGGTGGCGAATCGGCGCCGATGGGCGAGCTTCCTGCGGTAAAGTCGGCCGATGCCGTTGCGCCGCCGTCCGTCGAAAGGGCCTTTTCCGAAGACGCTGCCACCGCCAGTGATGAGCCTGCAGTGGGCAACGATGTACCGGTGAGCGAGTGTAAGACAGAAGGCGAGCCCATCAGCATGATCAGCGGCGAAGAGCTGCTGCAACTCACCGATGGAATGCTGCCCGGTCCGGTGGCGTTTGCCTGGACGCGCACTTATCGCAGCTCTCACACCCGTGACACGGGCCTCGGCTGCGGTTGGACCCACACCGGCAGCGAGCGCTTAGAGCTGGAAGCCCAGCAAGTGCTCTACCACGACAGCGACGGCCGCACAGTCCCTTTTCAATTGCCCAAGGTTTATCAGCGCAGTCGTTATATTCCAGAGGGCTTGACCCTCGATCGCGTCTCTGACGATACCTTTATTCTGCGTCAGCAAGGTCAGCCCCACCGGGTTTTCCGCCGTCACGGGGCCGCCCACCACCATTTTCGCCTCACCCAGTTACGTCACCCTTCTTACGCACCCGCGCACAATCTATTGGGGGTGAAGCAACCTGAAGCGGGTTTTGCCATCAACCTGCAGTACAACGAACACAGCCAGCTCACCCAATTGCGAGGCAACTGGGGGAAAAGCCTAATACTGAACCGCAATGGGGAAGGGCGGATTGTCCGGGTCGAACTACAGGACAGTGCCAGTGGTGCGCGCAAAACCCTGGCGGAATACGACTACGACACCCATGGCGATTTAATCGCGCAGCGCAGCGCCAAAGGCGTTGGAGAAAAATACGAATACCGCAACCACCTTATTCAAAAGCGAACCCTAGTTACGGGGTTCAACTTTTATTTTGAGTGGGACGGGGACGACAGCAGCGCCCGCTGTATTCACCAGTGGGGTGATCGCGGCATTTACGACTACCGCTTTGAGTGGCAGCCGGACGAGCAGCGCAGCAAAGCCATCGACAGCCGTGGCAAAGTGCGCGAATACCAATACAACGAATACGGCCAGATTGTCGCCGAGCTGGACTGCGAAGGCGGTCTGCACCAATACACATACGAGAGCGGTCGCAAGCGCCGCTACATCGACCCGGAAGGCCACTGCACCGATTACTTCTACGACCGCCACAACAACCCGGCTGGCTATCGCGACGCTTTGGGCAATCGCGTCACCCTGGGATGGTTCCAGGGCAAGCTCACCAATGTCATCGACAAAGATAAAAGCCACTGGCGCCGCGAGCACGACAGCAAAGGCCAGCTGGTTGCGCTGATCGATCCATTCCGCCAGGCCACCCGTTACAGCTATAACGACGACGGCCTGCTAGCCAGTGTCACCGATCCTATGCGGCGCACCACGCGTTATGAATGGTCGGAAAACGGCGAGTTGTTGGCGATCATCGACCCCGAAGGTCATCAGCGCCGCCTCGCCTATGACCCCTGGGGGCAGGTTGCCAGTGCGGAAATCATTCTTGCCGACGGCAAGAGCGCGGGGACAATTCAGTTCTTCTATACGGCGACTGGCAAAGTTGAAAAAGTCATCGCGCCCAATGGCGACACCACCACTTATCAGTACAACGAAAATGACCAGCTGATCCGTCACAGCGACCCACAAGGCCGCACCACGGAATTTAAATACGACGGCCTCAGCCAAGTCATCGAAAGAATTGATTCCGAAGGCAATAGTCTCAAATACGAATACGACAGCGAGCGTAACCTCACCGCGTTAATCAACGAAAAAGGTGAAAAATATCAATTCTTTTACGACGGCAACGAACGTTTAATTAAAGAGATAGGCTTTGACGGTCGCGTCCAACATTACAAATACGATAAAGCCGGCCGACTGATTAAACATTTGGATGCTGGCGACGTTATGACCGAGTTCGAGCGCGACGCCTTGGGCCAACTGCTCACTCGCACCAGTCACAGCATTCTCCAGCCGACTCGCGAGCAGGAAGTCGCTCGCTTTAACTACGACCCCAAAGGACGTTTGCTGGAAAGCTACAACGCCCATCAATTTGTTTCCTTCACCTATAACGCCTTTGGCAATCTCACCAAAGAGCACCACAGCGATCTAAATGATCAGCGCCAGCGTATCAGCGCTTCTATGGTGGATGTCGGCTATAGCAACGTTTGGCCAGGCAAACGTAGCGGCATTCAGCTGCCGGACGGCCAACGAATTGACTATGGCTTTGACCCGCAAAATCGGCTGAATCAGATCTCTTTCAATGACGAAATCATTACTCGCATTGAGCGCGATTTATTGGGTCGAGAAATTAGCCGGGGGCAGGGCGATCTCATTACCTATACCGAGTATGATCCAGCCGGGCGTCTGCAAAAGCAGATCAGTTTTAATCAGAAGCAAAAAATCGCCGGCCCCATTCACCGTGAATACGGATACGACAGTTTTGGCAACTTAGATCGCCTGCACGACGGACCCGAAGAAACCCGCTACGTCTACGACCTGCTCAACCGCCTGAAAAAAGCCGAAGGTAGTATTCCAGAAACCTTTTCCTTCGACCCTGCCGGCAATTTATTACGAGCAGGTGAAAATAGTGGTTCAAATAGCAGCGTTAAAGGCAACCGCCTTTATATGCAAGGCGACCGCAAATTTACCTATGATGCACGCGGTAACTTAATTCAGGAAAATCGCGGTAAAGACGGCAAGCTCGTCACCACCTATGAGTACAACCT
>CAYZVN010000047.1:0-25224 GCA_964482025.1 uncultured Saccharophagus sp. | reverse complement strand
TGACACCGACACTACCCAGCGTTCCGTCGCGGGCTTATTCTCAAGAATGGCAAGATGATGGTGGTTTTCTCTGTATCGAGAAAACCGGTGATGACCTTACTGGAAATGCGAACCGGCTAGGGTTAAAACTCGTTAGAGAGCTCTTTGTAACCTTTAATCAAATAGTGATTAGCGCTGATGATCGATTCGGAAAAGGCCTGATATTCCGGGTCGACTTTGGGGATGGTGCTCAAATCGAAATCGTGGCCAATGCGTGTCATGGACGGAACGTGGAATTTTTCTGGCAGGTCGCAACCGTCCACTACGGAGTTGTGTCGTACCACGCAACCGTTGCCCACCCGGCAATTAAACAAAACCGTATTGAAGCCAATAAAAACATTGGCGCCGACTTCACAAGGGCCGTGAATAATCGAGCGGTGGGCGATGGAGGTGCTTTCGCCAATCTCAACTTTCGCGCCGGCCTTAGAGTGAATCACCACACCGTCCTGAACGTTGGAGTTTTTGCGAATAATGATGGGCTCCATCTCGCCGTTCTCATCCACTTCATCCGCGCGGATGACTGCATAAGGTCCAATAAACACATTTTCTTCGATAATCACTTTGCCGCAGATGATTGCGGTTTTGTCGACATAAGCTTCGCTGCTGACTTCGGGATAATGTCCGGTGGGGTTTTTACGCAACATGGATTTTTGCCTCACGAGTGGAAAATCGGTCGATATTCTACGCCTCCCGACACCTTAGCGCCTCTTTCAGAGTTGCGCCAAAAATATTGGTGCAAAACTCAGTCGCAGCCTATGCCCTGTTACTGGCCGCCAACAAACCCCAGTTGGCGCCAAGCTTCGTAGCTCACGATTGCTACCGCATTGGATAGATTCAAACTGCGGCTGTTGGGCTGCATAGGAATGCGCAGGCGGTGTTCCGGCGGAAAACTCTCGAGCACCGGCGGAGGCAGCCCGGCGGTTTCGGAACCGAACAGCAGTACGTCGCCCTCGCGGTACTGGAGTTGGTCGTGAGGGCGGCTGCCTTTAGTGGTGCAGGCCAGAATGCGCCGGCCCTCCACAGCTTGTTTAAAAGCGTCGTAGTTGGGGTGAATTGTCACCTTCGCCAAGTCGCGGTAATCGAGTCCAGCGCGGCGCAGCTTCTTTTCTTCTAGATCGAACCCCAGGGGTTCAATCAGGTGCAGCCAGCAACCGTTATTGGCGATAAGGCGCAGGATATTACCGGTATTAGGGGCGATTTGCGGTTCGTATAAAGCGATGTGGAACATGAGGCATCTGCGTTGCGAAGCGGGGAGGGCATTTTAGCCGCAAATGGCGCTTGAGAATGGATTGTCAGCGGGTATTTCCTCGTGCACCATAAAACGATACACAATATCTTTTGGAGATTGCTTATGGCAAACCGATTTCGCTGGGCTTCGCTCGTGTTTGGGGGTCTCATCGCAACAGGTGCGCAAGCCCACGATGTTCACCACCACCACTCGGATCCACACGAACACCACCACAATCACATTGGCGAAGCCCACGTTCACGGCGCAGTGCTGCTGCAATTCGCCCTGCAAGGCCAAAACCTGCTAATGGCCCTACAGTCCCCGGCCATAAACCTCCTCGGCTTCGAACAGCGCGCCCACACCCCTGAACAGATCCAGCAACTGCGAAAAGTGGAAGCGCAGCTACACAACTTAGCCACCTGGCTGACCCTCGACGGCGGCAAATGCACCCCAACCTCCGTGACAGCCGACTTTAGCGGCCTGCAACCACAGACGGAGTCAACGGCCAGTCATCGCGGCCACGGCGATATCGAGACCCATGCGGATATCGAACTAGAAGCCCAATGGACCTGCGCGCAGCCGGACAAACTGCGCGGCTTGCACGTAATGCTTTTTAGTCGTTTTCCCGGTGTGGAAAAAGTGACCGTGCAATGGGCACTGGACTCGGGGGCGGGGGAGCGGGTTTTGACTGGGGATAGGGCGGGGTTGCGGTTTGGGGATTGAAAGTGTCTCATCACTGTCGGCTCGGGTATTGATCGGTATTACAACATCGCTTCTTCCGCCTTCTTCCGCTTAATATTGGTAAAAATTTTCGTGCGAGCCCTGGGCCATCCATTATCCTGAAGTCGATTCGTGAGGTTTTGGAAAATGACTAACAAGACTCTAAGTGCTGAGGAGCTTGGTAACAAGCTGCTTCAATCTGTTAAAGAAATGAAAGCGGGAAAAGCCGCACGAATCAGTCGTGTGGAGCCTAACGAGGTGGCAGAGGCCCGCGGAAAAACTGGCCTGACCCAGATAGAGTTTGCTGAGGTGCTGAATATTTCTCCACGTACCCTACAGGAGTGGGAGCAAGGGCGACGTAAGCCCTCCGGACCTGCAAAAGCGCTTATCGAGATTGCGTTCCGCCATCCTGAGGTGATTCGGGAAGGCTTAGAGCTCGGGGGTTAATTCGGTATGTGCACATTTAATTAAATTCATCGCTGACTCTCCTAGAGTCCAGAATGGTGACATTCAGTAAAAGTGAGTTTTTTAAAAGCTCATTTTATATCCAACCCAGCTCGAACCAACCAAAGGAACCCGGTCAGCAGATGACAAATAAAAAGACCTATCTGACGCGACATCTGCACCAAGTCCATCACACCTGCGCTGGAACAGGCAGGCAAAAAAGCAAAGCGGAGTTGGTCGAAGAGATGCGCCGGATTATTAACATCTTGACGCCCTTAAAGATGTCTTGACGAGCTGAATAATGAACAAAGATAGAGTCGTTGAGCCTGGCAGTAACGGAAAAATTATTGGCCGGATGGGGTACGTCGAATTAATTTTCCTGTTCGCATATCTGGCGTCCATTGTTGGCGCTTCAATAGATGTTCTTCTTCCGGCATATCAACCTATTTCTTTGGAGTTTGGTGGGCTTTCAGAAGTTGATCTTCAAAAAATAATCCTGATTTTTATTGCCGGAATGTTCGTTGGCGAGATTTTATCCGGATACATAGCGGACATAGTAGGAAGGAAAACCACTCTCTTGTGCAGCATGGCGATCTTCTCATCTGCAACGATGTTATGTTTCTATTCAGCCTCCTATGAGGCCCTATTGGCGGGAAGATTCATGCAAGGCATTGGAGCGGCTGGCCAGAAGATCTCTACCCGAGCGGTAATACGCGACCTATTTTCTGGCAGCGAAATGGCGAGGCTATCCTCATTTGTTATGGCAACGCTTATTTTCATTCCTTTTGTTGCTCCCTTTTTAGGGCAGCAGGCTTCCGATAGCGTCGGGTGGAGATACATTTTTGTTGGGCTTTTAGCGATTTCTATGATGGGGATGCTCTGGGCAGGTTTTCGGCTTCCCGAGACCTTGCATCCGGCATTGAAAAATCGAATGGGTTTGAGGCCTTTAGGAAGGGTTTTCCAAAGTTTCGTTATTAATAATAAGGCAATGGGTTACACGATAATTGCAGGGATGATGTTTGGCGTTCATCTCTCATTTTTAAGTTTGGCACCGCTGTTTTTTCGAGATATTTTTGGAATTGAGGATAAATTTCCCGTTTATTTCGGATTTATCGCCTGTCTGTTCGGAATCGCATTATTCATGAATGGGCGTATTGTCGTATCACTTGGTCCAGTCCGAATGGCGACTGCGGCCTTGATAATGTTGGTTTGCGTCGGCATTGCCTCGGTGGTCGCCATCCGTATGCCAATTGAAGACATTCATTTCGAGGTCTTCATGGTACTTATGGCGCTTACACTATCCGCAATCGGCATTCTATTTGGAAACATTATCGCGTTGGCAATGGAGCCTTGTCGTGCCGTTGCGGGATACGGCGCATCCATCAGCTCGGGGGTTTCGACTCTTGTCGCGTTAGGGGTGAGCCAGTTGGTGGGAAATCTCTATGACGGCACTGAATACGGGTTCTTTGTGGTAACGACCCTATGTTCTGGTGTCTCGCTTATTATTATGTTGTGGGTGAGCAAATCGGAACTTGTACCAATAAAATATTAGCAAGGAGGGCAGTCCGGCGAATTCACGGGCCAAATTATGATCATTTTTTATTAATCAACAAATCTGAAAGCAATCAACAAAGTGTCCTGTAGTGATGGTCACCTTTCCCCCAGCCCCTCAATCCTCCTCATAAGGCAAAATGCGATCAACGGTTATGGAATACGCGGAGGTCGCCAGATCGTGCTCTTTTAATTCCGTAAAAATTGTGCCTTCGATAAAAAATGCATCACTCAAGTCATCCAGCGTCAACCCTGGCTCGTAAGTGGCAAAAATAATTTGGTTTGGCGGTGGCGGCGGGTAGTGGATACAGGCACCGAAAAACGGCACTAGTAGAAACGACGTGATCACTTGGTGATCATCGAAATCCAGCGGAACAATAAATCCCGGCAGGCGAACTTTGCGCTTGTCGAATTCGGCGATGATGCGGGTGGACACCAAGGCTCTCTGATAGGGATCGTCCGCATCCTCTGGCTGCATTTTTAAACTGTCGGTCAGAGCGTCCTCTTCGGAACCATCGGCGATCTCATCCAGATAATCTGGTGGGTTCATCAACGCGTCCAAATCCTCTTTGGGCATCAGGTCTGGCCACTCAATTTCCTGATAGGAGGTCAAGTCTTGGTTGCTCGCTGCTTGTGCGGGAGCGGTATCCGCCGGCTTGGTGTTTTTTTGGTCACAAGAGCAAAGGACGCATACGAAAGCCAAAAGTGCGAGAGAAAAGCGGACAGCGGTCATTGATAAGCCAGGGTCGTGTTTCAAAATTGGCGGCTATGTTATAGGCTTTCGCCACCTCCGACAATTTAGCGGGAGCCCCAGTCGCCCTTATGAGTTCAACGCCGGAATCTGCGCATTCTCTTGCATCTGAGCCGTTCGCCTTTGTCTGCCGGGATTTGCGCTTTGCGTATGCCGACAATACGGTTTTGTACATCCCGACGTGGCAGGTGGCTCAGGGCAGCCGGATCTTTCTGCGCGGTGCGTCGGGCTCTGGTAAATCCACTCTGCTGAATTTATTGTGTGGAATGCTAGTGCCCACCAGTGGCGATTTACGCGTGCTTGAGCGGGATATGACGCTGATGAGCGAGCATTCCCGCGACCGCTTTCGCGCGCGTCATATGGGCGTCGTGTTCCAGCAATTCAATCTTATTCCCTGGCTGAGCGTACGCGACAACGTGCACTTAGCCGCCTACTTTGCCGATGGCGACACCGCGGTGGTACAGCGTATGACAGAGCTGGCGGAACAACTGAATTTAAGTCCGGCGCTGTTGCAGCGCAAAGCCTCGGAGCTGAGCATAGGTCAGCAGCAGCGGGTAGCGGTGATGCGCGCGCTGATAAACCGGCCGGAAATTCTTCTGGTGGACGAGCCCACCTCGGCGCTGGATCAGGATAATCGCGATGCTTTTATCGATCTGCTCATGGCGACCCTGGATACCTGTGGCTCGACCCTATTGTTTGTCAGTCACGACCAGACCTTGGCTCGACATTTCCCGGTACATTTCTCCATGACCGAACTCAACCAGGCGGGGAGGGCATAGGTGTGGCGGTGAGCTTGCGGCCGGGGAGGGCCAACTGATGTTCTGGAAAATAGCCTGGCACAGCTTGGCGCAGCGTAAAACATCGGTGCTGCTGACGGTGGTGGCACTGACGGTAAGTGTGCTGGTGCTGGTGGGCATCGAACACTTGCGCCAGAACGCTCGCAGCGGTTTCACCCGCACAGTGGCGGGTACCGACTTAATCGTGGGTGCACGCACAGGAGATGTGAATCTGCTGCTTTACGCTGTGTTTCGCCTGGGTAACCCCAGCAACAATATAAGCTGGCGAAGCTATCGAGAAATTGCGGGGCTTACGGATGTTGCCTGGACAATTCCGCTATCTCTCGGCGACTCCCATAAGGGCTATAAAGTGCTCGCCACCAATGAAGATTACTTTACCTACTACCGCTACGGCTCCGGCGAGCCCTTAAGGCTCTCTCAGGGGCGGGCCTTTCAGTCACCTTTTGAGGTGGTGTTAGGGGCGGAGGTTGCCCGCAAGCTGGGCTACCAACTGGGCGACAGCCTAGTGCTGGCGCACGGCGCCGTCAGCACCCACTTTACCCTCCACGATGCGCATCCCTTTGAAGTGGTGGGCATCTTCGCACCCACCGGCACCCCGGTAGATCAAACACTGCATATCAGTTTGCAGGGAATGGAAGCCTTGCATCGGCCTCCGGGAGCGGCACTCAGCCCCGAGTCGCTCCAGCCGGAGGCGCTTACAGCAGTGATGGTGGGATTGAATTCCCGGGTTAAGGTGTTTCAGGTGCAGCGCTTGATCAACCAGTACCGGGGCGAGCCGTTGCAAGCCATTTTGCCCGGCATCACGCTCACCCAACTGTGGAGCACTTTATCCATTATGGAGAACACCCTGCGGGTGATTTCCGGCTTGGTGCTCTTAGCGGCGCTGTGCGGTATGGCGGCGATGCTGCTGGCCTCGCTGCGCGAGCGACGGCAAGAAATACGACTGCTGCGCACCATAGGCGCCAGTCCCATTTTTATCGGCTTGCTGTTGCAGATTGAGGTGTTGGTGATGGCGGGCTTGGCAACGGTGTTGGCGCTCCTGCTTGGCGTTGCTGCTTTAGCACTCGGGGCCGAGTTTTGGGTTTCCTGGTTTGGCTTACAGATAGCGCCTAACCTGTTTCATTCCGCTACAGCCAATCTGCTCGCTTTCGTGTTTGGCGGCGCCATACTGATTGGCATGCTGCCGGCCATAGGGGCTTATCGTTTAAGCCGTTCCATCCCGGCCGGTCTCTAATGATCTCCGGTGGTTTCTCATGAGGGACTCGGCACCAATCCTGTGGTGCCGATTCTGCTCCCGCACTCGGCAGGGCCACTTTCCATTCTCGTAAGAACGTCCTTATTCCCCTTGTACTGCTCAGCGAGTTGACGGGCAGCGTCTATACTCAGTTATGCCCGTAGGTTTTAACAGCCGAGGGAAACATAGCGGTGGACGCTGAACGTCCAACGACTTTAAGCACTGATGTTTCGTCGAAATTTCCCCAATGAGGTACTGATGCACAACGCTTTTTTAGCGCGATTGCACGGCTGGCTGAAGCCCGGCCGCAAAGGTGTAACCATTGGTATTGAGCTGCAGGGCGAGGGCATGGCGTTGGCCGTGCAGGACTCTGGGGAGCAGGGAACGGAGTCTGCCGCTAAAGCGCGTTTGGTGGCAGTGGATTATGTGGCCTACGACAAGAATGTCGCGCCGGGTCAATTGTTAAAAAACTGGGTGGCCGAACGTCGCTTAACTCACGCCGCATGTCACATTGTCCTCGGCGCCGATACCTATCAAATTCTATTAGTGGAGCCACCGGAGGTGCCGGAGGCGGAGCTGCGCGGTGCGATCCGCTGGCGCTTGAAGGACTTGTTAAGCATTCCCGTTGACCAAGCGGCGCTGGAGGTATTTCCGTTGCCAGCCGATGGCAGTCGCGGCAATAAAAAGATGGTGTATGTGGTGGCATGCGAGAACAAAAAGATCCAGTCGATTATCGACCTGATCGCCGAAGCGGGGCTGACGCTGGAGTCCATCGACATCAATGAGTTGGCGCTGCGCAACCTGGTGTTGCAGTTATTGCCGCCGGAGCAGGCTGAGCGCGGCGTCGCTGTTGCGCGCATCCGCAACGGGGCGGGCAGCGTGTACATCTACCGGACCGGCAACTTGTATCTGGCACGCTCGTTTTCGCTGAATTACAACGGCGGACTGCTGGATGCGCTGCCGGAGGAATCGCTCGCGTTGGAGCTGCAACGCTCGCTGGATTACTACGAACGCCAAATGGGGCAGGCGCCACCGGCGGTGATTTATGTTTGTGGTGAACATGTTTCTGAAGACAAGGTGGGCGAGGTTCTCAAGGCCAGCTTGGCGCCGCGGGTGCAGTGGTTGAATCCCGAGCTGGCGGTGCAAGTCGCACAAGACGAGATGGATGATCCGCTCGCGCAACAGTGTATCGCCGCCATAGGCGCGGCTTTGCGTCAGCCGAGGGCGGCCTGATGCAACAGATCAACTTATATCTGCCCGAATTTCGTCCTCAGGTAGATCTTTTATCGGCATCGCGTGCGGCTATTTTTATTGCAGCGCTGCTGGTGTTAATGCTGGGTTTGCACCTGTATCGCGCCAACCAACTGAGCGCCGCAAATGCGGCGGTAGTGGAGTTAGAGCAGCAGCAAAAAACGCTTAAGGAACAAGCCGACGCGCTAAAAAAATCACCTAAACCTGTTAAAGATGCCGATTTAGAGCGACAGGTGGAAGAACTGCGCCAAGCCATTGGCAACCGCGAAGGTGTGGCAGAGATGATCGCCAACCGCTCGTTGGGGAATGACACCGGCTTTTCGCGTCACCTGCTCGCGCTGGGGCAACATAAAGTGGAGGGAGTATCGCTGGAGGAATTTACGCTGCAGTCCGGTGGGGCCTTTTTGCACTTAGCCGGGGTAAGCCAAAAGCCGGAGTTGGTGCCCTTGTACATAAGTCAGTTGCAAGAGGACGACAGCTTTAACAGGACCAAATTCGGTTACCTATCGCTGCGCAATCAAGGCACGGCTGTTCGTTTTTTATTAAGTGGTGACGGACCCGTGGAAGAAGGCGCTTTGACGGGTTTTAACGATGGCCAATTTAATGCAATACCAGAGCGCCCGGGAAGTCGTGTGCGCTGAGCACGCGGATCCTGATCGCTGCATATTGAACGAGATTTATGAAAGAAAAATGGGGCCAGCTGAAACATCGCTTCGAATCCTTCGAAAAGCGCGAGCGCTTGTTGATTGTCGGCGCCATGGCAGCCGTCATCTATTTGCTCTGGGATTTTATGTTGCTTCAGCCCATGGCCAAAGAAATGCAAATCCTTAACGCGCGTGAGCGGGTGGCACAGCAGGCAATTCAAGTGACGGAGGCCGAAATCACCGTACTGCAAGGGATCACCAAACAGGACCCCAACGCAGCCCTGCGCCACGAAATTCAAGCGCTAAATAACAAGCTGGCCCGCCTGGATGAACAGCTCGACACCCTGGCGGTGGGTTTGGTGCCGGCGCAACAACTGCCAAAAATTATGCATGATGTTTTGAGCAAAACCGGAAGCCTGACCATAGAGCATCTAGCGACGCTGCCGCCACAGGAGCTGGCGCTATCGGCGTCTGCAAGACGTGACATTCAAGCGACAGACGCGGCGGCTGATGACGCTCCAGCTTCGCAAGGAAATGTAAAACTTTATAAGCATTCGGTCGTCCTGAATATGAGTGGCGACTTCCCGGCCGTGGTGCAGTATTTGCGCGCATTGGAACGCAGTGATTGGCGTTTCTATTGGGAGTCGCTGAACTATAAGGTGGCGAGTTATCCCCAGGCGAAGATCCGTATTCGCGTCTTCACGCTCTCCAGTCAGCGGGGGGTTTTAGATGGCGTTTAACCGAAATTGTTTTTTCGCATTTCTCACTGGGTATTTGCTTTGCAGCTCGGCGTTTGCGCGGGAAGATTCCGCCGCGCTGGAATTGCTCGATCCCACGCGCCCAATTGCGTTTGTCGATTCGCGCAAGGGCGCGCTGGAGGCGGAGCGCGCTTTGCAGCTGCAAGCCATCTACTACGGTGAAAATCGGCGCGAGGCGGTGATTAACGGTCGCGCAGTAAAAGTGGGCGATATGTTCGATCAAGTTCGAATTGTAGCGATCAACCCTGGTCGTGTGCGCTATATCAAAAATGGGAAAGAGGGGGAGTTAGTGCTTTTGCCACCCGTGTTGCAACCGATACAGGGCGAGGATTAAAACATGCCGACGCTCCCAATTCGCTCCATAATCCTGCTATCGGCACTGGCTCTGACCGCCTGTGCCCATCACGAGACCATGCCTTCACTGGCAGACGAGATGTATGAGCAGGCGCTTGCCGAAAAAAAGGCGAGCGCGGAAGTGCCGGATTTTATTAATCAAGCGCTGCTCAATTCCACCGCTACCGGCCGACCAGCGGGCGCGAGCGAAAAGCGATTTGACGTGACGGTAAAAGATATACCGGCAAAATCATTTTTCCTCAGTTTGGTGGCCGACGCCGGGGTTAACGTGGTGACCCACCCGGAGGTTTCCGGCACCATCTCGTTGGACCTGCGCAATGTATCCGTGCCGGAAGTTTTGTCGGTGGTGCGTGATATTTACGGCTATGAGTACAAGCTTAAGGATGGCATCTACACCATTTTTCCCCGCGCGCTGCGCACGGAAATTTTCACCATTAACTACATTGATATTCAACGCATGGGCGTGGCCGACACCACGGTTTCCGTAGGCGCAGATAAATCGAGCAGCGGCGGGAGCTCTAGCAGCTCCTCCAGCAGCAGCTCAGAAAGCAGTTTCAGCGACAGCTCATCGGGCCAATCCAATGGCAGCCTTGGCGCGCCTGGCTCTCGCGTGCAAACCATAAATCGCACCGATTTTTGGGGACTGCTGGAGCGTACCATCGGCGTTATGATCGGCGTACCGGCAGAAGGGCGCTCCGTGCTGCTAAACCCACAGGCGGGGTTGCTGGCGGTTAATGCTATGCCGGCGGAAATCAATGCAGTACGCGAATTTCTTGAGCGTTCGGAGCTGAGTGTCAAACGCCAAGTTGTGCTCGAAGCGCAGATACTGGAAGTTCAATTAAGAGACGGTTACGAGGCCGGCATCAATTGGCGGGCGATCCAAGGGCAGATGCAATACCGCTACGACCAACAACGGGAGGTCTCGGCGGAGACTTTGGGTCGAGTGATGAAAAGCTCCCAGGAGGTTTTTTCATCCGTCTTTGGCATCGCTGATATTCGCGACTTTTTATCCTTACTGGAAGAACAGGGCTCCGTACAAGTGTTATCCAGTCCGCGGGTAAGCACGGTCAATAATCAAAAGGCAATTATCCGGGTTGGCACCGACGAGTATTTCGTGACTGGAGTAAAAAACAATACCACCGCCAGTGCGGCCTCGACCATATCCTCGCCGGAGCTGGAATTGTCCTCCTTTTTCAGTGGTATTTCTCTCGATGTAACGCCGCAAATATCCGCAGATGGCGAAGTGATTTTGCATATACATCCGATTATCAGCGATGTGCAGGATCAGACCAAAGAGGTCACAGTGGGCGACTCCAAGTTCGCACTACCTTTGGCCCTGCGCGATATCCGCGAGAGCGACAGCGTAGTGCGCGCCCGCAGCGGCCAAGTGATTGTTCTGGGCGGTCTGATGCAGAAATCCAACCGCGCCACCAACAGCAAACAACCACTGCTCGGCGATGTTCCGCTGCTGAATTTGTTCTTTAGAAGTAAAAGCCGCACAACGGCGAAGACGGAGTTGGTCATTCTGTTAAAGCCGATCGTCGTCGGAGATGACGTTTGGCAGGATCAACTGCATCAACTTCGCGGTTTTTCCGCACCTACCGCTAAGCGCAGCGGCGGTTGAGCAGAAAGACGAGGGGAGAGTTTATGTATTTGCAGCATTTTCAAATGACCGAAAAGCCGTTTTCGCTAACCCCCGACACGCAATTTTTCTTGAACTATCACAGCCACCGCGAGGCGCTTAACACTTTGAATTTTGCGCTGCGTGATGGCGAAGGCTTTATCAAAATTGTCGGTGAAGTCGGCACCGGTAAAACCTTATTGTGCCGAATTTTATTGACGCGTTTGAATAAAACCCGGTTTGTCACGGCCTATATTCCGAACCCCTGTATATCGCCGGAAGAATTAAAAGCATTTATCGCGGCGGAAATTGGTGCCGATTATCAGCGCACCATGCCTGCTCACGAGTTGACCGCTGCCATTTACCGCCGTTTGCTACAAATTGCTCGCCAGCGTAAGCAAGTGGTGCTGGTGGTGGATGAAGCCCAAACCATGCCGCGAGAAACCATCGAAGCCTTGCGGCTATTAACCAATCTCGAAACCGAAAAGCGCAAATTGTTACATGTGGTGATTTTCGGCCAGCCGGAATTAGATGAATTATTGCGGCGCGAAGACCTGCGGCAACTGAAACAGCGCATTGTGTTTGCGGAAACCTTGCGCGCTTTGGACTCGGCGGGAGTTTCCGCCTATCTCCGACACCGGCTTACTTCCAGCGGGTGTCCGCAGCAAAACCTGTTCAGCCCGGTGGCGATTTGGTTGCTGGCAAAAGCCTCCGGCGGCATCCCCAGGCTGATCAATATTCTCGCCCACAAAGCGCTATTGAGTGCCTATGGTAGGGGCGATGGGACGATCGCCGGCTGGCATGTGGCCAAAGCTGTGCGCGATACGCCGGAGTGCCGTGCCAGAGGACGCTTCTGGTGTCGCCTTTGGGGACTGAAGGGTCGTACCTTCGTCACTTCTGCTGTTGGGGCGACGCGATGAGCTTGATCAATGACATGCTTAAAGACCTCGACCGCGATCCGCCGGCTACAGAGCCGGCATTGCCGGCGGGCCTTAGGGAGCGCCAAGGCAGCGACGCCACCACAGGTGGGCGGCTATATCTACTGCCCGCCATTGCTTTGTTGGCGGTCGCCTATGCGCTGCTGGTTGAATGGAATCTGCTGGGCCTAATGCCGGAAAAATCTACAATCCCTACGGAAATTCCGCAACCGATTGCACTGAATAGTAAGTGGCTGAACGTTCAGGCGGCGCAATCTGCCGGCACTAGCGCCAGCGGCGAAGAAGAGCATGCTCAGGCCGCTGTTGTTGCCGAGGCTTCTGCACAATCCGCAGAGCAATCCGGCAATGCTGAATCTGTTCACTTAAATGCGCATGGGGAGGTTGCCGCAGGGTCCGCTTTTTCGGCCAGTCCGATACAGAGCAGTGCCGCAGGCATCGAAGCAGTGCAGCAGTTGTTGACAGAGGCGGCCGACGCCCTAGCGAAAAACCAGCTGACCACTCCGGCAGGAAATAACGCCTATCAGTTTTACAAAAGCGTGTTGGTAATCGACCCGGCCAATGCCGAGGCGCGCGCGGGCATCGAATCTATTCAGCAAACGTATCTCCAGTGGCTGGACAAAGCGCTAGCGGAACAGCGGTTTGCGGCGGCACAGGGATATTGGCAGAAAGCAAAAACCGTCGGTGTCGACCAGGCCACACTCGAGAGTTATCAAGCAGCACTGCAGGATGAGCCGACTTCGCGCCAGGTCGCGAAACCTTCGAGCGCTCAGCCTCAAGCCAAAATAACGCCGGCACTCCGGCTGAACGATGAACAGATGGCGGAGCGCCTGCGCAGCGATGGCCGGCGGCGCGAGCAAGATGCCCTGGAATTATTGACACACACAAGTGCGGCGCCACAAACCGCCGTTGCCTTGGCAGACTTTTACGCCGAGCAGGGAGCCGCCGCCGATTTACGCCGTTTGGCGGACCGCTTACATCATCAATCGGTGCGGGCTTATGTGTTAGCGCAGCTGTTTTTGCTCGATGGGCAAGAAGCTACGGCGCTTGAGGCTTTAGCCGCAGTGGAATTTTCCGGCGTTGCTGAACAGCAGCGCATGCGGCTGCTGGCGGGATTGCAACAAAAAGCGGGGCACTACGCCGCTGCCGCAGAGCTTTACGCTACCTTGGTATCCGCGACAAGCAATAATGTCGGCGACTGGTTGGGCCTGGCGGTCAGTGCGGATAAAGAGGGGCTGACCGGCACCGCACTTGATGCCTATGCCAAGGTGCTGGTGTTGGGTCACCCGGATCTACGGGTAATGCAATATGCACGTCAGCGCCAACAGGATTTGTCATTCACGGCCTTAAATAGCAGGTAGAGACGTGGAAATTGCCAGCGCACCAAAACGTATTCGCATCGGCGACATTCTTGTTGCTCAGCAAATTATCAGTCAGCAACAGCTGGAAACAGCACTCGTCGAACAGAAAAAAACCGGCTATAAACTTGGCCGCCAATTAGTGGCGTTGGGTTTTGTCGATGAAAATACTCTGCTGAACTTCCTCTCCAAACAGCTAAATTACCCATTTATCGATTTAGCACGTTTTCGCTTTGATCGCGACGTGGTGCAAATTCTGCCGGAAGCCGTCGCCCGGCGCTATCGGGTAATCGTCCTCAAGGACGACAGTGACGGGTATCTTTTGGGTATGTCTGATCCCACCGATATTTTTGGTTTGGATGACATCAAAAAAATTCTTAAAAAGCCGATTAAGCCAGCGGTAGTGCGCGAGTCTGAACTGCTGGATATTCTCGATATCGCCTACACGCGCGCCGCTGAAATTGCCTCCCTGGCCGAGCAGCTGCACGACGAATTGGAAAGCGATGCGGTCGACATGGCCGATATTCTCACCACTGCGGAAGATATGGACGCCCCGGTGGTCAAGCTTCTGCAAAAAATATTTGAAGAGGCGATCAATACTCGCGCTTCGGATATTCATATAGAGCCGGATGAAACCGTGTTGCGTATCCGCCAGCGGATCGACGGTGTTTTGGTTGAGCAGGTGATGAACGAAAAGCGCATTGCCGGTGCGCTGGTGGTGCGCTTGAAATTAATGTCCGGGTTGGACATTTCCGAAAAGCGTTTGCCGCAAGATGGCCGCTTTAATTTGAAAATCGGCTCTCACAGTATTGATGTGCGTCTTTCCACCATGCCGGTGCAGTACGGCGAGTCGGTGGTGATGCGTCTGCTCGATCATTCTGCCGGCATACGGCGGCTGACCGAAGTGGGCATGCCGGAGCACTATGTGCGCCTGTTTCGCAATGTCATTAACCGCCCCTACGGCCTAGTACTGGTTACCGGGCCGACCGGGAGCGGTAAAACCACCACGCTTTACGGTGCGCTGGCAGAACTCAATACCCCCGAGAAAAAAATTATTACCGTGGAAGATCCGGTGGAATACCGTCTGCCGCGTATCAGCCAAGTGCAGCTGCACGAAAAAATTGGCCTCACCTTTAGCACCGTATTGCGCGCAACGTTGCGTCAAGACCCGGATATTTTGCTGATCGGTGAAATTCGCGACTCCGACTCGGCAGAAATTGCCCTGCGTGCCGCCATGACCGGGCACTTGGTGTTGTCGACATTGCACACCAACGATGCGGTTACCTCGGCTTTGCGGTTGTTGGATATGGGCGTCGACTCCTTCCTTGTTGCCTCCAGCCTTAAAGCGGTAATCGCCCAGCGCCTGGTGCGTCGGATTTGCTCGCACTGCGCGGAAGCCTACGTACCCAATGGGCAGGAGCTGAACTTAATTCGGCGCATGACGCGCCAGGCCGAGCCGGATGTGAGCCAGTTGCGCAAAGGTGCTGGCTGTCCGCACTGTTACAACAGTGGCTATCTCGACCGAATCGGGGTGTTTGAATTGCTGGAAATTAATCATGAAATGGCGGATGCGCTGCGCGATAACAGCGTGCGTAAATTCAACGAGGCGGCCCATGCGCAGGAAAACTATCGGCCGTTGAGCAAAAGTGCACTGGACTACGCCTTGCAGGGCATCACCACGCTTGAGGAAGTGTTGCGGGTCTCGGCGGAAGTAGAAGATGAGCACCTAACCGAAGTGGCCGGGCCACTGCCGGCGCTTTGAACCTTGGTATCGGTGAGGCGATTTAAGTGAGCATTTATGCCGACATTTGAATATCAGGGCCGCTCTGCGCGAGGCGAACTGGCCAAGGGCCGGTTGGAGGCTGCCACTACCGACGCCGCTGCTTCGGCCTTGCTGGAGCAAGGCATAACGCCGGTTAACATTCAGCAAGTGGTCGCCGCTTCCTCCATGAATGTGGAGATAGGCACCCTGTTGGGGGGCAAAAAAATTCAGACGGTCGATCTGATTATGTTTTGCCGCCAGATGTACACCATCGCCAAATCGGGAATTCCGTTGGTGCGCGGTATTCGCGGTCTCGCGGCGGGTTTAAAGCACGCGGAATTTCAGCGCGTGCTGAATGACGTAGCCCAGCGCTTGGAGGGTGGCTCTGCTTTGTCACCTGCACTGGGTAAACACCCCAAGGTGTTCAATAATTTATTTGTCAGCATGATCAGCGTCGGTGAAAGCACCGGTAGCTTAGATCAGGTGTTCGCGCAACTGGCATTTTATATGGAGCGCGACGAAGAGACGCGCAAAAGTATTAAATCCGCCGTGCGCTACCCGATGTTCGTAGTTATTGCCTTAGCGATTGCGGTGACGGTGGTGAATATTGCGGTGATTCCCAAATTTGCCGATATGTTCAAGCAGTTTAAAGCCGAGCTACCGTTAGTGACCAAAATTCTGATCGGCACGTCGCATGTTTTTGTTAATTACTGGTGGGCACTTCTGTTAGGCTCGGGGATTGCTGTAGCAGGTGTTTGGTATTACTTAAGTACTCCCCAAGGTGCGGTTTTTTGGGGGCAGAAAAAACTGCGACTACCGGTGATTGGCAGCATCATCGACCGCGCTTCCATGGCGCGTTACGCCCGCAGTTTCAGCTTGATGTTGCGAGCGGGTGTTCCCCTCAATCAAGCGCTTACCTTGTGTGCAAGAGCAATCGACAACCCCTATCTGGCGATGAAGATCGAACGTATCCGCCGTGGCATTGAGCGTGGCGATAGCCTGTTGCGAACCCACATGAACGCGGAAATGCTAAGTCCCCTTGTGCTGCAAATGATCGCCGTAGGGGAGGAGAGCGGAAAGGTGGAAGAGCTGTTAGCAGAGGTAGCAGATTTTTACGAGCGTGAAGTCGACTACGATCTAAAAAAATTAAGCGACAGTATAGAGCCTATTTTAATTATTTTTATGGCCGGCTTTGTCACGGTTTTGGCCCTCGGCATCTTTTTACCTATGTGGGATATGTACAACGTCCAAAAAGGTGCTATGTAATTACCATTTTGCATGAATGCATTGCCATCTATAACAATAATTTCCGTGTTTATTCGCCAATTCAGTTGCTACCCCTGTAGTTAGATCTATGCTGTTAACCGTGGGCAAATAAAAATTTCCACGGTCGTTGCTTGCGTTGTGCGGTCGCAGGCGAACGGCAAAACATCTTAATTGGTGTGCCAGCTTTTCAGGTGCTCTTTTCAGCCAAAAGGAAACGAATATGATCCATCTACGTCGAATATTTATGGTCAGCGCCGCCCTCGTCGCGATCAATATGCAGGGGTGCGGTTGTGACGACAATGATAAATATTATCCCCCTTCGAATCCCCAGCCCCAACCGGAACAGACGTTCACGGTAAATGGGGGCGCGAGCAAAGGTATTTTACGGGGCTTTAACGTCAGCGCTCACGCATTTGGTGATGGAGAGCAGAGTCCCGCAATCGCGAATACCACAACAAATAATGCCGGCAGCTATACCTTAAGGGTTCCCGTTACATACCGAGACCAGCCTCTACGGCTCAGGGTTACGCCTACTACTGGCTCTACCATGGTGTGTGACTTATCAGAAGGTTGTGGTGATGGCGTGGACTTTGGCGATGCTATGCCCGTTACCGATTCCGATTTTAATCTGGAAGCGGTAGTGCCATCCGCAGCGAACAACCAAGAAGCCAACATCAACCTGTTCACCAGTATGGCCGCCGCGATCATGGCCGTAAACAGTGCAGATCAAAACAACCTTGACGCCATTCGCGCTGCAATCCAGCGGGCGAATTCATCGGTCGCCAACCGCTTTGGTATCACTGATGATTTGTTCAGCATCCCCGTCGTCGACCTTACCAATGAGGAAAGCGTTAGAGCGGCATTGAGTGGCGACAGCCGCGCAATTCAGTATGCCGCGATGAATGCGGCCATTGCGCAAGCGGCTCGTGCCGACAGTCAGGGCGATATTTTTGCGGCCTTAACAGCATTCCGCACGAGATTCACCGAGGAGGGCATCCCCGGAAATACGACCACCGAAGGCTCAACCAGTCTGGCGGAAATCCTCAGCGCTGCGCAAAACATTCTGCATCGGGTGCGGACACTCGATTCTGAACAGCCGATAGACCTCGGTGGCGCTTTGCAAAATCTTATCGCTGAAGAAGCGTTGGCGAACAGTGAAGAGCCGGATCAGCCTTCTCAAGGCACACCGAGCGAAGTATCCGACAAAGAGCCGCTGGAAAAAGTTAAGGCCATGGTGAAAGATCTGCGCGACTTCGCCTTTTCCTTTGGCGATACCAGCGTCAACGGCGGCACCATCGGCCAAATTTCCGAAGACTTTGCGATGCAGTTAGAAGCCGCCGAAGTGGCTTCCAGCGAAGAAGCCAGTCATTTAGCACACGCTCTGTCGATAGCGGCAAAAGCGATTGACGACGCCAACCGCGCGCTCAGCAATAACAGCCAGCGAACGTCCTACACCAGCGACGATGGTGTGGAGGTTGCAATTGCCGTCGCGGACGATATTGGAGTCTTCACCGTGGACCAGAGCATTGAGGTGCACACCGACAGCGGTAGCCATAGCGTTGCCGTTAATCTGACCGCGACCAACGCCCTGGAATACGACGAGGCGCCGGGCAACCAGACCGCAGATGGCCGATACGATGTAGAAGGTTCTGCCAGTTCTGACACGCTAAAAATGACCGTAGGTAGAGGATCACACATCGCGATTACTGAGCTCGCTCTAGAAGCGGATATCGACGAGGAAGCGGATTCGGAAGCGAAAGATGAATCCGTGGCCCAGTTCGACCTCAATTTGAAAATTGAACTGGCACAACAAGAGACTGACGAGGTTGTCGATCCGGTGACTGTAAAAGGCACCTTGAGCGTATCTTTGCAGGGCGTCGAAATTATCAGCAGTAAGGATGAGGATGGTGGCAACGCTGTAATGTCCGCAGATGTGCTCTCGCTCACCTTGGCAGGGAGCGCAAATAACCTCAGCGGCGAAAGCGCCGGCTTTGTGGTGACCGTGTCTGGTGATGGCACAGGCGTTACTTTTGTGGAAGCCTGGTCCGACAATGATGAAGACGATAGTTTTACCGGCGAAACGGAAGACAATTATGCCGAGCTTTACGGCAACCTAGCTTTCACCGCGCGGTTAACCGGCATACCCAATGCCGTGTCACTGAACTTCGCCATTGCGCGTACCGGATACGACGATGCGGAAAGCACGCTGACTGTTCGCTACCCGGGCAAGCAGCTGCGCTTCCATATGTTGGCAGCTGATGGTGCGCCGCAGGGTGCTCTGACCGTGACGAACCAGGATGGTGTGGTTATGTCTTTGTGGGAAGAGCAGCACGAAGGCAGGAATCGTCTCACAGGTAATATCTCCTTGAATGGCGAGACCTACGCCACCATTGAAGAGGAAACCACCATCCGAATTCTTTACACGGATGGTAACTTCGAATCTCTGTAATCAATCCTAAAAGGGTGAACGAAAGTTCACCCTTTTTTTGCCCTGATAAATTACTCATCGAAATAACGGAACCGAATTTTTCATGCGCTTTGTTGTAACCTACCTGATTGGATTTTCCCTAGCCGTAAGCGTTGCCACTACAGCGAATGCGCAAGACACCCAAGCCGCTGTCTTTCTTCGTCACAGCAGCACCTTCTTCAGTGATGCAGTACCCATTAAAGCGTTCGAGGATGACTTAAAAGGAATAAGCGAACCCGTGCCAGGAAATGTTGCATTGACATTCAATAAAATCGAATTCGGCGCAGCTTATCGAGGGTTTGAACTGGCGTACTTTATGCGGGAAGATTACGTATTTGATTTTAGCGCCGACACAATGGACATTATTTATCGGGATAAAAATAAAGTTCGCTTTCCCGATAATAAAATTTATGACGTTTACCTAAAAGCACAGCATATTAAAACCGAAGGCTGGCGTATCGGTTACAACCTAGCGTTGCTCGAACACTCCAATGTGCGGCTTTCCCTCAATTATTTTGATGCCGAGGATCTCCTTTACGGCAGCCTGGAAGGCCAGCTTACGGTAACGGATGGCAACATTAACGGCGGTGATTTAGCCGTTCTGTACCATTATCACGAAGATTACCTGTTGCGCCGACGCAATATCCAAACCGCAAGCGGAACGGGTTATTCAATTGATGTGGAGGCGGATATACGCCTGGGCAACGGCTGGCAACTGAACATCGATCTGTACGATTTACTCGGCCAAATTTATTGGGACGACGCGCCCTATACCCAAGCGGACGTTGCGCCTACATCGACCTATTACGACTCCAACGGCTACGCCCGCCGCGACCCCATGATGACCGGCATCCAAAGCTACAAGAACTACACGCAAAATTTACCGGTGCACTATCAGCTCTCTTTGGCGAAGGAGATTTATGGCCCGTGGGCGATTGTGTACACACGGGAAAAATACGACCGCACGGATTTTGACCGCGCATTCCTGCGCTATCGAATGGGAGGAGATTGGCACTTACTTGCGGGCTATGACTTCACCATGGAAGCCACCTGGATCGCGCTTCAAGCTAAGGCTTTGTCTCTACAGGTGGCAACCGATGACTGGTCGTTAGTTGACAGCAACGCATTAGTGCTTCGGCTTGGCTGGCACTGGGCGTTTTAGCGGCCCGTGGCGACATAGATCTATCCTGCAGAACTCATATGCCTCCTAGCGGCACTTAGAAGCGGCGCGCCGTTAGGACGCATTTTCTGATCGTCTTGATAAGCGCAACCCTATTCACTCCATTTATCAATGAGCTGCCTTGTCTATTTCTTTTCGCTAGCGGATAAAGCGCAGCTCTCTTCGCTTCCGCTTATCTGTTCGTTACCGCCGATTATCACCTCGTCATTTCTCACCAAAATGGGTTCTTATGCCATTGTCTCTCTGCAGTAATAGGATGATGTTATATGCGCGCCTTGTTGGAGTGGTAACAGGTTAAATTACGCGATGAATGGACGGTTCTTACGGCTTTTTTTTCCTCGTAACGGGTCCTGCGGTTTGGTTATTTTAAATCTTAATAAAAGTGCTCATTTCATAACTGACTTATTTAGCTCGGCAATTTGGCCTAAGCCTTCTTATGACAGGAAAATATGAAAACATTGGCTAAGCTTTGGGTATGTGAGACATAAGTGCCCAGTCGGAACAGCCGGAGGCTAAGGCGGAATTCTGACTTCAACCGAAGTCGCATCTACACAAGGCGGTATAGGCGTCAAAAAATTGACAATGATCTGCCCTTACATCTTTATCAGTCGTAAATAGTTTGGAGAATTATCCATGAGTAAACAGCAATCGGGTTTTACTTTAATCGAACTCATTGCAGTCATTGTCATTCTTGGCATACTGGCCGCAACAGCGGTGCCACGCTTTGTCAATTTGCAAGACGAAGCAGCCGTAGCGGCGGTGCGCGGCGTTGCGGGAAGTATCGAAAGTGGGTCTGCGCTTAATCACGCAGTGGACATTGCTATTGAAGCAGGTCTTACCTCAACCGCTACCGATCCTTTTGTTAATATCTCAAACTGTACGGATGGGGCGTTATTGTTATCGGGCACTAATCCCAATGGCAATCTGCCAGCCGGCTATACAATCACTCCAGCGGCGGTTGGTGATAAGGTCGCCGTCACTTGTACCTTGACTGGTGTGGGTGGTCAAACCGCAGAGTTTGTCATTATAGGTGCGGCGGGCGCAGACGAATAATCGCTGGATCAAAATGACTATGGGGAGCATGTGCAACAACAATCGTGTGTCAGCCACAAGGCTCATATCACTGGATTTACACTGGTTGAGCTGATTGCGGTCCTGATAGTTGTCGGGGTGCTGGCCGCGATGGTTGGCTCCCGCATGATCTCCCAAACCACATTTCAACTACAAGCGGGCCGTGATCTTTTGACCACGGCCCTTTTTTCTGCCCAGCAAAAAGCGATGGCGCAACTGGCGCCGGTCCGGGTTCTTGTCAGTGGTAGTACTATTGATATCCGCCTGGATATGAATGGCGATGGCAACTTTTCCAATAATGAAAGCGTGTATGTGGCGGGCAGCCAATATCCATTAGTCGTGGATGGCGGTGTTATTTTTAGCACACACAGCTTTGACTACAACCACTTGGGCCATACCACGCCTGCAGTAATTTCCGTTGGCAAAGGTGAACAGAGCATCCAGGTAACTGTCACGGCGACCGGCTATGTCTACTGATATTGCTTCTGTAAATTGCGCCTTGGGCCAAGTGAAGGGGCAGGGCGGTTTTACCTTAATCGAAGTCATGGTGTTCATTGTGGTGGTGGCCATTGCCATGGGCGCACTGCTGGCGGTGTTTAACGAATCCGTAGTGAAGAGTGTGGATCCTGCAGTGCGCATAAAAGCGCTGGAAAAAGCCCAGGCAACACTCGACGATATTCTCGCGCGCAAGTTTGACGAAAACACACCCACCGGCGGCGTTCCCGCCTGTGATTCACCCACCGGTCTGCCCTGCAGTGGCATTTCCCCCGACGGGGATTTTGATGATGTGGGGGATTATCACGGCCACGTGGATCATTCCGATCCACAATTCCCATTGTCGGTTTCGGTTACTCAAGCCGGTGGTGATCTGGGCTTAGCTCCATCGCAAGCCAAACGGATTCAAGTCAGCGTTGCTATGCCAGGCGGCAACACCCTGACGCTAAGCGCCTATAAGGTAAATTTCTGATGAGCGCGCGCCGCAGAAATTCGCCATTGACGCAGACCGGTTTTACCTTGGTCGAAGTTATTTTTGTGGTGGTTATTCTGGGAATCATTGCCGTTATAGGTGCGAGCTTTGTTGTCAGTGCGCTGGAGTCTTACCACACCGCCCAGGCGCGCAATCATTTGGTTCAGCGGGGCAGATTGGTGCTCGAACAAATGGCGCGAGAGCTGCGTATGGCGTTGCCAAATTCGGTAAGAGTAAGTGCGGGGGGGCGCTGTATTGAATTTATGCCGGTGGTTGCGGCAACGCATTATCAGGGCGTGGTCGCGGATGCGAGTAATAACATGGCTGCTCACAATCAAGTGACCACGGGTGCGTTTACTCTTTCCGGCAGCACGCCACGGCATGTAGTCATTTCGCCGTTCTCACCTGCGGATATTTATACCCATTCCGCGCCGGCGGCGAGGGTTGGTCTGGGCGCTATGGGCAGTGCACCTTACACCTCAATACCGTTTTCCAGCGATCACCGCTTTATTCGCAACTCCATCAATCGTCGGATATATCTTGCTGCCGACCCTGTACGCTTTTGTTTGAACAACGGTAATTTGGTGCGCTTTTATCAGTATGGGTTTTCCACGGGTGCGCTCGGTGACGCGGATCCAGGCGGTGCCAGCGCCTTAATGTCGCACAAGGTTGAGCCCAAGGGCACAGCCTTTGCGCTGTCGCCCGCATCGCAAAATCGGAATATGGCCGTGCATATCAGTTTGATTTTTCGTAGCGACACAGCCTCCCTCGATCTCAACCATCAGGTGTTGATTCGCAATGTACCCTAAATCCGTTTGGTGGAAATCGACGGCGACAAAGCCAAAGCAAGCGGGATTTTTAATGCCACTGGCATTATTTATTCTGGTGGGCTTGGGCGCATTGGCGCTGACCATCAGCCGATTGTCATCGGGGCAATTTTCCTCTGCGGTACAGGAAACCATATCGGTTCAAGCATTTTATGCGGCGGAGAGCGCGTCACAGTTGGCCATGAACCGCATTTTATTCACTGCGACCAACAAAGCCGATGCGGACCTTAATTGTGCCAGTGTCAACGGGAGCAGCCTCAATTTTACGACTGCGGGTTTAAATGGATGCTCAGCCCAGCTGAGCTGCGCTGTTGTGGCGAATGCGGGTGACGCTTCTGGTATCTACCAGGTAGAAGTGAATGCGACCTGTGGTAGCGGCACTTTGGTTGCCGAGCGTAGATTGATAACGGCGGTGCGCTATGAGTAGTGCCCGCAAAAACTGCAGCACTCGGTTCGGACGGAACCATGCGAACATGTGGCCAACTTTTACGGGGGTGCGGGGCCTTGGTAAAGTCGGGTTGAAACTTGAAATATGGGTATTTTACGCGGCCCTATTTTTATTTTCGGCCTCGGTAAATGCCACATCCTGTGGTGATATTTTCTCAACAGCCGCACAATCACACTCCGCCAACGGCTCGCTGCATATGAACTGGCGTTCAAGTATCGTGGGTGGCGGCACAAGACTGAACATACCCTCCATTACCGATAACAGCGGTTGGGCCTCCTGTAATACCGCAGCCTGTTCGGCTTCAGGCGGCCGAAACTCGGCCATCAACTACACCATTCCCGCATCTAGCGGAGCCAATGGTGCTATTTCCGTTGGCTACCAGGGAAATCTAAACCGACCCGCAGGACACTATGCTGAGGTAAATGTGGAACAAGGTGCAACCTTAGGGTTTACCTCTCCGGGTGGGAAATATTATACGGGTAGATTTACAACCAAAATTTGGTCAACCTTAAATCTCTCACCCGGAGATTATTATGTTAATGGCGACTTGATCATAGATCAGGAAGTAGTAATCAATGTATCGGGTAATTCGCCGGCACGAATTTTTGTTAACGGCAGCGTGAGATTTGCTTACAAGGCCTCTACGGCGAATGGCAATCCCGCCAACCTCCTGATCTACGCCAAAAATTCTGTAACATTGGACAACGAGGTGGATTTAAAAGCCTTTGTTTATTCTCAAACAGGCGGCATAACCATGCATTTTCGATCAAAAATTACGGGGGCGGTTTCCGCTGCCGGGCGCATTGATATGCAGAATGAATCTTCCATCATTTACAGCAACAGTGCCGCCAGTGCAGACTTTGGTGCCCTTTGTAATGGCGCGGTGCCGACTCTTAATAGTTTATTGATTGATATCGGTAGCAGCAACGCAAGCACCTGCAGCGCAAAACACATTACTATTACCGCTATTACCGTGAGAGACGGCAACAATAAATTAACCGGTTATACCGGAACGATTTCGCTAACCACATCCACCGGTCGCGGGACTTGGACAAAAACTAATGTTCCGGCGAATGCGAATGGAACTTTGACGGCAGGGGCGGACAATGGCCAGGCCAGCTATCGCTTCACGGCAGCCGATGCCGGCGATATTGTGTTGGCTCTGAACAATCCGCGCGCCCAATCATTGACACTAAGCGTCGCCGATGCCGCCGGTGGTATTAGCGCTACTTCATCGGACATTCATTTCCGTGACAACGCCTTTGTCATCGCCCCGGCGGTGGGCTGGGATGAAGATGTTATTGGACGTCGCGATCACCCCTTTACCGCGACTATGATGCGGCGTGATCCCGCGACCGGTGACTGCGGCCCCGCTACCGGTTACAACGTCTCCAGTTTGAAAATGTGGCTGGCGCGCGCCGCAGACGACCCCGGTGGCGCAGCGCCGAGTGCGGTGGGTGCAAACACCGCCTCGCTATCCAACAGCCAGCCCGCCAACAACAATATCAATTTATCCTTTAGCAATGGGGTTGCGCCTTTTGCGCTGCGCAC